>VXOF01000004.1 GCA_009840285.1 Nitrospira sp. SB0662_bin_26
ATCTATTACACCCTCAAGGGGATGACCGACGTGTTTCAATTCCGGGAACGGTTCGGCCAAAGTACGGTGGTCGTGTTTCCGTTTCCCCGTACCGGCCTGTGGGCCATCGGATTTCTCATGGGCAGTGCACCGGGGATGCTCCAGATTACCGAAGACGATTCACTTATCATGGTGTTCGTGCCGACGGCCATTCACCCCTTTACAGGCTATTTGGCGTTCGTGGGCGCATCCAAGATCCACCGCGTCAATCTGCGTCCCGAAGAGGCCATGAAATTGGAATTCTCCGCTGGGCTCTATCGACCACCCCAAGGCTGGCTGGCCGCCGACCCTCCCCGAAGGAGCCTGCCCTGAGCCCTGAGCTTGTCGAAGGGTCGAAGGGTCCGCCCGCTTCCGTAGACCTGTCCTCGAATTGATCGGGGTTCCCATCGGATAATATTCGAGCCATGAACCAGTCAGACTTCCATATCCGGTTGGCCGAGCCCCCTGATCTTGAGTCGTTGGTCACGTACAACATGGCGCTCGCATCGGAAACCGAAGGGAGACAATTGGAACGATCCCTCCTCCGGCCCGGCGTGGAGTCGATCCTGGCGGACTCCACCAAGGGGTTTTACGTGGTGATGGAGTACCGGCCCACCGGGGAAATGATCGGGCAGTTGTTGATCACCTTCGAATGGAGCGATTGGCGGAACGCCGTCTTCTGGTGGCTGCAAAGCGTGTACGTCCACAAGGAATGGAGACGGCAGGGCGTGTTCAAAGCCCTGTATGATTACGTTTTGGCAGAAGGCAAGCGCCGAGGCAACGTGGCCGGCATCCGTCTCTACGTGGAGCAGGACAACGCCGCGGCCCAAGGAGTCTATGCGCACGTCGGTCTCTCGGTGGCACCCTACAAGATGTTTGAGACCGATTTTATCCTGCCGTCCAGACCGGGTGAAAAATCCTGAACACCTTCCTTTTCGCTTGATTTTCCCCGCTTACAGCATGAGGACTACTACTTGTTGAGTCGCTCGCAAGCTTTTGAGTGCTCGAGTGGTGGACAAGTATAATCACGCCCAGTTAAAGTGTCTCAACGGTCGAGCGCCCTTGTCACCAGTATAGAATTGAACTGGACGAGACGCTTCCTGGAGCACCAAAGGTTTCCCAACAGACACGGTACGACCATGCAATTCCATGTAGCCATAGCGCGTGATTCGGGCGCGGATCATGCGGCGCAGGCGCTGGTCGCCTCCGTTCGTGAGGCGTTCGGCCGGACTGCCCCTGATTTGGTCTGTCTGTTTTTTTCACCGCATTATGCGAAGTCCGCCCGTGAATTGGTCGAGACACTCCACCTGGAATTAGCGCCCCGAGTGATGGTCGGCTGTATGGGGGACGGCGTGATCGGACCAGCCGAGGAATACGAGAATACGTCGGTCGTGACCTTGTGGGCGGCTCAATTGCCTGAAGTGCGGATGGTCCCCTTTCATTTGACGTTCCATGAAAAGGAATCCCAATCCTCTTATACTTTTGAGGGGTGGCCTCAGGAATTGGAATCGCTCTCGGAGCGACCCACGTTCCTAGTCTTTGCCGATCCCTTTTCCACGCCGATCGAAGACGTGTTTGAAACCATGGAGACACGCTGCCCTGGGGCGCCCGCGATCGGGGGCGTTGCCAGTGGAGGTACGGATCTGGGTGAAAATCGATTGGTGTTCAACGGCGGGATCGTGCAGGAAGGCCTCGTCGGAGTGGCCCTGTGGGGACCGGTGTGGATTCGGACCCTGGTGTCTCAGGGCTGCCAACCCATCGGGGAACGTTACGTGGTAACCAAGGCTGAACGAAATATTATGTATGAGTTGGGGGGCGTGCCGACCCTCGAACGGCTCCAGGAGACACTCGAACGCTTGGGCCCGGAACGGGGGAAACAGGTCGCCATGGCGGTACAGGTCGGCGTGGCGTTTGATGAGCAACGCGAGGAGTTTGGCCGGGGAGATTTTCTCATTCGTGGATTGTTGGGGGCGGACCAACGCTCCGGGGGCGTGGCGATTTCCGACGTCGTGAAGGAAGGTCAGACGATTCAGTTTCACGTGAGGGATCCGGCCGCCGCCAGTGAGGATTTCCATTTATTGCTGGCGCAGGATCGCCTGGACTTCCCGAATGCTCCTTTCAAGGGAGCCTTGTTGTTCAGTTGCAACGGCCGGGGCCGGCGGTTTTTCGCCGAACCCAACCATGATATTACGGCCCTCCAACGACAGGCCGAAGGGATTCCGGTCGCGGGGTTTTTTGCCGCCGGAGAGATCGGCCCGGTCGGCGGGAAAAACTTTATCCACGGGTATACCGCGAGTGTAGCGCTTTTTGCCGAGCCGTTTCCGGAAAAATAGATTCGCCAAGTTCATCGGGATAGGCCTTGTTCCCAATCGGAAAGAGATGCTTGGACAGGCTGCAACAAAGTGAGTCCACCAGCCAAACGAAAGGAATACAAGCACATGCTGTTGAAAAACATTCGAGCCTGGGTATGGGTCGTGGCGGTCAGTAGCGTATGTGTTCTTCAAGGGCCGGGAACGGTGCTCGGAGCCGAACCCGAACCCGTCAAGACGTCGTCCGGGCTGCAATACGTTGACCTGGTGACGGGCGACGGGCGCGAGGCGCACGTGGGAGAAACCGCGTTCGTCCATTATACGGGGTGGCTGGAAGACGGAACGAAATTCGATAGTTCGGTGGACCGCGGAGAGCCATTTTCTTTCCGGTTGGGTGCGGGGCGAGTCATCAAAGGCTGGGATGAAGGAGTCGTCGGGATGAGCATCGGCACGAAACGCAAGTTGATCATTCCACCCGATCTGGGCTACGGCAGTCGCGGCGCGGGTCGCATCATTCCGCCCAGCGCCACGCTGATTTTCGAAGTGGAACTCCTGGATCTCCGGTAGGGTATCAATCTTTTCGCTTGTTCACGGGATGTAAATGTTCATTCGCTGACAGTTCTCACTTTTTTCCCCTCCTTTGTAAGGACGGGAACTTTTTCCGAAGAGGGAAAAGTTGGGAGGTAGAGATATTCGTCGGCCCGGTTCCCCCACTGATGAAACAGACTTCCCTGCATGAGGCCCACGTGGCCCGGAAGGCCAAAATCGTGGATTTTGCCGGCTGGGCCATGCCCCTCCAGTATTCAGGCGTCCTCGATGAGTATCATGCGGTCCGCACCACGGCGGGCTTGTTCGACGTGAGTCACATGGGGCGGCTGCACGTCGAAGGCCCAGGAGCCTTGCCGTTTCTTCAGCGAGTCACCACCAATGACGTGCAACGGGTCGAGCCCATGGGTTCCCAGTACTCGATGATGTGCAACCCCGACGGCGGGGTTAAGGACGATATTTTCCTGTACCGGTTGGGTGTGGAGGAGTTTCTCCTGTGTGTGAATGCGTCGAATCTCGACAAGATCAGAGATTGGCTGTTCCAACAGCAGGGTGAGGAACAAGGGGAGCTTCGCATTGAGGATCAATCGGAAGATCTGGCTCAATTGGCTCTGCAAGGGCCTGCCTCGAAGTCGTTGCTGCAGACGCACGTCGCATCATCGCTCGATGGGCTGAAGCCGCGACAATGCTTGCGGGAGACGGTCGGCGGCGTCGAGTGTCTGATTACGCGGACCGGCTATACCGGAGAGCCGGGGTATGAATTGTACGTGCCGGCGACACAGGTTCGCCTCGTATGGGATCGACTGATGCAGGCCGGAGAGGAGTACGGCCTGAAGCCCGCGGGGTTGGGCTCACGGGATTTGCTGCGGCTCGACATGGGGTATTTGTTGTACGGCAACGACCTGACCGAAGCCACCACTCCGATAGAAGCCAATGCCAAATGGGTCGTGAGCTTTGACAAAGGCGACTTTATCGGCGAACCCGTCCTCAAGCGACAAATGCAAGAGGGGCCGTCACGACGCCTGGTGGCATTCGAATTATTGGAAAAAGCCGTGCCCCGTCACGACATGAGATTAGTTGCTCAGGACAAACCGGTTGGGACGGTGACCAGCGGAAACCTGTCGCCCATCCTGCAGAAAGGCATAGGCCTGGGGTACGTGGATCCCGCCTATACCGAGGCCGGTACGGCCTTCGACGTCGAGATTCGAGGCAGGCGGGTACCCGCCCGGGTGGTCGCCCTTCCCTTTTATAAGAAGTCCAAGCCGCCGGCGTGAGAGTCCTCTTCTTCCCATGAATGGGGGGCACGGTTCACGATGAAGAAACCGATCTATAAGGGCAAAATCATTGATCTATCCGTGGAGACGGTGACTCTGCCGAACGGGGCCACGGCCGACCTTGAGGTCATTTCACATCCGGGAGCCGCGGCCGTCGTGCCGATGAAGGACGACCGGACGGTGATCCTGGTCCGGCAATATCGTCATGCCGTGGGAGGGTTCATCTATGAAATCCCCGCGGGCAAACTGCATCCCGGCGAGGACCCCGGGGATTGCGCGGCCCGGGAAGTGGAAGAAGAGACCGGTTACAAGGTTGGCCGGTTGGAGCCGCTTCTGAGCTTCTTGACCACGCCGGGTTTTACTAACGAAATCATTCACATTTTCGTGGGGCACGAACTATCGCCGGGCACACAAAACCTGGGTGCGGATGAAGTCCTGGAGATCATTGAAATGCCGTTTGACCAAGCCATCGCTCGTATCAATGACGGCGGGATCCAGGATGCCAAGACCATCATCGGCCTCCAGGCAGTTTGGCTCCGATTACAGGATCAATGACGGAGCACAGGCCGGTTTCGCAAGGAGCCGCATTCAGGGTCGAAACCCGTTAATCCACGCCCAACAGAAACCCGTCTTTTAACGGGTCGTCCGGATCGATGAGGAATTCGTGACGCCCCGTGAGCCAGGCGTGACCTTCGACTTCCGGAATAATCGCCGGGCATGAGGCCAGTTGAGTCCTCTCCACGATTTTCCCTCCGAACTGCGTGCCCAAAATGCTTTCAAATCGCAGGGCTTGTCCCACCTTTAGACTCCCTTTGGCGTGGAGAAGGGCCAAGTGGGCGCTGACGCCGGTTCCGGTTGGCGATCGATCCAAGGCGCCATTGGCAAAGATACACGTCTGCCGTACGTCCCCTCCGGGTGTCTGAGGGGGTCCGGTAAAGATCGTGCCGTAGAGATAACCAAGCTCGGGCTCCGCGGGATGGGAAAAGGTGTGTTCGGCCATGATGGCGTGTTTAATGGCCAAGCCGTGGGCCTGGAGTCGTGGTGCGTGTTCGGGCTTGAGGTCGAGGCCCAACGGCTCTGCTTGGCAAAAAGCATAGAACGCCCCGCCAAAGGCGATATCATATCGAACCGGGCCGATGCCCGGAACGTGAACCGTCTGCTCCACATCCAGGACAAACGAGGGGACGTTGAGGAACGCGATGCTCCGCACCTTGCCTTCATCGAGGGAAGCCTTTGCAGTCACCAGACCGCTGGGGGTGTCAAACCGGATGGTCGTGGTCGGAACGGAAGCGGGAAACAACCCCTGTTCCAGCATGACCGTCGCGAGTCCGATGATCCCGTGCCCGCACATGGTACTGTAACCTTCATTGTGAAGGAACAGCACCCCGGTATCGGCTTGCGGGTGCGCGGGCGTGACCAACAGGCACCCGTACATGTCGTGGTGACCTCGCGGTTCCCACATGAGCGCTCTCCGAAGATAGTCAAGGTGGTCCCGGCAATATTGTCGTTTTTCCAGGATGGTGGAACCGGCAGGCTCGGGGAACCCCGACGTGACCACGCGAAGCGCTTCGCCGGCAACGTGACAATCGAGGGTGGTGATAACGTGCATGGGTGAGGCGAGCAAATCGTGACTGCCGTGACGACGGCAGGTTTCAAGGACAAGCGGTTCCCGTCAGGCGTCGTGTTCGGTCATGAACCATCCGGCGATCGAAAGCCGTTTGTGTTCGCCCGCCAGCGCGTCGACCCGGCACACGCGGTGAAACCGGGGTACGGCAAAGAGGGCGAGCGATCCCGGTTCCGGGGCGATGCATTGGGCCACGTCCAGGACACGGTTCCCGCGCGGGTCCTTCCTGGCATGGTAGATGATCAGTTCTCCGCCCCAATCGGTGTTCCATTCGGAATGGACGTAGGTCGCCAGGGCCAGCCGCCGGAGGGGCGGTGGGCGGTCACGGTCGGCGGCATAGGCTTCATCCGTATCGTCATGCGTCGGCAAACAGTCTCCGGCGCCGTAGGTATAGTAATTGAAATTCACGTGCCGTTGTCTGATGTTGGGAAAGGATTCGACGTATTCCGCGATACACGGCAGCGACATTTTGTCGAGAAAGAGTTGCCGCTCGCGCGGGCCGATTTCGGCTTTCAGCCAATTGCCTGAATCGGGGAAAGCTTTTGATACCGCGGGCATGTCCCTTAGGCCCGTCCAGGTCGAGTGCGTCATCGCCTCTCGAAAGATTTCCATTTCCCGTTCGGTCCAAAAATTGTCCAGCACCAGGACCGGGTCTTTCCGAAAAGAGAATTTTTTGGGATTGAATTGATGGAACGGCACTTTCACAAACGGACCTCACGCCGGCATGACGACCTTTACCCCTCCTGTCATTCCCGACGCTTGTCCCCGATCCTCGATTACAAACGTCAAGGACAGGCTTGATCGGGGATCCAGGCGATTTATAGGAATCCAGGTTTCTTCCGTCTGTTGTTTCATCAGGCAAAAAACGCGTGGGGGATGGATTCTCGCGTTGCGAGAGCCACCCCGCTTGATACCCGTGCCGCGAGAATGACAGAAGAGGAGGCATTTAAACCGTCGAGGAAAAACTTTCCTCCTTCCGCAGTCGCAATTGGGAATCCAGTGGCGTTTCTCGAAGGGTAAGGGAACTGAAGGGGAAGGGTCAAGAACGCTCGGGACTCGGCTGAGACAGGCGTTTGGCCAAACGACGGGCCACGCGGGTCATGGCGGTGGAGCGGTCCTTGGGGTCGAGGATCACGTTGAGGACGTGCAGGTGTTCGGAATCCGCCATGGCCGAATCCATGGCCTGCACAAAGGCCCCGAACGTCTCGACACGGTGACCGATGCCGCCGTTGAGCAACGTGCAGATTTCGTCATAGCGCCATTCATGGACGTCATTGAACGGCCCTTCCAGGATTTCCCGTTCGGTGGTATAGCCGCGGTTGTTGAGAATCATAACAATGGGGGTTTGCCCGTGCCGGAGACAGGTCGCGAGTTCGGTCCCGGTCATCTGAAACGCGCCGTCGC
>VXOF01000047.1 GCA_009840285.1 Nitrospira sp. SB0662_bin_26
GATCATTCCCCATGGTAAAGGGGCCTTCGGGAATCTCGACCATCTCACGGCCTTCATTGCCGACCAGCGTCCGGTACATGGAAAAATCCTGGACTTTCACCGGAGCGATGACCCGGGGTTTGGTCGTCTGCGACTTCGACACCAGCCGGTCCAACTCCTGCTGCCCTTTATACGTTTCATAGATCAGCATCACCATCATCAGGATGAACGAAGCAAACACAAAGATGATGGAACCGATCAGTACCCCGCGATTTTCCATAACCCTGATCCCCGATAGACGGTCAACCGCCTCCGCTTCCCGTCCCTGCCTCCGCTTCGTTATCGGCAGTGGTCTGCATCGGTTTTCGCCAAAACACGTCAATCAACATGGAGATCCAAATTCCCAAAAATCCGCCCATCGCCGCGCCGGACCCTGCGCCGACCGTAATATTTTCCGGTCCGGAAACGGCCCAGGCCAGCGCACCCCCAAAAAACGTACCGACAAAAATACCGAGAAAAAACCGGCGTCCGCCAATGAGACCGATCCCGGCCCCCAAAATGACTCCAAGCCCCGCCGCGAAATAGAGAAAGGAGCCGCCCAGGAGAATGCCGATGAGCACCCCGACTGTCCCCATGACCGCCACGCCGAGGCCCACGTCTATCATGGTTCCTTTGGAAATTGCAGATCTCCTTGTCGCCACGCGACCGCGAGGCGTTATTCCGCCCGCACCTCGATCGAACCGAAATCGATTTCCACGCCCGGGCCGCTTTGCAGGGAAATACCCCAGGCCCGTTCGGCCGGTTCATGTTGATGAATCTCCTTGAAATCCTCGTACGCGTTGACCTCTTCTTCCACCCATTCACCCACCGGTTGCACGCCTGAACGCACCACGACCTCGGCCGCGCCGAACATGCCGCCATCCGTGACCGAGCCTTCGGGTTTCGTGCCGCTCCAGACGTACTTCGTGGACACCGGAATAAACAGCAAATCCGTATCCAGATTCGCAAAAACCGCCCCAAGGAATTCCGCCTTCTCCGGGACGACGTGCAAACGCCACCTCCACTTTAGAATAGGATGCGTTCGAGGATCCCAATCGATGTTCTTGGTATACACCCGCTGATTCGCGCCCTTGCCTTTCAGAAACGCGGTGTCCCCTTCTTGGTGAATGGCATAGGCTTCTTTGGCCGTGATCGTACTTCGGGACCCGTCCCATCCTTTAGGAAACTGCTCCTCATCCGGATGCTCAAAATTTTCGAGCGTCACCGCCTGCGAGAAAGCCTCATCACTTGCCAGAAAAAAGGGAACGCAGAACACAACTAGGGCAACGCCCATGCCGAGGAGTCTTCCCATCCTCATACCGACTCCTCTCTTGAGAACGCCTGCACGAACGACATGCTCGGCGCGTCCTTTTCCACGACAACCGACCTGTCCCTGGTGGCCAGCCAGAACATGAAAAACACCGAAGCCCAGAACAACACCATGTTGATGGTCACCATCTTGGCCGCAAACGTGATGGCGGGAGTAAAGGCCCACGGCGAAACGTCCGCCATCAGTTCATTCACGTGCCATCCCAACCGGCCGGCCGACCGGATATACCCCATCAACCCCATCACCCAAGAAAAGGTCGCGGCGACTCCAAACAACGCCACCATCCCGCGCACGGATATCCCGCCCCATTGGATGGGGCCTCGAATCTCGCTCCCCTTCAACAGAAAATGGTTGAGCACCAACCCTCCGAGCAGGACCGTCGCCGTGGTCGCCCCCTGCGGTATGGACAGGCCGACCCGGACGTGGGCGGGAATGAAAAACCCGTACACCGAGACCCAGACGATATTGGCCATGCCCACGACAAACAACGCCCCGATCGCCACGTTTCCCGCCGCGGCCCACGGTACGGTAATGATGCGGTTGGCGCGGCGATACAACAGGTAGCTCAATGCGGTCAGACAGATCATGACGTTGATAGCGCCGTTTTTCGCCGACATCACCCCGAACTGTCCGATCACCGGATGTTGCGCCGCGCCCATGGCTTTCATTTCGCTTGGCGTCATGGCAATGGTATGGGGGGTGAACCAGACCAGAAACGACACCATCAATCCCCCGACGATGAATTTGAAATAGGGATGATACCGATCCCCGTCACGCAATCGTCCCAGGGACTGCCAGATGTAATAATTGATCCCGAGAAAGAGCGCGCCGATGGTGGTGGCCTGGACCACGAACAACCAGGACAACAGCCCGCCCATCATGGTCATGCCCATCTCCTGGCGGAATTCGAAGACCGAGCGCATCAGCCAATACCCGGCAAAGGGCATGGGAAGCAACGCACACACCACCACGACGATGAACACGTAACCCACCCAATCGTAATACGCCCGCTCCTCCTGGGCCCGGGTCTTCAAGAACCGGTACGCGGCATAGGCCACGACGACCGCGCCCCCGGACATGATGTCCGCCAGGAACCGGTGGGCGTTGAGCGGATTCCACAACGGCGAATGCAACAAATGCCAGACGTTTCCCAGGAACTGTCCCTCTGCGTTCACCCCCGCGGGCGCCATCATGAACGACGCCCAGGCATTGGCCAGCAGGAGCAACATCACGCCCATGCCGTTCGCGACCACTCCGATCGACAAATGCACCCATTTCCCGGCTCCTTGGGCCAAGCGGTCCCAACTGTAGTAGTACAACACCATGAGGAAAAATTCCCCCAAAAACACCGCGGCGTACAACGGCATCATCTGTTTGAACGTGGAACCCATGTACGTCATGAACACGGGATAGAACGTGATGAACGCCCCAAGCATGGCGCTGCCGAGCAGGGCCGTGACCGAGAGCGAAACCACCCCGACGCGCAAAATGTCGCGACCCAAGCCGTCGTAGCGTTGGGCGGCCTGCGGATCACGACGCGTGAGACCCAACAACTCCAGGAGAAACGCAAACAACGGCAGGGCCAGAACGAACCCGCCGAAATAGGTATGCTGCTGCGTGACGAGCCAGATGATGATCCGGTTATTGAGCGGTTGCCATTGCGGGTAGGTGGATCCGGTTTCCGTTGCCGGAGGACTTTGAGGGATTCCGTCGGTCTTATAATAGACGTCTTCGGTCAGGGCGGAAGCATCCTGACCGGCCCACCCCGGCACCGGCACGGCAAGCACACAGCCCAGCACACACAACAGGAAAACGGACACGCCGGTTTTCATGAAAGCATCTCTCGCGAGGATTCTCCCTGCCGGACGCCAACGGGGTTCGTCTGCGGTCCCGACGTGACCCATCCGGTCTTGGCCAAAATTTCCATCACGAACGGACAACGTTTCAACCCTTCGGAGATGCCGCCCTGTGTTTGCGTCTCCACAAACACACGGGCCCCCAGAAAATAGCCATACCCCGCCATCATCCCCGCGGTCACCCCGCCGACCGCCAGGTGCACGAATAGACCCGCCTCCTCAAGCCGAAAGACAAACGCAAGAAGGCCGAATTGCACTAAATAGTAAGTGAATGCAAAAGTCAAACACGGCCACATCCAAAACCGGCAAGCTTCCAACCACGACTCTATTCTGAAGCGATCAGGGAAGTTGTCGAGAGGACGTTTCCCGGACAAGAAAGCCCCATGGGCACAGAACGCCGCCACTATACAGACCAGGATTGCCGGGCCGGCTTCCCCCCCGTTGCCGGTCCAGCCGAGTCGGGACAGGACCGCGGTGGCCCCGCCGGCAACGATTCCCGTGCCCACCCATGGGGCCAAATGAAGAAAGTCTCGCCGGAGCAATTCACGCAACGACCCGCCGTCGGGAAAGGTCACCATCCTTGCACCCTGGGCTTCCATTCGGACCACGTGCCCGATTTCAAAAGCATCACGAGTGACCGACGTACAGGGGATAATCAGGGCCATCATCGCCGGCCCTTCGGGATGAACCAGAAAATTGTAATCGACAAAGAGGGCCAGGATTGCCAACACCAGCAATGAAAGCTGCACGCCGTAGACAAACCCGATCCACCCGCCGACCCAGAAAAGACGGCTTGGATTATCGGTCCGGCAAATCCGGTCACACGACTCGGCGCGTCCCATCGCGTAAGCCCAGTACGCGGCGACCGTCGAAAGAAAGCCGCTGAACGCCAACAACGTCAGTGGATCGGATAAGGGCAGCACGTCCTTCAAGAGACGGTAGAGGACGAGCGCCACAAATCCCGGAGCAAGCATGACCCAGCGCTTCCGCCTGCGAACGTCGCGTTCCGTGACGGTCGCGTTCAGTTGGGGAATCACCCGGAGTGCAAGTCGATGCAGCATCGGATTCTCTCAAAGTCGGAAATGGTCATTGATCGAGAATAACCTCCCTCAGGCCGCCTCTCTCTGCTCCCCTCCTTTGCTTGCCCTGAGCACAGCGAAGGGTCTGGGGGGGCAGGGAAGGTAGATTTTTGCCGGCGCAGAGGCGCCTCGCGCCTTACGACCTCGGGGCTGCCATGCCAAAATAGCGGGCCTTGATTTCCTCCATCAACTCCACCGTAACTTCGGAGAGGCCTCTGTCCTGAGCCGTCCGCTCCAACTCCACGCGCGCCATCGCGCGAACCGGACCCGGAACGCGGGACAACCGTTGTTTCGCCTCGGGATGCCAGGATACCATCCCCTGGTTACCGGCTTCCGTCATGACGTCGGTCGAGATCACGGTGAGGCCGTTTCGATCCGCATAGCCTTCGACGTCCTGCCGGACAAGAGGCCCCACATACGGCGGCAGCCGCTCCAACCGATGCCGGGCCTCATCCGTCCAGACCGGATTGTCGAACAACACACCGCCTTTTCGATCATCTGTCTCGATTCCTACACGAAACCCGCACCGTTCACAGCGATAGCGAAGAAGGATTTGGCCGTCCTCCCATTCCTCGAGGACCTCGCATCGGAAATCAGAGCCGCAGGTGCATCGCATCACAAGACTACCCGATTCGTCCGGGATACAAGATATACAGCATGGTATACGTAATACTGCCGGTCACGAACAACACGCAATACACCACCATGGTAAACCGGCCCAAAACTCGATGACGCCGTGCGCCATTCGGCCACAGGCGCTGGATGCCCACCTCGACACCGAACACCAGGGCAATGAGGATGAGAAGTCCGAGATAGACGCCGAATTTACCCATGGAAAACCCGCTGGACGCCACGCGACTGAAAAACAACAGCAATACGAGCGCCGTCACTCCACCGAAGATGACGGCTATTTTTTTTCCGGTGGTTTGCAGGACGGCCTCGCGTAACTTTCGTTGGCCGTCGATAAACGTTTGAGAGCGGAATCCCAGGACAATCATGTAAATGGCCATGATCAATCCGATCACGACCAGGAGAATGTGGAAGGTCAACAGAGGCACGAACACGTTGTCATACAGAGCCTGTGACCCGCCGAACCCCTCCTTGCCCTCAAAGGCCAACACGCCAAGCTGGCGAAACAAATAATAACTGACGAAAAATGCCAGCATGGCAATCATCCCGCCGAGCATCAACCAATGATGCCCGCTCGCGTGACTCTTTTTGGCCTGGATCCACCCGACGATAAACAACCCGGTGAACAACGTGGCCATCAACTGACTGATATCGGCACCCATGGTAGCATGCGTTCCCACAAACCCCGGCTCTCGTAACCATTCAGCCATTTAATCCTCTCCTGATTTGATTCCCTGAACAATCGCGCGCGGTTCCAGTTCCATGACGGAAGCAAAGCCGGCCCGGGTCATCCATTCCATGGCCTCCTGGGTCGTGAAGCACTGTCCTTCTTCCGTATTGACCAGAATATGCACGGCAAACGCCGTGGTCCAAGCCGGACTCGTTCGATCCGGATCCAGGAACCGATCCTTGATCACCAACCGGCCCGCGTCCGTGAGGTGAGCAAAGGCCTTGCACACCAATGCGGCGTTGGCTTGCGCGTCCTGGTAATGAAGCACGTCGGACAGGAGTACCAGATCATAGCGCCCGCCCAGGGAATCCGTATTGAAATTCCCGGGCATGACCGCAATCCGGTCCTCCAGGCCGGCTTCTTTGATCGAACGTTCGGTCACCGGGAGTGTCGACAGCAGATCGAATACCGTGGCCCTGAGCCCCGGGGATTCCCGGCAAAAGGCAATCGCATTCGTCCCGGCTCCTCCGCCAACGTCCAGCAGATGTTCAACGCCGTCCAATTGCAGCACCTTCGCCAGGGTGACCCCACTCCCCCGGCCGATCCGGTCCAACACCGCCAACACGTTGGCGCCCATTTCCGGATCGGTCTCAAATACGTGCTGCCGGACCGGAGACACGCCGGTCCGGACGGTCTCTTCCAGTTTCCCCCAATTCGTCCATTCCGAGTCGTGAAGCACGAGGAGGTGCCCGACGTAGTCGGGGCTGACTTTCACCAGGTGTTTTCGCGCAACGCCGGTGTTGGCAAAACGGTCCTCGTGTTTCGTCAGGACCCGCATGGCGACCAACGCGTGCAAGAGGAGGCTCAACGCCCGTTCATCGAGAGATAACCGATGGGCGAGATCGGAAGCGGAGTCGGAACGGCCGTCCAAGGCTGAAAAGAGGTCCAGCGTGATCGCCGTGAGGAGAATTTTCGTCTCCCAGTAATATCCGATCTGAAATATTTCTGCGAGAGAGAGCTCCCGAGGCACAACAGATCCTTTCTCTCAGCCTGGCCCTCTCCCAAGGGGAGAGGAAAGGAACCTCTGATTTAGTGCACTATCGGGCGCATGGCTGCGTTGTGTCCTCGCT
>VXOF01000087.1 GCA_009840285.1 Nitrospira sp. SB0662_bin_26
AGTTGAAGGAAAACCCCGTCCCGCTTCCCCCACGTGGAAAGCGACCATGCCGGACGGTGCGGAGCACCAGCGCCGGTGGGATACATGGCTGAAGCAAGGGGAGACGGTTGTCAGGACTCCGCAGTTTCTTTCCGCGACACGGTCCCTGACAACGGGCGACGCGTCGTTGCCGTCGACCCCCGCGGTCACCGGGAAGTCAGCTGGAAAATCCAAGAAGAAATCATCGGGAAAACCTGTAGCCCCGCCCCGCAAAAAGCCTGCGTCGCAACCGGGCTCATCCGATCGAAGCGCAATCATAGGGACATTGGCCCATCGTGTGTTGCACGGCTGGGATTTTTCCGCTGATTCGGCCACCATGCCAATGTGGATCGAAGCCTGTTTCCGGGCATGCCTTCCAAACGAATCGGTCTCGGAGTCGGACGATGTCCGTGCGGAATTGCAGGAGATCTTCGCGCACTTCGTCGAGTCCGAACCGTATGCCGTGCTCCGGCAGGCGGAACTTCTGGGCCGGGAGATTCCCTTCGCCGTTCCCTGGGAAAGTCCGGGAGCGGAAGCGGAGCACACCGGGGCCAGCGTGATGGAAGGGGTGATTGACGTCATGTATCGCCGGGATCAACAGATTTGGATTGCCGACTACAAGACGCACCGGGTAGAGCAACACTCCGTGGAGCAGGTCGTGCGGGAGCACCGCGCGCAAATGGAGGTCTATCGTCGAGCGGCCGAGTCGGCCTTGGCCCAGGGTCCTGTCCGGGCACAACTCATCTTTTTACGGAGTGGACTCAGCGTCGAGGTTTGAGTAGGATAACAGATTGCTGAAGCCTTCCGTTCAAACACGTGAGGAAAGGAGAACGTTCATGCCATGGAGCAGTTGGAAAATAGGATGCCTCATATGCAGTCTTGTCTTCATCGGAGCCTGTAGTAGTACAGCTAAGGTCAGGTACACGGCCTTGAATGCCCCTGGCGGGAGCAAACCTGAGGCCGCGTCGGCCGTGAAAGCCGGCAATGAGGCCTTTGCCGCCGGGCAATGGGCCGCGGCCAAACAGCACTATGAAAAAGCCATTGGCGTCCAGAAGACCCTGGCGGAGGCGCATTACAATCTGGCCTTGACCCTGGATCGATTGGGTCAGCGAAAGCAAGCCGAGGCGCACTATACCGAAGCCGCGAATTACGCTCCCGGACATCAGGTCATTTGGAATTCACGGATTTACCGGCGGTATGGTGACGTCACGCCGGCCGGAGGAGGCGGCTTACCAAGCATCCCGGGTCTTGGGGGGCTTGGTGGAATCGGCGGCGGCGGAAGACCTGGCGGTGCCCCTCCTGGGGGATTTTAGCCGATCAGGTCGTAGTCGGTCGGGTTAGCGTAGTGTAACCCGACCGCAGGGCTGTCGTCCGCCCGTTTTCCCCTCCTTTGCCTGTCCTGAGCGGAGCCGAAGGATAAGGACGGGAACTTTTTCCGAAGAGGGAAAAGTTGGGAGGTAGAGGCATTCAATTACTTCCCCCCGCGTTCGCGGCTTGCCTGCGCTCTGTAACCCACCACCAGCATCGTGAGTCCCAGCAGGATCATCGGGATACTCAAGAGTTGTCCCATGGTCATGGGCCCCAAGATAAAGCCCAGATGGGCATCCGGTTCTCGAAACAATTCGGCGAAGCTTCGAAAGAGGCCGTACCCGGCGATAAAACTCCAAAAGACCGTGCCGGGGGGTGTGGTCTTTCTGCCCAGGAACCAGAGCATCCCGAACAAGACCATCCCTTCCAGCGCCGCCTCGTAGAGTTGTGAGGGGTGGCGACAGGCCGATCCGCCTCTCGGGAAGACCATGCACCAGGACACGTCGGTGGGCCGTCCGTATAACTCCCCGTTGATAAAATTCCCCAAACGTCCCAGGCCCAATCCGATCGGAGCGACCTGCGCCGCCAGGTCCGCAATCGTGTAGGCCGCGAATCCCTTCTTACGACAGAACAGCCAAAGCGCGAGACACACCCCGAGCAATCCGCCGTGGAAGGACATCCCGCCTTCCCACACGGCCAGAATTTTCAGAGGGTTCTGAAGGTAGTACGCCGTCTTGTAAAACAGGGTATAGCCCAACCGTCCTCCGAGAAATACACCAAATGCGGCGTACACAATCAGATCGGACAACTGAGGCTTGTCCAAGGGGATATTCCGGATGGCGGCCCGGTGCTTGATCAGGAAGTACGCGGCCAGCAATCCCAGCAGGTACATCAGCCCGTACCAGCGAAATTGCAGGGGACCTAACCGAAAAAAAACCGGATCAATTTCAGGGAAGGAGAGGGAAACCCACAACGGAGGGATGTAAGAGTTCAAAACGGATATCCAGTCGTAAGGACCGTCCTGACCACGGTTTGGAGTAGACCAAGGTGCTAAACCATCCTAGGCAGCCGCCGCCGGTTTTTCAAGGGACACGACTCCGTCATGCGGAACCTCCCTTTCAGCATTTGCCTCTGTCGTTTGTGGCGGGGTAGAGTTTGCGGCAGGACCCACGCGACGACCGGAAACGCCTGTCCTGAGTTTGTCCCCCGGTTAAAAACGTCGAGGGCAGGCTCCGGGCCTGTTCTGATCCTTCGACTCCGGGCGTGCGCCCTACGCTCAGGATGCACGGATTATCTCCCCGTTCGCCCTGAGCGTAACGGATTGGAGTCGAAGGGAGCGTAGCGGTAGCGAAGTTGAAGGGGAGGATCAAACAATGAGCGAAGAGGCTGCAACGCACGCGAGCCCGGAAAACCCGGCAGCCGGGGATGCCTTATTGCCCGGCGTCAAGCATGTCATTGCCGTGGCGAGCGGAAAAGGCGGGGTCGGCAAATCCACGGTCTCCGCCAATTTGTCCGTGGCGTTGGCGCAAAGCGGCGCGAGAGTCGGGCTGATGGATGCGGATATATATGGCCCGAATATTCCCATGATGATGGGCGTGCCGGAGCCACCGGCGAAAGAGGGCGACAAAATCAAGCCGGCTGAAGCGCATGGCGTGAAAGTCATGTCCATGGGATTTTTTGTGCCGGAAGAAACCGCGATCGTGTGGCGGGGTCCCATGGTGCACACCGCCATCCAGCAGTTCTTTCGCGACGTCCTGTGGGGAGAATTGGACTACCTGCTGGTGGATTTGCCGCCCGGGACGGGCGATGCCCAACTCAGTCTTTCGCAGATTGTTCCCTTGACCGGCGTCGTGACGGTGACCACGCCGCAGGAAGTGGCACTCTACGACGTGCGCAAGGGCCTGATGATGTTCAAGAAAGTCAACGTCCCCCTCTTGGGTGTGATCGAAAACATGAGTTTCTTCGTCTGCGGGCATTGTGGGGAACGCACGGAGATCTTCTCGTTTGCGGGTGGGGAGCGTGCGGCGCAGAAGTTTGAGATTCCCTTCCTGGGTCGTATTCCCCTGGACCCGGCAATCCGCGAGGGAGGGGACACGGGCATGCCGATCGTCGCGGCTGATCCGGATTCTCCGCTTACCCGGGCGTTCCGGGGCGCGGCCGAGGCGTTGCAGACGCGCGTGCGGGAGTTGACGAGTGAAGCGACAGGGGCAACCCTGAGCGAGATGGTGAAGAAGTTGAAAGAACCCATGGCATAGCAAGAGATCGGTGGAGGATCCCAATGGCGGAAATGGTCAAAGTAGCGAATACGGATGAGGTGAAGCCCGGAGAAGGCATCGTCGCCGAAGTCGAGGGCAAAGAGATAGCCCTCTTTAACGTCGACGGTACGTTTTATGCCATCGACAACACCTGTGTGCATCGCGCGGGGCCGTTGGGTGAAGGGGAGTTGATCGGCGAGGTGGTCACCTGTCCCTGGCACGGTTGGGAATACAACGTTACGACCGGGGCCTGTGTCACGAATCCGTCCGCATGCGTGGCCGGTTTCCCCGTGGCGGTGGAAGGGAACGAGGTCAAGGTCTCCCTCGATCCGGCTTCATCGTCTTGAGCCATTCAGTCACTCCCGCCGCTCTATTTTCCCCTCCTTTGTAAGGAGGGGAAAGGGGAGGTAGAGACATGCGCAGCGCCGTATACTCGGTCACGACCAGAGAGCAAAATGAGTAACAAGGCAAAGCGGCTCAGCCAGCGTGAGCCGATCCGGTTGCAGCGCCGTCCACCCAGCCTGGCCAAGCTGGACATGACGAAGCACATGGGCCGCAAGGAGTACGAGACCAAACTGGCCCGGCTTCAGGTCAGCTTGAAGGAACTTTCCCTGGCCTACCAATCCCAGAGCCGGCGCGCGGTGATCGTATTGGAAGGGTGGGACGCCGCAGGCAAGGGCGGTGTCATCCGGCGGATGCACTGGCCGCTTGATCCGCGCGGCCTGAAAGTCTGGCCAATCTCCGCCCCGACCCCGGAGGAACTGGACCATCACTACCTGTACCGCTTCTGGACGCGCCTGCCGCGGTCCGGGCAACTCGTCGTATTCGATCGTTCCTGGTACGGCCGGGTGCTGGTGGAACGCATCGAAGGCTATGCCACCAGGACCGAATGGCAGAGGGCGTACGCCGAGATCAATGAATTCGAACGCATGCTCGACGACGACGGTGTCCGGCTCGTAAAGATCTTCCTGCACATCACACCGGAGGAACAGCTCGCGCGGTTCCAGGCGCGCTTCAACGATCCGCTCAAGCGCTGGAAACTCTCCGCGGAAGACCTCCGCAACCGGGCTCGCTGGGCCGACTATGAAGTCGCGATCGAAGAGATGTTTCAACGGACTTCGACCGTCCGCCAGCCCTGGATCGTGATTCCGGGCAACAGCAAGCACTACGCCCGTCTCGCCGCGATCAATGCCATCGTCAAACGGCTGGCCGACGGCGTGGACCTGTCCCCGTCCGGCCTCGACCCCGGCTTCGAACAACGAGCCCGCAAAGTCCTCGGTCTGAACGAACCATCCGGCCGAAAAGCGCGATAGCGTCGGTCAGTCACGTTGCTGTTGAGTCTCCTTTCTTGAAGATGTGTCCCCTGTCCTTCATAATGACGGAAGGAGAGTTTGTGGCGGGAATGTCGCCGCGACAAATATTTCCACCTGCCCTTGTTCCTCTCTAAAGGAGGGGATGAGCCGCATGAGATGCGGCCGCTCCAAATGCAAAATACATTTACAAAGACGAAGACTCTGGATTCCGTAGGTTGCCTGGATCCCCGATCAAGCCGGGGACAAGTATCGGGAATGACTGATAGGCAAGGTTGCAATGGCCGCTGAACGGTTGCCGGGGTGGTTCAAGGTCAGGATCGAGGCGGGACCGCACTACCGGCGCATTCAGTCGCTGGTCAGGAAAAAGCAACTCCATACGATTTGCGAGGAGGCGCGTTGTCCCAACAAATGGGAATGTTGGAACAACCGGACGGCGACGTTTTTGCTGTTGGGCGACGTCTGCACGCGTCGGTGTCACTATTGTTCCGTGACCACGGGTCGCCCGGGCGGGGTGGATTGGGAAGAACCGGAACGGGTGGCCGAAGCCGTTCACGCATTGGACTTACGCCACGCGGTGTTGACATCCGTGAATCGCGATGAACTGGGGGACGGTGGCGCCTCCATTTTTGCGGCGACCATTCATGCCATCCGGCGACTTCAGCCTGCTTGCACCGTGGAAGTGCTGGTGCCGGATTTTCAGGGCAAGGCGGCCGCGGTTGATACCGTTCTGGCGACGACCCCGGAAATTTTTTCTCATAATATCGAAACCGTCTCCCGGTTGTTTCCGGCCGTCAGACCGCAGGGCGACTATGACCGCTCTTTGCAGGTGCTTCGCCGGGCGAAAGAGCAGGGGGCGAACACGAAATCGGGATTCATGGTCGGGATGGGCGAAACCAAAGAGGAACTCCGGTCGGTGCTGGACGACTTACGCGCAGCCGGCTGTGAGATCGTGTCGATCGGCCAGTACTTGCAGCCGACCAAAGCCCATCTTGCCGTGCACCGGTATGTCGAGCCCGAGGAATTCGAGGATCTCAAACAACACGGAATGGCCTTGGGCTTCCGGCACGTGGAATCGGGTCCGTTGGTGCGCAGTTCGTATCATGCCGAACAACAAATCACAGCCTCTACTTCCCCTAGCCCCTCCTTACAAAGGAGGGGAACCAGAAAAGAATTACCGTCTTTTTCCTCCCCTTTGTAAGGGGAGGTCAGGTAGGGTAGAGCCGAACGCACATCTAACCTGAAAAGATCCTTCAATCCCATGCGCGCGAAACGTTGGCTTCTCCTGGCTCCGCTCCTGCTGACGATCCTGTTGTTGCAGTCCTACTTCTGGGTGCCGACGTATGAGAAACAGGCGACGGGGAATCCGGCTCGCCTGGTAACGTATATCGAAGCCTCCTCCGGCGATGCGAAGATCCTCAATCCGATTTTGAACGCGGATACGGCCAGTTCGGGAATCGTGAGCCTCACGTTTGAGGGGCTCCTGGATCTGGACGAAAACCTGAACTTCCGGGGACGGCTGGCCACCGACTGGACGATTTCCGAAAAAGCGTATCTGTTCGCCAGTCCTTCCAACCGGTTACCCGACGGCGCTGAAGTCACGGGGGCGGGTCTGGCCGAGCGCATTCGGGCCGCGCTGCAAGAAGGGGCGTTTACCGCGTTGGCCAGCAACGTCAGCTCCGTCGAGGTGTTACCGCCCACGCGCCGGACGGAGACGCTGTCCGTTCAAACTCAGGACGCGGACGGCAACCCCACGCGCGGGGAAGTGGAGGTGACGTTCGACGTGCCCGAACGGCTGGCGTTTTCCTTACAC
>VXOF01000036.1 GCA_009840285.1 Nitrospira sp. SB0662_bin_26
ACCCGAAGCTTATCATCGAGATAGGTGAGGGTTGAGCGAGGACACAACGCAGCCATGCGCCCGATAGTGCACTAAATCAGAGG
Organism: Nitrospira sp. SB0662_bin_26; assembly: GCA_009840285.1. Classification (GTDB taxonomy): domain Bacteria; phylum Nitrospirota; class Nitrospiria; order Nitrospirales; family UBA8639; genus Bin75. The sequence goes on from VXOF01000036.1 coordinate 84, forward strand.
TTCCTTATGGTCAATGTGATCGTGACATGCCATCAAGTCCTGAAAAGGGGTGTCGTATGACTGGAAGCCATGGTCGCAAAATGGTCTCGGTGATGCGTGGGATCATGATGTTGTGTGATACCTGTTACCAGGACGCGCTTGAGGAAAAATTGACCGATGACCGGAACTACGTCGAGAACTATGAGGCGCTGTTTGACGTCTTATGCCCGGGCTGTGAGGATATCAATCGCCCGTTGGTCGATGACATGTTAGGCAGTTCCGAGTAAAGCTTCACGGGTATGGAAATAGCCCGCGCCACCACGAATTGGTCATTCCCGCGCACGCGGGAATCCAGAGTTGTTATTCTTCCTGCTTCCTCTTTTTCTCATTCCTGCGAAAGCAGGAATCCAGTGTCTTTCTCCTTCACAAGGAAAGAAAAAAGAAAAGACTCTGGATTCCCGATTAAAAATGTCGGGAATGACAGACTGGAGCTTTCATGCCTTGGTGTGCTGACGGCCCTCCTCTTCTGCGTTTTAGGACTTCCATCGGCCCTTCTGGCCGAGCCCATCAGCCCCCGGATCCCCCCACCGGCCGTTTTCGCACAACTGACACATCCGATTGGAGTGGCTGCCATTGAACAGCCCATACCGCGGTCTCCTGCGGAACTCATTGCGCTGCAGTACTTTCCACCAGACCCGGACGGTGCCCCCGTCAGTCCGAGCGAGCAAACGTCTCTCGGGGGATCGGACACGGATGACGAAGAAAAAATCCCCCTTATGGATGAAACGGTCGTCGAGAGCACGTTTGAAGATCCCTTTGCGACCGAGAGCGAGCCGGTTCACGATCCCTGGGAGCCGTTCAATACGAATGTCTTCACACTCAATTACAATCTCGACCGCTATGCGCTGAAACCGGTGGCCAGGGTTTACTCCGGCGTCATAGCGCCCGACCTTCAGGATTCCTTTGCCAATGCATTTTATAATCTGGGATTCGCTTCACGCTTTCTTAACAACATCTTCCAGGGAAAATTCGACCGGGCCGGGATCGAAATGAACCGGTTCCTTTTGAATTCGATCCTTGGCGTGGGAGGGCTCTTTGACGTGGCCAAGTATATGTTCGGAATTGAAGCCCCGCCGGCGGAAGATACGGGTCAGACCCTGGCATCCTATGGAGTTGCTTCCGGGCCCTATATGGTCCTGCCGTTGCTCCCTCCCATGACGGTCCGACATGCGGTGGGGTACGCCGGCGATATTTTCATGAACCCCGTCAACTATTTTATTCCGTTTGTCCCGAACCTGGGTCTGAATGCGGGGGGCCGCGTGAATAGTCGTGCCATCAACCTTGACACGTTCGAGGGGCTTGAAGAGTCCACCATCGATCTGTACGGGGCCGTCCGGTCTGGTTATCTTGATCGCCGGGCCAAAGACATTCAAAAGTAGTTTCCCGTTGCCTTTCACGGCCTCTCCGCAGTTGCAGCCGCTGCATCTTATGCCGCTTGGAGAGGCCGCCACAAGAAGAAGCGCCATGAGATGGCGCAGCTACAAATACAAAGAAGAACACCGGAAATGGTCAACGAATGAGTGAACACAGACGGAGATAGTCTCAGATGTTCGAAGAAGAAAAGACATTTATTCTTCGGTTTAATCTCGTTGCTGAATTTCCTGAAGATTACGAGGGCGACGACGACGGATACGCGTGGCTGCATGATTGGGAAACCCGGGTCAAACCTGAATTGTTCAAGACTGTCGTGTCTGCCTTGCGAGCCCATCCCTCATGGTCCGTGCACGTCCGCAATCGGGGCATGGCGGCGACGGATGAAGTGGAGATCGCCTTGAAAAAAACGTTTTCAACGGACGAGCGGTCGTTGCCGGAGTGACAAAGAGGTGGCAGCCCTGCGCAGTTCTTCTTGTCGGCTCCTCCCCTTTGTAAGGGGAGGCTGGGAGGGGTAGAGGAGAACGTCATGTTTGGATGCATCCAGCACATGTTCAAATCATGGACGTTCTGTTGGGCATTGATCCTGGTCGCTACCGGTCCCGTCCTGGCGCAAAACCTCGTCTTTACCCCGGTCCTGTCGGCGCCCGTCGGCGCCCATCCGGAAGGGCTCACGGTCGGCGATTTCAACGAGGATGGTCACCTGGATATTGCGACGGCGAACAGTGAGTCGGACGACGTCTCGGTGTTGTTGGGAAACGGAAACGGCACGTTTCGCTCGGGCTATTCCTTCGGTGTGGGCCGGAGTCCAATGTTTCTGTCCGCGGAGGATCTGAACCGGGATGGAACGTTGGATTTGGCCGTGGCCGAGACCGGTGCCGACGGCGTCCTTGTCCTGTTCGGCAAGGGCAACGGGTTCTTCGAGGAACCCGTTCCGTATCCATCGGGGAAAGGTCCGACGTTTCTCGCGCTGGGTGACGTGGACGGGGATGACGATCCGGATATGGTCGTGGTCAACAGCGGGCGATTCGGCCATTATCCGCCCTTCAGTTGGTCGGTCTTATTGAACAACGGGCCGGGCGCGTTTACGCTTGCTCAACACGACGAAGTGCAGGACCGGCGCGGCTTGTTCCCCACCGGCGCTTCTTTGGCCGATCTGGACGACGATGGATTGCCGGATCTCACGTTGACGTGGAGCCAACCGAGTTGGCGGACGCCGAATGGGTACGTATCCGTGCTGCGGAACCGGGGGGAGGGCACCTTTTCCGCCTGGAGAACCATTCAGGCCGGTTTCACACTGAGTGCCGTGACCCAAACGGACGTGGATGCCGACGGGCACCTGGATCTCATGGTGACCAGTTTATTTACCGACAGCATCAAGCTGCTGCTGCAACTCAGTCCCGGCCAATACACCAAGCCCGCGAACATGGAAGTGGGGTTCAGTCCCGTGGCATTGAGCTACCAGGATCTGGATGGTGACGGCTATCGCGACCTGATTTCCACCAATCGGGCGTCGGATAGTACCTCGATCCTCCTGGGACGGGGAGACGGGTCGTTTCAGCCTGCCGGGCACTATGCCGTCGGTAAGGTGCCGACTGCCATGGGTATCGAAGATTTTGACCACGACGGGTTGCCGGACATTGTGACGGCCAACAGTGGTTCGGATGACGTGTCGATCCTGTTGAGCGGGAAGGCGGTCATCCCTTCAATCAGCCTGAGTGCCGAGGATATCCGGTTTTCGTCGGATGCGGATGCGCCGGCCCGACGCACGCATCAATTGACCGTCGCCAACGTGGGCCTCGGCTCCTTGAGTATCGACAAGATTGTACTGGAAGGGTCCCGGGCCTTTTCCATTGAACGGGATTCTTGTGCCGGGGCGACCCTGATGACGGGGAAATTTTGTGCGCTACCCATTCATTTCGAGAGTACGGCGCCCGGCCGGCACCAGGCGTTGTTGCGTATTTTCGACAATGCGCCGGGCGGTCCCAGAATCGTGACCCTCAGCGGAACTGTCAAAGGCTGACGCCACGCGTCGTCTCCCACTTCGATTTTGCGCTTCCGGACAACGTTCATGAGGCCGTATTTGCGATGAGCCCGGACGACGAACGATCCCCCCTTTCGATCGGCATTGACATCGGCGGCACCTTCACCGATTTCGTGATGTACGACCATGACGCCGGTGCTGTAAACACCTTCAAGGTGCTCTCGACTCCCGCGGATCCTGCGCAAGCGGTGTTAGAAGGGTTGCGGAGATTGTCCCCGGCCACCGGTCAGAGCGTCGTGCACGGGTCGACCGTGGCTACCAACGCGTTGCTGGAACGCAAGGGGGCGTGTACCGCGTTCATTACGACCCGGGGGTTTCGGGACGTGTTGCAGATCGGCAGGCAAACCCGTCGAAATCTCTATGATTGGTTCAGTGGCGGAGTCCCCGCGCTCGTGCCTCAAGACCGGTGCCTGGAAGTGCAGGAACGGCTCGACCATCGCGGTCGCGTGTTGCAACCCCTGGCCACACGCTCGCTGTCGTCCCTCATCAGGGCCCTCCGGGAAAAACGGGTCGAAGCCGTGGCGCTCTCCCTGCTGTTTTCCTTTGTGAATCCCGAGCATGAACGGCAACTCGCGCAGCGCCTCCGGGAAGCGGGATTCTTTGTCTCCGCCTCGCATGAACTGATCCCGGAATTCCGCGAATTCGAGCGAGCCTCGACTACGGTCGTGAACGCGTACGTCTCTCCCGTGCTCAACAGATATCTGGAAACCCTTGAAGAATCGCTTCCCGGGGGTTCCTTCCATATCATGCAATCGAACGGCGGGCGGATTCAGGCGGCGCAGGTGCGGCAGGAGGGCGTCCGGTCAATCCTGTCCGGACCCGCGGGTGGGGTGATCGGAGCCGAATACCTGGCGCGGCTCGCGGGTTTTTCCCAGCTCATCACGTTTGACATGGGCGGCACGTCCACGGACGTATCCGTGGTCAATGGCGGAATTCGCACGACGTCGGAAGCGGAAGTCGCCGGTATGCCGATTCGAGTCCCGGTGCTGGACATTCACACGGTCGGCGCCGGCGGCGGGTCCCTGGCGCGAGTCGATGCCGGAGGGGCCTTGCGTGTGGGACCGGAAAGCGCCGGTGCCGACCCGGGTCCCGCATGTTACGGACGCGGAGGGCGGGTGGCTACGGTCACGGATGCCAATGCCTTCCTGGGACGGTTGCCGGCCGCTGGCCTGTTAGGCGGCGAGTTGCCGTTGGATCTGGAGGTCACCCGCGAGGCCCTGGCTTCGCTTTCGCGGGAGTTGGCCCCGTATGCCGCCGGAGCCCGCGTTGACCTGGAGGAGCTTGCCTTGGGCGTCCTCCAGGTGGTCAATGCCGAGATGGAGCGGGCCATTCGTGTGACGTCAATTGAGCGCGGGCACGATCCTCGGGAGTTTGTGCTGCTTTCGTTCGGTGGAGCCGGAGGGGTACATGCCTGTGAACTGGCGCGATCCCTCAACGTCGGTCGCGTACTGATCCCCATGGAAGCCTCGACGTTGTCCGCCCTCGGTATGTTGACGGCGAACGTATTTCTGGATTACGTCCAAACGGTGATGTGTCCCGGTGAGACCCCGTTTGAAGAGTTGGAGCGCCGGTTCGTTCCCATGATGGAGCAGGCGCAGGAAGACCTTGCGACCCAGCAGGTCCAGGTTCCGGCCCGGCACGTGCATTGTGAATTGGATCTCCGGTATCAGGGACAATCCTTTGAATTGACCGTGCCGTTTTCGCTTGATTTTCAAACGGCCTTTCATGAACAACACGCCCAACGCTATGGGCATAAGGACGAGGCCGCGGGCCTGGAGATCGTCAACCTTCGGGTTCGGGCAATCGGAGACGTGAGTCCCCCGAGGATGGAGACGCAGGATTCCGGTTCTGCCGATTCGTCGGGGGCCGTGTGCCATGAACGTCGCCTCGTGTTCGCCTCCGGGCCTCGAAGCGTCCCGTTTTATGATCGCAGTCTGTTACGACCCGGGAATCACGTGCCCGGGCCTGCTGTCATTTTCCAGGACGATACCACCATTTTGTTGTCGGAAACCGATCACGCGGACGTCGACGCCTGGCAAAACGTGCTGGTCACCATAGGAGACGCTCGTGCAGAAAGCCGTTGAACGGGAAGTCTTCAAACATCTGTTCAGTTCGGTGGCCGAGGAAATGGGGGTACGCCTGCAACGGTCGGCATTTTCCCCGAACATCAAGGAGCGCCGAGACTTTTCCTGCGCCGTATTCGACGAGGAAGGTCATCTGGTGGCACAGGCCGCCCACATCCCGGTTCATCTCGGAGCCATGCCGCTTTCCGTGGAAGCCTGCCGCCGGCACCTGACCCTTGGGCCGGGCGACGTGGCGATTCTGAATGATCCGTTTCACGGCGGCACGCACCTGCCGGATATCACAATCGTCTCGCCGGTCTTTGTCGAGAACGACAGGCTCCTGGGATTCGTGGCCAACCGCGCGCACCACGCCGACGTCGGAGGGATGTCGCCGGGGTCCATGCCGTTGTCCCGTGAACTGTATCAGGAAGGCGTGATTATCCCGCCCATGAAACTCATGGACGCTGGCAGGGTCAATCAGGCGCTGTGGGATTTCTTTCTGGCGAACGTGCGGACTCCACGGGAACGGGCGGGCGATTTACAGGCCCAACTGGCGGCCAATCGAATCGGGGAGCAACGACTGGGGGAATTGGCGTCACGCTACGGAGTGGAGCGCGTGCGCGGAAACATGTCCGATTTGTTGGCCTATAGTGAACAACTGACCAGACACGGCATCCGGCAGTTGCCGGACGGCACCTATCGGTACAAAGACGTGCTTGATGACGACGGCTTCGACGACAAACCAATCCCGATTGCCGTAGCCGTGACGATAGACGGAGAAGATGTGGTGGTCGATTTCGAGGGGAGTGCGCCGCAGTGCGAAGGCAGTGTCAATGCGGTTTATGCAATTACGGTGTCGGCCACGGCATACGTATTTCGATGTCTGCTGGGGCTGGATATTCCCGGCAACAGCGGTTGCATGGTTCCCGTCCACGTCCGGGCTCCTGAAGGATCGGTGGTCAATGCCCGGTTTCCCGCGGCGGGGGCCGCGGGCAACGTCGAGACCTCCCAGCGGATCGTGGA
>VXOF01000094.1 GCA_009840285.1 Nitrospira sp. SB0662_bin_26
CGGTGCGGGAAGGGGGCCGGACGGTGGGCGCCGGCGTCGTGACCGAAATCCTCGCGTAAGTTAAGGAAGGAATCCAGTGGTGGTAAGTGTCGATCAACGTATTCGTATCCGGTTGAAGGGGTTTGATTATCGGATCCTCGATCAATCGGCAAGGGAAATCGTGGATACCGTCAAACAAACGGGCGCGCGCGTTGCCGGTCCCATTCCGCTTCCCACCCGGATTGAAAAGTTTACGATTCAGCGATCCACTCATACGGATAAGAAGTCTCGCGAGCAATTTGAAATCCGTACGCATAAACGTTTGTTGGATATTCTTGAGCCCACCCCGGAAACCATGGATGCGCTCATGAAATTGAGCCTGGCCGCCGGTGTGGACGTGGAGATCAAACTGTAGTGTAGCGTCGTCGACGAGGATTTGCAGGGTGTTGCATGGTTAGCGGGTTGATAGGAAAAAAGTTGGGCATGACGCAGATCTACGACGAACATCGTCGTCTGCATCCCGTGACGGTGATTGAGGTGGGACCGTGCCGCGTGACGGCCGTGAAGACCAAAGATCGACATGGGTACGATGCTGTGCAGCTTGGATTTTCTGAGGTCCAGGATCGGAAACTCACCAAGGCACAAGTGGGGCATCTTCGTGCTTCCGGGCAAGAGAAATTGTTCAGGTATTTGCGGGAGTTTCGTTGCGTTCCGGCTTGTCAGGTAGGGGACGCCGTGACGGCCGACCTTTTTGAAAAAGGTGAAATGGTGCACGTCCAGGGAACCTCAAAGGGAAAAGGATTTCAGGGCGTCATGAAGCGTCACAATTTCGGGGGCGGTCCGGCCAGTCACGGTTCCATGTTCCATCGTGCGCCGGGGTCCATCGGGTGCAGTTCGTATCCCTCGCGCGTGTTGAAAAACAAAGCGTTGCCCGGACAAATGGGTAACAAGCGGGTCACGGTGAAAGGATTGACTGTGGTCGACACTCGACCGGAGGAAAATCTCGTCCTCATCAGAGGAGCCGTTCCCGGTCCCGTGGGAGCTGTGGTCCTTATTCGAAAGGCAGGGGGGTAACGCGTCGGCATGGCCTCGATAGAAATCGTAGACCAAACGAAGAAGGCCGTCGGTTCCGTTGAGTTGAGCGAGGCCGTATTCGGCTTTCAACCTCATGGGTCACTGGTTCATTCCGCGGTGGTCATGCAGCTGGCGTCGCTTCGGCAAGGCACCGCAAGCTCGAAGGGTCGCAGTGAAGTCAGTGGGACAGGCAAAAAGCCGTGGAGGCAAAAACACACGGGTCGGGCTCGAGCGGGTTCGAATCGTTCACCGGTGTGGCGTCACGGTGGGACGGTATTCGGTCCGCAGCCTCGAAAGTATCGTTCCGCCATGTCGAAGAAAATGTATCGAAAGGCCATGCAAAGTGCTTTGTCTGCAAAGATGGCGGCCGGGGAGCTTCTGGTTCTTTCCGAACTGTCGCTTCCGGAACCCAAGACCAAATTGATGGCCAAGACGGTGAAACAATTGGGCGCGACGGGCCCCGTCCTGTTCGTCGTGGGGAAAAACAGCGATGCCGTGTTTCGCGCAACAAGGAACTTGGCTCAAGTGAAGGCCGTGTCGCCCGAAGAGTTGACGGTGTACGACGTGCTTCGCTACCGGACGCTTGTGGTGTTGAAGGCCGAATTGTCCAGCGTGCAGGAGTTGTGGGCATGAAACGCGATCCCTATGACGTGTTGGTGAAGCCGTTGTTGACCGAGAAAATCACGGGGCTTCAAGAGTCCGCCAACCGTATCGCCTTTGTCGTGCAGAACGACGTGAATCGAATCGAGGTTCGTCAGGCAGTGGAGTCCGTGCTCAAAGTCAAAGTGAAGTCCGTCAATATCATGAACGTCTTGGGCAAGAAGAAACGTCAGGGGCGCTATCTTGGGAAACGGGCCGACTGGAAAAAAGCCATCATCACCTTACATGAGGGCGAGAAGGTAGAACTCTATGAAAGCGCTTAGCAGCACGTTGAAAAAAGCCGCCGGCGGCGTTCTCGGTTCTTTGTCGTGCTCACGCACTTCTACGTACGATCCACGCGCCAATGGCCCTGCGGCCTTGCCGGACAACATTTTTGAACGTGCTGCCTTGCTAAGGGTGGATTAACCGTTGCCTGTTCTGTGGATTGAGCTGGAGAAAAGAGGGGTCGCACATTATGCCGACTAAACCTTATCGTCCAACGTCGCCGGGCCGGCGCGGGATGACGGTTATCAAGGACAAGGCGCTGTCCAAAGAGCAGCCTGAAAAAAGCCTGACAACGTCTCTGCCTCGCTCCGGCGGACGAAACAATTTCGGGCGGATTACGACGAGATTTCGTGGCGGCGGGCATAAGCGTTTATATCGTGTCATTGATTTCAAGCGGAATAAAATCGGGGTGCCGGGCAAAGTCGTCAGGGTGGAGTACGATCCCAATCGTTCGGCTCGTATCGCATTGATCGTGTATGCAGACGGGGATAAGCGATATATCCTAGCGCCCGTCGGATTGTCGGTCGGAGATCCGATTCAGGCCGGTCCCGGTTCGGACATTCGTCCGGGCAATGCGCTCCCTTTGTCGTTGATGCCGCTTGGTACGACTATTCATAACATTGAACTCAAGCCGGGGAAGGGCGCCCAGGTCGCGCGGAGTGCCGGTGCGTCGTGTCAGGTGATGGGCCGGGAAGGTCAATACGTTCAGGTCCGTCTGGTCTCGGGTGAGATGCGTCGGATTTTGGGCACGTGTATGGCGACCGTGGGACAAATCGGGAACCTCGATCACGAGAACGTTTCAGTGGGCAAGGCCGGTCGTTCGAGGTGGAAGGGAAAGCGCCCTCACGTCCGAGGCGTCGTGATGAATCCGGTGGATCATCCGCATGGGGGCGGCGAAGGGAAGTCCGGACAGGGAAACCCTCATCCCGTTTCTCCCTGGGGGGTTCCGACCAAAGGCTTCAAGACCCGGAAGAAGAAGCAGTCTTCGAAATTCATTATCTCCAGAAGGACGAAATAAGGAGAAGCAGCGTCGATGCCGCGTTCGATTCATAAGGGACCGTTTGTCGATACCCACCTTTTGGAAAAGGTGGAACAAATGAACGAGTCTCGCGATCTGAAAATCATCAAGACCTGGTCGCGTCGTTCCACGATTATTCCTGAAATGATCGGTCATACATTCGCGGTGCACAACGGGAAGAAATTTATTCCGGTCTACGTGACGGAAAATATGGTTGGCCACAAACTCGGAGAATTTTCTCCGACCCGGTTCTTTAAGGGGCATGGAGCCGCCAAATCGGAAAAAGCCGTTCCATTGAAGTAGCACGGGTACGAGGGCAGTAGGGAAGGGGTCTCATGGCCGAAGCAAAGGCAGTCTTGCGCTACGTGAGAATGACGCCGCGAAAAGTGCGCATGGTCGTCGATCTGATCCGCGGGCGTGGCGTGTCCGAGGCGTTGACGGTACTCAAGTATTTGCCCAGGGCCGCGGCTCCGGTTGTGGAAAAGGTGTTGCATTCCGCGGTTGCGAATGCCGGACAACAGGAGTTGGGGGAGGCCGAATCGTTGAAGGTCTCCAGAGCCTATGTCGATGGCGGTCCGGTGTTAAAGCGGTTTCGAGCCAGGTCCATGGGCAGGGCAAATCCCATCCATAAGCGGACCAGTCACGTGACGATAGCCGTTTCTCCGACGAAAGAGGATTCCTAGAGGAAATCATTGCCGACCATTTCCGTTGGCGGAGTGAGGAAAAACCGGAGCATGGGACAAAAAACGCATCCATTTGGTTTTCGGCTGGGGTACACCAGGACGTGGAATTCCCGGTGGTATGCCAAAAAAGATTTTGTGAAGCTGCTGCATGAGGACGTCGAGATTCGCAATACGGTCAAATCCCGCTTGTTTCACGCCGGCATTTCACGGGTCGAGATCGAACGTTCCGGGAATCAGGTGAAGGTGATCATTTACACGGCCCGTCCCGGCATTATCATCGGGAGAAAGGGCGCGGAAGTCGATAAGTTGAAAGCGATGCTGGAGCAACGGTATGGCCGGGAAGTCTACGTGACGGTCAAGGAAATCAAAAAACCGGAATTGGACGCGCAGTTGGTTTCTGAAAACATCGCCTTGCAATTGGAGAAACGCGTTTCATTTCGTCGCGCCATGAAAAGAAGCGTGGCCTCGGCGCTTCGCTTGGGTGCTCAAGGCGTTCGGGTTTCGTGCGCCGGACGGTTGGGCGGTAATGAAATCGCCCGGACGGAATGGTATCGGGAAGGTCGGGTTCCGCTTCATACGCTCAGGGCGGACGTGGATTATGGGTTTGCAGAAGCCCATACAACCATGGGGATTATCGGGGTGAAGGCGTGGATTTACAAAGGGAACGCCGAGTTGCCGAGCGCGGCGAAAGACGAAGCGTCGTTGAATTTGCTGTAGAGCGGCGACGCGTACCGTACGGATGAGAATGATTGCTGTGAATATACATCATCTTCATGGGCTCAAGATATGTTAGCTCCGAAAAAAGTTAAATTTCGGAAAGTGCAGAAAGGCAATATGCGGGGGAAGGCCTACCGTGGCGGTGACGTGTCTTTCGGGCAGTTTGGGCTCAAGGTGCTGGAGCCCGGGCGGATCACGGCGCGGCAAATCGAGGCGGCGAGAATCGCGATGACGCGCCACGTCAAGCGTGGCGGGAGAATCTGGACCCGCATCTTCCCTGATAAACCCGTTACCAAAAAGCCGGCGGAAGTTCGAATGGGGAAGGGCAAAGGGAGCCCCGAGTTCTGGGTAGCCGTGGTGAAGCCCGGTCGCATTCTCTACGAGATGGATGACGTGTCGAGAAGCGTCGCGGAAGAGGCGTTTCGTTTGGCCGGTCACAAGCTGCCGTTGGCGACAAAGTTTGTCGCCCGAGGCGAATATCCCGTCTGAGGCGCATTGATGGACGTCAAAGAATTGCAAGGCATGGAACCGGAAGAATTGGTCGGAAAGGTGCATGAGTTGAAGCAGGAATTGTTTCACCTTCGCTGCCAGCATGCCCTTGGACGAATTGAAAATCCGATGAAAATTCGCCAGGTGCGAAAGGACGTGGCCAGAGCCAAGACCGTCCTTCATGAAAAACGATCGTCGGGGCAATCGGAAGGCGAGGGTTGACGAAACATGACTGTAAGACGACAGCGGGCGTCGTATGGACGCGTGATCAGCGATAAAATGGAAAAAACGGTCGTCGTGGCGGTCCCGAGATTGGTGTCGCACGCGTTATACGGAAAAGTGGTGCGACGTCTCACCAAACTGAAAGCCCATGACGAAAAGAATGAATCCCGAATCGGCGATCGTGTGAAAATCGTGGAGACGCGCCCGCTCAGCAAGGATAAACATTGGCGGGTGGCGGCTATTCTTGAGCGGGGCGAGCAGAACCCGTCGCCGTAAACGGCGGCCCGGAAATGGCGTGGTGTTCCGATGATTCAAAATTATAGTTACCTTGACGTCGCGGATAATTCCGGCGCGAAGAGCGTGCGGTGCTTTCACGTGTTGGGTGGGACCCGCCGGCGGTATGGAGGCATCGGCGACATCGTGGTCGTGTCGGTTCGAGAGGCCATACCCAAAGCCTCCGTCAAGAAAGGCGACGTGGTCAAAGCGGTGATCGTGCGAACGAAAAAAAGCCGGCGTCGCGAGGATGGCTCCTATATTCGCTTCGATCGTAATGCGTGTGTGCTGGTGAATAATCAAGGTGATCCCGTGGGCACGAGAATCTTCGGGCCTGTTGCTCGGGAATTAAGGAAAAAGAAGTTCATGAAAATCATTTCTCTTGCTCCGGAGGTGTTGTAGGACACATGGGCGGCCGAATTGCGACGAGAAGCCCTTCGGTAACTAAATCGCGTATTCGCAAGGGCGATACGGTGATTGTGATTGCCGGACGGGAGAAAGGAAAAATGGGCAAGGTCTTGCACGTGAATCCACGGACAAGCCGGGTGACGGTGGAAAAAATCAACGTGATTAAACGGCACACGAAGCCTTCCCAAAAAATGAAGCAGGGCGGCATTTTGGAGCGCGAGGCGCCCTTGGCGATTTCAAACGTCATGGTGTATTCCCAGGCCTTGGGGAAACCTTCGCGGGTCGCCATCAAGCGATTGGATGATGGGCGTCGGGTTCGGGTCTTGCAGAAAAGTCCGGACGACGTGTTGGATAAGGTGTGATGGCCAAGAAAGAAGCCAAACCGGCAGCCAAGTCGAAGGCGGCGCAGAACGGACCTCCGCCGCGGTTAAGGGATCTCTACCGGAATGAAGTGGTCCCTCGGATGATGAAGGAATTCTCGTATGCCAATCCGATGCAAGTGCCTCGCGTGGAACGGGTGGTGCTGAACGTCGGTATGGGAGAAGCCATTCAAGACGTCAAGCTGTTGGATAGTGCCGTGGCCGAATTGGCCTTGATCACGGGGCAGAAGCCCGTCGTGACCAGGGCGAAAAAAGCCATCGCCGGTTTCAAGGTGCGACAGGGGATGCCGATCGGAGCTAAGGTCACGCTTCGCGGAAGCCGGATGTATGAATTTCTGGATCGTTTGCTGAACGTCGGCCTGCCCCGGATTCGGGATTTTCGGGGAGTTTCCCCCAAGGCGTTCGATGGCCGTGGTAACTATACGTTCGGGTTGAAGGAGCAGTTGACCTTTCCTGAAATCAAATATGACGACGTGGCAGCCATCCACGGGATGGATATTACCATTGTGACGAGCGCTCAGCGAAATGACGAGGCTAAATCCCTGCTGACTCACCTGGGCATGCCGTTTCGTTGAACCTCAGTGATTGAGACGGAGGCTTGCGTGGCAAGAAAAGCATTACGGAACAAGCAGGCGGCTGAGCCGAAATTTCCCGTCCGGCGATATAATCGCTGCCCTCTCTGTGGTCGCGTGAGGGCCTTTTTGCGCCGCTTCCACATGTGCCGGATTTGTTTTCGGCTGCATAGCCTGCGCGGAAACATTCCGGGGGTCACCAAGTCGAGTTGGTAGCCCGGTGCCAGACTGCGGATGATAAGGGTATGACGTTATGAGTATGACGGATCCAATTGCCGATCTTTTTATTCGCATCATGAATGCCATTCGACGGGGGCATGCGACGGTCAATGTTCCCGCCTCCAAGTTGAAGGGCAACGTGCTGGCCGTCTTTAAGGCCGAGGGCTTTATTCAAGACTTCTCGCCCACCACACTCGATGGGCATCCGGCCCTTCAGGTCGTGTTGCGGTATGTCCCCGGGCGGGAAAAGAAGCCCGTGATCGAGCGGATCAAGCGGGTCAGTAAGCCGGGCAAGCGCGTGTACGTCGGTGTTGCTTCCATTCCGCGAGTGCGGGGCGGGTTGGGGGTCGCGGTGCTTTCGACCTCGAAAGGGGTCATGACCGATCGGCAAGCCAGACAGCAGAGCATCGGAGGAGAGGTCTTGTGTCACGTGTGGTAGAGCCGGCACGAACCGGCTCATCTCAACGAAGCAGTCAGGTCAACGATGTCTAGAATTGGGATTAAACCCATCGCGCTGGCCTCCACCGTCGAAGTGAAGGTGGACGGGGGCTCCGTCTCCGTGAAGGGACCGTTGGGCCAATTGGGGTGGGAACTCGCCGACGAGATTGACGTGACCATCAACGAGGGAGCGATCCAGGTGGGACGACGGGGGAATGCGCCTCGTGTCAAAGCCCTCCATGGGCTGACCCGCGTTGAATTGGCGAATTTGGTCGAGGGCGTGACTAAGGGGTTCGAACGCACCCTGGAATTGACGGGGGTGGGGTATCGGGCGCAAGTGCAGGGTCAATCGCTGACGTTAAACGTCGGGTTTGCGCATCCCGTGACCTTGTCGATCCCGGAAGGCGTGCAGGCGTCGGTTGAGAAACAAACCATGATCTCCGTCAAGGGCATTGATAAACGGCTCGTGACCCAGACAGCTGCCAATATTCGACGCGTGAGACCTCCCGACGTCTATAAGCAAAAAGGCATTAGGTATACGGGTGAGGTTCTGATTAAGAAAGCCGGAAAAGCCGGGAAGAAATAACGTATGAATCTCAAGACGCAACGTCGCCGGTTGAAACGGCGCAAAACACGGGTCAGAAAAAAAGTTCACGGTACGTCTCAACGGCCAAGACTGACCGTATTTCGAAGCAATGCGCACATTTACGCCCAAGTCGTTGATGACGTCGCGGGTCTCACCTTGGCTGCCGCGTCATCCATGGACGCGAGTCTGCGCGAAACCGTGAAGTCCGGTTCGTCGAAGGAGGCCGCGCAAGCCGTCGGGAAACTGTTGGCCGAACGGGCCAAGGCCGCGAATGTGACCGACGTCGTGTTCGATCGGAATGGGCGACTGTACCATGGGCGGGTCAAAGCATTGGCCGACGCGTCCCGTGAAGTAGGTCTGGCCTTTTAACGAAGAGGATGGCATTCGGTGCAACCAGTCAACCCTGAAGAATTGAACCTCAAGGACAAGTTGATTTCGATTAACCGGGTGGCGAAAGTCGTCAAAGGAGGAAAGCGGTTTTCCTTCAGCGCGCTGGTCGTGGTCGGGGATGGGCAGGGATGGGTTGGCATTGGCAAGGGCAAGGCGACCGAAGTGCCGCCGGCGATTGCCAAAGCCGTTGGCCGGGCAAAAAAACAACTGCTTCAAGTGCCTTTGAGGAACGGCAGCATTCCCCATGATGTGCACGGGCGTTTCTGTGGAGAACACGTGTACATGAAACCGGCGAAAGCGGGAACGGGAATCATCGCGGGCGGGGCGGTTCGGGCCATTTTGGAAGTACTTGGAGCCCACAATATCATTGCGAAAACCTTGGGCCGCGGCAACCCTTATAACGTGGTACAGGCCACGTTGGCCGGCTTGTCCCAACTCAAGGGCCCGGAAGACGTCAAGCAACTCCGTCAGGTCTCGAATGAGTCGTCACTCTAATGTGGTGTGAGGAGTAGTGTTGTGTCTCAATCTTCTGATCAGCTTTCCATTACGTTGAAGCATAGTCCCATCGGACGACCCTACAAACAGCGCCTGTATTTACAAGGGCTCGGTTTACGAAAGCTCCATCAAACGGTGCAGCGCCCCAAGACGCCCCAGGTGTTGGGGTTGATCCGAAAGGTCAAGCACCTCGTTGAGGTCAACGATCAATGAAACTCCATCAATTGCAGCCGGCGCCGGGTTCCAGGAAATCGAAAAAACGGTTGGGGCGAGGTCCGGGCTCGGGGTTGGGCAAGACAGCCGGCAAGGGGCATAAGGGTATGCTCGCCCGTTCCGGGCGGGCGAACGTTGCGGGATTTGAAGGTGGTCAAATGCCGCTCGCACGGAGGTTGCCCAAACGAGGATTTCACAATCCGTTTCGTACCGAATACGCCGTGGTCAATCTCAAAACTCTTGCCGCCCTCGACCAGAACGTGACCCCGCAAGTCCTATATGAGAAGCGGATTGTCAAGAAGCAGTCAAAGCCCATCAAGATTCTTGGTGTGGGAGAGCTGGACAAGCCCATGACTATTGAAGCGCATAAATTCAGTCAGTCGGCTCTTCGGAAAATTGAACAGGCGGGCGGACAAGCCAAGGTCATCGGCCGTGCTTGAACGGCTCATTACGAGCTTCCAGAACATCCTCAAAATACCGGAGTTACGTAGCCGTGTCCTGTTTACGTTGGCAATGTTGGCTGTGTACCGGATTGGAGCTCATATTCCGACTCCGGGGATCAACAATGATGAATTGGCGCAATTCTTATTGGATCAAGGCGGAGCCCTTCTCGGGTTCCTGGACATTTTTTCCGGAGGTTCGCTATCACGGTTAACGATTTTTGCGCTGGGCATCATGCCCTACATCAGTGCGTCGATTATCCTGCAACTCTTGACCGTGGTAATCCCGCATTTATCGAAACTGGCCAAGGAGGGTGAACGAGGAAGAAAGACGATCATTCAATATACCCGCTACGGCACCATCGGGATTGCCCTGATCCAGGGATTCGGGATTGCCTTGGGGCTCGAAGGCATGAACGGCGGTCAATACGTGTTGGAGCCGGGCTGGCCGTTTCGGTTCATGACCGTGATTACCTTGACCGCAGGCACCGCGTTTCTCATGTGGTTGGGTGAACAAATTACCGAGCGCGGAGTCGGGAACGGCATCTCGCTGATTATTTTCGCCGGGATTGTCGCCCGTCTTCCAAGCGCGGTTGCCCAAACCTTTGAAATGTACCGGGTCGGAGAGCTGAGCCTGCTCTTCCTGATCCTGTTGGTCGTGAGTATGTTGGCCGTGATCACGGCCATCGTGTTCCTGGAAAGCGGAAGACGACGGGTGCCGGTTCAATATGCCAAACGGGTTGTCGGCCGCAGGGTGTACGGGGGACAAAGCACTCATATCCCCTTGAAAATCAATACGGCAGGCGTGATCCCGCCGATTTTTGCGTCTTCGATTATTGCGTTTCCGGCCACGATTACCTCATTTATTCAGGTGCCGTGGGTGCAAGTCTTGGGGGCGCATTTGGCTCCGGGATCGGTCGTCTATACGTTGATGTACGTGGGGCTGATTATATTCTTCTGTTTTTTCTATACGGCTGTCGTGTTGAATCCGGTCGATATGTCGGACAACATGAAAAAGTACGGAGGGTTTATTCCCGGCATTCGACCTGGTCAGCGAACGGCCGATTACATTTATCGGGTTCTGACCCGTATTACGTTCGCCGGTTCCATTTACCTGGCGATCGTCTGCGTGATTCCGGAATTGTTGATATATAAGTTGAACGTGCCCTTTTATTTCGGAGGCACGTCGTTGTTGATTGTCGTGGGGGTCGGGTTGGATACCGCCCAGCAAATCGAGTCTCATATGTTGATGCGGAATTATGAAGGCTTCTTGGCCAAGGGACGGTTGAAAGGCCGGAGCGGATAGCACGCCATGCGACTCGTTTTTCTCGGTGCGCCCGGGGTGGGCAAGGGCACGCAGGCCGAAATGGTGGCGGCCAAACAGGCGATACCGAAAATTTCCACGGGGGATTTATTGCGAACGGGTGTGGCCCAAAAGACGCCGCTGGGGCTTGAAGCGCAGCAGTACATGACGCGAGGGGAACTTGTGCCCGACAACGTGGTGATCGGCCTCGTCGCGGAAAAAATCGCGTCCTCCGAATGTGAAAAGGGATTTATACTTGATGGATTTCCGCGAACCATTCTTCAGGCAGACGCCTTGTCGGGCATTCTTCAAGGGCAGGAGGTGACGCTGGATCGGGTCATCTATTTCGTGATCCCTCGAGAGGAAGTGGTGAAGCGGTTGAGCGGACGCAGAAGTTGTTCGGCCTGCTCGGCGGTGTATCACGTCGATTACGTGCCGCCCAAGCAGGAGGGGCGCTGTGACGAGTGTGGGGCGGCTCTCGTTCAACGTAGCGACGATAAACGGGAGACGGTGGAATCGAGGCTGGTGGTGTATGAAGAGCAAACGGCTCCCTTGATTGATTACTATCAAGAGAAACACGTACTGACCGAATTGGATGGCACGGGATCCGTTGAAGAGGTCCAGGAACGGTTGTCGGCATTGTTGTCCGGGGCATAGCGCTTCATGATCATGCTCAAGACCGAGGAAGAAATTGCGCTGATGGCCCAAGCCTCGAAGATCGTGGCTGAAGCGCATCAGGTGCTGCAACAGGAGGTCAGACCCGGCGTCACTACGTCATATTTGGACGAACTGGCAGAGACGTTCATTCGTGACCATGGGGGCGTTCCGGCCTTCAAGGGGTACCGTGGTTTCCCCAACACCCTCTGTGCCTCGGTGAATCATGAAGTGGTTCATGGAATTCCCTCTAACCGGGAGTTGAAGGAAGGGGACATCGTCGGGCTTGACTTGGGAGCGATTGTTCAGGGATTTTATGGCGATGGGGCCGTGACGGTGCCCGTGGGTCCGGTGTCGGACGACGTCGAAACCCTGCTCAAGGTGACGGAAGCGGCGATGCATAAAGGGATCGATCAGGCCCGGGTCGGCAACCGGCTGTCCGACATCGGGCATACGATTCAAAATTACGTGGAAGCACACGGGTTTTCCGTCGTGAGGGATTTTGTGGGGCATGGGATCGGCCGGCAACTTCATGAGGAGCCGCAAGTTCCCAATTATGGACGTCCGGGGCAAGGCTCGCGTCTTCAGTTCGGAATGGTGTTGGCCATCGAGCCCATGGTGAACGTCGGGGGGCCGCAGGTGAAAGTGTTGGACGACCAATGGACCGCCGTCACGAAAGACGGGAGCCTGTCCGCGCATTTTGAACATACCGTGGCGGTCCAACCCGAAGGGCCACCCGTGATTCTGACGACGGTCAAGGAGCAGGTCAGCGTCAATTCATAGCGACGCGGTTTCAGGCTGATGGCAAAGGAAGACGTCATTGAAGTCCAAGGGGTGATCATGGAAACGTTGCCCAATGCCATGTTTCGAGTTCAATTGGAGAGTGGGCACAAGATTTTGGCGCATATTTCAGGGAAGATGCGGATGCATTTTATTCGCATTCTTCCGGGCGATAAAGTGACCGTGGAGTTATCTCCGTATGACCTCACGAGGGGACGGATCACCTATCGCTTCAAATAGCGAGGAGAGGCAGCTCTCATGAAAGTCAAATCGTCAGTCAAACCGATGTGTTCAAAATGTATTGTCTTCCGACGACGAGGTGTCGTTCGGGTCCGATGCAGTAACCCTCGCCACAAGCAGAGACAAGGGTAGAGCGGAAGGCCTCATCAGGTGAAGAAGGAGGAGACATGGCTCGGATAGCAGGCGTCGATCTGCCCGTTGGCAAACGCATTGAGATAAGCTTGACCTATATTTACGGGATCGGGCCGTGGAGCGCGAGGCAGATTTTGCAGAAGACCGGCATTGATTCCGCCGTGCGCGTCAAGGATCTTCGTGAGGAAGACATTGTCAAACTTCGTGAGACGATCGATAAAGATTACACCGTCGAAGGGGATCTTCGAAAGGAAATCACTCTCAGCATCAAACGACTGATCGATACGGGAACCTATCGAGGGCTTCGTCATCGCAGGGGGCTTCCCGTCCGCGGTCAACGAACCAAAACGAATTCACGAACCCGGAAAGGGAAACGGGCGTCGATCGGCCGGTCCAAAAAATAAACAGCCATCCAGGTGACAGCATGAGCGTAAAAAAAGGTCGGAAAAAAGAGAAAAAAATCGTGCAAATGGGTATTGCCCATATTCAGGCGTCTTTCAACAATACACTGGTCACCATTACCGACATGAGCGGCAATACGGTCTCGTGGTCGAACGCGGGCGGTCTGGGCTTCAAGGGCGCCAGAAAGAGTACGCCCTTTGCGGCGACGCGCGTGGGGGAAGCGGCCGGCCGAAAAGCCATGGAGCAGGGTATGCGCCAGATCGACGTATACGTCAACGGCCCGGGATCGGGGCGTGAGTCGGCGGTGCGCGCGCTGCAGTCCGTGGGGCTACGCGTGAATTTGATTCGTGACGTGACGCCCATTCCCCACAATGGATGCCGGCCCCCGAAACGGCGACGGGTGTAAGCGGTGATGGACTCAACCTTCAGACGTGCCAACGTGGACTCTGAAGTTTCGAAAGTGAGAGGCTAGAGACGTGGCAAATTATCGTGGTCCAGTATGCAGGATTTGTCGAAGGGAAGGCGTCAAACTGTTCCTCAAGGGAACACGTTGCATGACCGACAAGTGTGCGATCGAACGTCGAAGTTATCCTCCGGGGCAACATGGGCAATCTCGTCCCCGTGTGACGGATTACAGTATGCAGCTACGTGAAAAGCAGAAATTGCGCCGGATGTATGCCGTCCAGGAACGTCAGTTTCGCGGGATCTTTGAGCGGGCCGAACGTCAGGATGGGGTGACGGGTGAGAATCTTCTGGCGTTGCTTGAGCGGCGTTTGGATAACGTCGTCTACCGGATCGGGCTGGCGTTTTCGCGCAAGCAGGCTCGCCAATTGGTCAATCATGGTCATATCTTGGTCAATGGCCGGAAAACCGACATTCCTTCGTATACGACGGCCGTGGGAGACGTGATTCAAGTCAGGCCGCGGAGTGCGGAATTGGTGGCGATTAAAGCGGCAGCGGATGCCGCCGACAACCTGCCGGCTGTCACCTGGATCGACTGTGACCGTGATGCGTTGAAAGGGACGGTTCGAGCATTTCCGACGAAAGAGGACATCGGGGCCCCGGTCAATGAACAGATCATTGTCGAATTATATTCT
This sequence comes from Nitrospira sp. SB0662_bin_26, assembly GCA_009840285.1. GTDB lineage: Bacteria > Nitrospirota > Nitrospiria > Nitrospirales > UBA8639 > Bin75. Next base: position 14,129 of record VXOF01000094.1, read on the forward strand.
CGCTAACAGGAACGAGTTGGCGAGCCGGATATGAGCCGATATCTCGGCTATGACAGATTGAGGTGAAAGGGGGCGTAATGAACAAAGGGATCAAGGATTTTCAGTTGCCGATGCGACTGGAATTGGAAAAGGAAACAGCCTCGCCCACCTATGGAAAGTTTACGGCAGAGCCCTTTGAACGCGGGTTTGGGACTACGGTCGGGAATTCGCTGCGACGCGTGTTGTTGTCCTCGTTAACCGGGGCGGCTGTGACCTCCGTCAAGATCGAAGGGGCGTTTCATGAATTTTCCACCCTTCCCGGCGTGACGGAAGATGTGACCATTATCATCTTGAACGTCAAGAATCTCCGGTTGAAGCTGCATACCGACAAATCAAAGGCGATGCGGTTAAAGAAGAAAGGGCCGGGTGAAGTCAGTGCCGCCGATATTCAGCATGACGCGGATATCACTATCTTGAATCCGGAACTGCATATCGCGACGTTGGACAAAGACGGGATGCTCGACATCGAGTTGATCGTCAAGCCGGGTCGCGGGTACGTACCGGCGGAACGCAATAAAGAAGAAGGGCTGCCCATTGGCGTCATCCCGGTCGACTCGATTTTTTCCCCGATCAAGCGCGTGAACTTTCACGTGGAAAATGCTCGGGTCGGCCGTGTGACCGATTATGACAAATTGAATCTTGAGATTTGGACCGACGGAAGTATCACCCCACAAGAAGCCGTGTCCTCATCGGCGTCTATTCTTCGTGAACATTTGGCCATTTGCATCCCCAGCGAAGAAATGAAAGAAGTGGAGCATGATTCCGCTTACGAGGAAACGCAAGCCGAATTGAATAAACATCTGGCTCGAAGCGTCAATGAACTGGAACTTTCCGTGCGTGCGGCGAATTGTCTGAAAAATGCGAATATCAAGACGATTGAAGACCTCGTGCAGAAGACGGAAATCGAGATGCTGAAGACCAAAAATTTCGGGAAAAAATCTCTCAATGAAATCAAGGAAGTGTTGGCTGAAATGGGATTGAGCTTGGGCCTCAGACGAGAAAACCTGGTGCAGACCAACAACCAATCTCATTAGGTTCCTTAATATATTATCAAGAGAGCCACGGCATGCGACATCGAAAAAAAGGCAGACAATTGGGGCGAAATACCAAACATCGACACGCGATGTTTCGGAACCTCGTCACCTCGTTACTGGAACACGAACGTATCGAGACCACGGAGGCCAAAGCGAAAGAGCTTCGCGGCCTCACTGAAAGAATGATCACCCTGGGGAAAGAGGGTTCTCTGCATGCGCGCAGGCAAGCCTTGAATTTCATCAGAAGCAAAGACGTTGTCTCGAAATTGTTCAGCGACGTTGCCGGACGATTCAGCCGCCGGTCCGGAGGATACGTCCGGATCATTCCAACGAGACGTCGCCCCGGAGATGCCGCGGAGCTTGTGGCTGTTGAGTTGATCGAACGTGGGCCGGTGAGTGAGACCGTCGATGAACCGGTGATCGAAGACAAGGCGTCATAAGCATTTTTGCAGTCCTTCCTTCTCACGTGTCCGGCCTTGTGAGAGTCCCTGACGCGTGAACCTACTCCCCACAGACTTTCCGTTTATAGGCACGCATCGACGCATCTCAACGGCCGTTTAGTTTACTTGGTTGGGGGCGTATGGTATTGTGTTTCAGGTTCCTTCCAAGCCATCATTGACGTGCTAACCTATGTTTCGCTCATGGATTCGATGGATTCTAAGGGGGATGACCCTGTGTTTGGCGGGCTTTCTCGGGTATGTCCTCATGCAGCAAATGCAGGCCAATCATCCTCTCCCGGTCATGACGGAACCGGTCTTTGAAACGGCCGATGCAGGCATAGAGGGTTTCGTGTACCGGCAAACCGCGGACGGGCGGGTCCAGTGGGAAGTGGAAGCGCAAAAAGCGGAAAGCGATGAGTCCGAACAACACGTCGTGTTGAAACGTGTCCAGGTTCGCTTGTTCGGCAGGGCGGGGCAAGACATGGAGTTGGAGGCTGACGAAGGAACGATCAATACAGCCAGCGGCGATTTTGAACTACGTAACGAAGATGAATTGATTACGATTGATTTGGTCAATGGCTATACAATCCTGACCCCCCACGTACACTGGGTGGATGCCGAGCAGACCATCAGTACGGATAGGCCGGTAACGATACACGGTCCGGGATTGATCATAACGGGTAGCGGGTTGGTGGCAGAGTTGAAAACGGAAAAATTAGGAGTTCTCGATAATGTCCACGTTCACATTACGTCTTGAATACGGTCATTCGATCTTCATCGGATTGCTGGTTTTTGGCCTCGTGTCGGCGCAGGCAATCCCTTGCACCTTTGCCCAGCAAAAAGAGGAAACAACGATTACATCGGAGACCATGACTGTCCAAGGAAAATCCAGACAGACGATCTTTGAAGGAACGGTGGTCCTCAAGAAAGGAAATTTCATCATGCGGTCCGAACACATGGTGGTGACGTTCAAGAAGGGCGCGCAAAACGGGAGCCGGAAAACGGAAGGGGGGACCACAAGTCAGGTTGACCGCATCGAGGCAAACGGCAAAGTCGTCATTGAGAAATCTGATGGGAGGGCGACGTGCGGGCGCGCGTTGTATTACAAGGATGAAGAAAAACTCGTGCTGACGGAGTCGCCGGTGGCCTGGCAAGGTGGGACCAAGATCAAGGGAGCCCAAATGACCATGTTTTTAAAAGAAGAACGAAGCGTCGTCGAGGGCGGATCCCACGTGGTGATCCTCGAAGAGTAGCGGCCCCCAGGCCGTGGACCATCGTTGACCTGTTACAGCCCGTCATGGCGCACTCCAGGCTTTCCGTCAAGGAACTACGCAAGAGTTTCAAAGGCCGGGATGCCGTGCGAGGCGTCTCGTTGAATGTCGAGTCAGGAGAAATTGTCGGCTTATTGGGGCCGAATGGAGCAGGGAAAACGACCATTTTCGACATGGTGGTTGGTCTTTGCGAGCCTGATCATGGGCAGATCCTCCTAAATCAGGATCCAATCACGGCCCTGCCGATGTACCAGAGGGCGCGTCGAGGCATTGGTTATCTCCCACAAGAAGCGTCGGTCTTCCGTCGATTATCCGTACAAGACAATATTTGTGCCGTTCTGGAAACCCTGGACATTTCCCGGGATGAGCGTCAGTCACGCTTGGAAAGTCTATTGAACGAACTCGGGTTAGGCCATATTCGAAACAGCAAAGCCTTCACGCTGTCCGGTGGCGAGCGTCGTCGATTGGAAATTACGAGGGCTCTGGCCACGACGCCCCGGTTCTTGTTGTTGGATGAGCCCTTTGCCGGGATAGATCCCATTGCGGTCGCCGACCTCCAAAAAATCATTCAGTCCCTGAAAAGAAAGAACATCGGTATCCTGACGACGGATCACAGCGTGCAAGAAACGCTTTCCATAACCGATCGGGCGTATATCATTAATGAAGGAACGATCCTCGAGGCAGGCACGCCGGAAGCCATTGTCAGGAGCCCCAAGGTCAGAGAAATCTACTTAGGCGAACGCTTTCGGCTCTGAACGTTTCAAGCGGCCCCACCTAGCGGCGATGGACCTCAAACTCGATCTTCGGCTCAGTCAGAAGTTGGTGATGACGCCCCAACTTCAACAAGCCATCAAGCTCTTACAGTTATCCAGACTGGAATTACAGCAGGTCCTCTCTCAACATATACTGGAGAATCCGCTCCTTGAGGAGTTGAGTGCTGAGGCGGACGAAGGTGATGCGCCAACGCCGGAAGAGGTGGTCGCCGGAGAAACAGAAGAAGTCAGCGGGAGCGCCGCAACCGTTGATCGTGACACAGGTGGCGAGATCGAATCAGGCGACGTTCATGAATTTTCCGAACCGCTCTCGCCGGGGGGGTGGGAAGACTATTTTGAAAGTGATTGGCGCCCAAGGCGTGGAGAAGCCGGAACGTTTCAGGAAGGAGATTTTCCTTCTTATGACCAAACGCTGACCAAACCGGCTACGTTAGAAGATCACCTGCTGTGGCAGTTACGGCTTTCTTCCGAAGATGAAGAAGAAAAAGCGATCGGTCATATGCTCATCGGCAATCTCGATGAAGACGGGTACCTTCGAACGTCGATAGAGGAAGTTGCCGAAGAAGCGCAGGTTTCCGTCGCCAGGGTGGATTCCGTGTTATCCTTGATTCAAACGTTCGATCCGCTCGGGGTCGCGGCCCGGGACCTGCAAGAATGTTTATTGATTCAACTTCGCCACCTGCATAACCCCGTCGGCAACGGATACGTGCATGGCGGGACTCGCCAGGCATCACTGCTTGAACTGATTATCAAGGGCCATCTGCACGATCTCCAGAAAAAGCGATATTCCTCGGTTGCCAAAGCCGTCGGGAGGTCCGTCGAAGAAATTGTGGAGGCCGTGCATATTATTGAAGGGCTGGAACCGAAACCGGGTCGTCCCTATGGTTCCGACAATAACCAGGTGATCGTGCCGGACGTATTTGTCTTCAAGGATGAAGACGAATGGCGGGTAGTCCTCAATGACGATGGGATGCCCCGTGTGCGTCTCAGTCCGTATTATACGGAAATGTTAGGAACGAACCGTGGAGGTGGAGACACAACGAAGGCGTACTTGGAGGAGAAATTGCGGGGGGCGCAGTGGATTATCCGCAGTCTTGAGCAGAGGAACAAAACGATTTTGAAAGTGGTCGAAAGTCTAATCAAATTTCAGGAGGCCTTTTTGGAAAAAGGCATCCAGCACTTGAAACCGCTTGTCCTGAAGCAGGTGGCCGAAGACGTGGCCATGCATGAGTCGACTATCAGTCGGGTCACGACGAATAAATACATGTATTGTCCCCAGGGCATGTTGGAACTGAAATTTTTCTTTAACGCCGGCATTCAGCGTGCGGAACCGGGTGCTGAAGATTTATCTTCGATCACCGTTCGTGAGTTGATCCGCGAAATGGTTGGGCAGGAAAATCCTGGGAAACCTTTGAAAGATCAGGAAATTGTCTCGAGGTTACGCGCCAGGGGAATTGTCATTGCCAGGCGGACGGTCGCCAAATATCGGGCTGAACTCAACATCGCCCCGGCCAGCCAGCGGAAGCGGATGTATTGAGTCTGCCCCGCTGTGTTGTCTTCTCACCCCGCCCGCTTGCCGTGTATCCCTTCCACAAAGACGCCGCTGAGGTCGCCGTGACTGATACTGCACCGGAACGTGCGCTACATCTCGTGATCGTCAGTGGTTTGTCCGGTTCCGGAAAAACCCAAGCACTGAAATGTCTCGAGGATATCGGGTTCTTCTGCGTCGACAACCTCCCGCCGGCGCTGTTCCTGTCGTTTGCAGAATTCTGCAGTCAGCGTAGTCACACGGTTCGAAAGATAGCCTTGTGCATTGATATTCGTGAACGCGAATTTTTTTCGGATTTTTCCGAAAATCTTGATCGGCTTCAAGCGAACGTCTCCGTCGTGGAACTGGTGTATCTGGAAGCAAATGACGTGGTCCTGACTCGTCGATTTTCCGAATCCCGTCGACCCCATCCGCTCCTCCCCCGGCAGCCCGTGCTTGAAGGGATCCGGCTTGAACGGCAGCGTCTTGGTGAATTACGTGCTCGTGCCGATCGGATTCTGGATACGTCAGAGTTGACCGTGCATGAACTTCGCGATTGGATGGTGCAGCAGTACGGCGACCATGAGCACCGGCACTCGATGAAGATATTCGTGCTCACGTTCGGTTACAAGTTTGGCGTGCCTTACGAAGCCGACCTCGTGTTTGACGTCAGATTTTTGCAAAATCCGCATTTCGTTCCCGAGTTGAAGCCGTTGACGGGAAATGAACAAAATATCCAGCAGTACGTGCTCGGGAACAAAGAAGCACAAGATTTTCTCGAACATATGAGGAATTTTCTCGCCTTTCTCCTTCCGCTGTTCGAGCGAGAACGACGGAGCTATTTGACCATCGCCATTGGTTGTACGGGCGGAAGGCATCGTTCCGTCGCGATTGCCAACAAGGTGAAGGAACTGTTCGGGTTGTTGGGCTATAACGTGACCCTCAGTCACCGGGACTTGGATCGTTCGGAATATTGACGGACCGTTCTTCAGGCTTGGAGCTTTTCCTCACTGCAGGTCCTTCCTTTCCCGGATACCACATGGACAGATTGCGATAACCGTCACGAGTCCCTTAATGAGAAATCGCACCGGCTGGTGAGTCGAATCGCTATTGTTTGACGCTCAATGGATAACAGTGTAGGTTTAATCCTTTGTGCGGAACCCCAGGGATTGTGCCTCCGGCGGCGAACCGTCGCCATTGACAGCCGATGACGAAACGACTCCGGAAATGGGCCGAGGTGTTCTCACGACCGCAGACCCGTGTCGGATTGGACATCGGGTCTTCCACGATCAAGCTGATTCAGCTTGAGCAACGTGCCGGCCGGTATCGTCTCAAACGATTTAGCGTGCGTCGTCTTGAATCAACGGTTGTGGAAGAGGCGTCAATCCACCAATCCTCCGGACTCAAAGCCGTACTCAGCGATCTGGTTCACGAATGCGGTCTCCTCGGCAGTCCCGTGGCCATCTCCGTATCCGGACCCTCGGTGATGGTCAAGCGGATACGCGTGTCCGGTGTCACGGAAGATGCCCTTGATGAATATTTGACGTGGGAAGGTCATCAATACATTCCTTATGACATGAATGACATTTATTTTGATTATTGGATTCTGCCTCAGCCTCGGCCTGCCCCGAAGGAGTTGGAACTGGTGCTGGTGGCCGCCAAACAGCAGGTGGTTGAAAGCCGAAGAACGTTGTTGGAAGAAATTGGGGTTCATCCGATCGTGTGTGACGTCGATGGCCTCGCGTTGCTGAAGACGATTATGCGAACACGCCGGGCCTCCAGGGGACAGTCGTTTGCCGTTGCCAACGTGGGAGCCGGTGGAATGAACATCATCTTTGTTGCCGATGAACAGCCCCTCGTGATTCGAGACGTCATGTATGAAGACACGTCATCACACCAGAATGCCGGGGACGCGGTAGCCGTCGAAGGCTCGGTTTGGCAGGGCTCATTTCAGGCCAGGACCGATTCCCCTGAGAATCGATCGGCAAGGGCGGAAAACGTCAGGGAAATCAAATGCTGTTTCGAATCTGTTCTTGAGCGCTACCCTAAACTCGAGGTGGAAAAGCTGTTTCTGTGCGGAGGGCAATCGAATGATCCACAATTGCGAACTGAGTTGCAGGACGCGTTGGGAATTCCGGCTCTCCCGTTCAATCCTTTTGAGGAAATCGAATGTTCGGCTGATCGCCGGGACCGGCTGTGGGCGTCGGCCCATCTCGGAGGGGTGGCCGTCGGGTTGGCCCTTCATCAGGACAACCATGGTTAGCATTAATTTATTGAGAGGTCAGCGATACGATGAGCGTCAGGCACGGAAGCGCGCCAGGTTGGAGTTGTGTGCGGGGATCTGCGTCATAGCGAGCGTCTGCGCGTTTTGGGGATGGATCGCCATCGATGTCACTAAGGCAACGCAACGGCTTGAACGGGAAACACAAACCAAACAGGCCCGTGTCGCGTTGCTGCAAACAACCCGGCAGGAGGTTTTGGCGCTGGAAGAACGACGACAAGCCATGACGGCCCGACAGGAAAGAGTCAATGCCTTGACGAGTCCGTTGGATAGCCCCATTCGCCTGCTGTCGATCATCAGCAGGGTGGTTGATCCTCTGGACGTGTGGTTGCTGCACCTTCAGGCAAAGGACGACAAGGTCGTGTTGTCAGGTGTTGCCCGGTCTCTTCAGGACGTGTTGAAACTGGCAAAGGATTTCGAAAAGGAGCTTGGGCCGGCCGACGTCCTCGACGCCGGGCCTCACGCGCAACTGCCGGATCTCTTTCAATTCTCAATGAATGTATGGATGGACTCGCCGAATCATGGTCGAACGAATTCTTGATTGGGTGGAAGACACGCCTAAGAGCCATAAGACCATGCTTCTGCTGCTCTGCGCAGGGTTGACGTCGATCATCCTGTTTCAATTCGTGGTGGAGCCTCAACGAGCGCGTGCCCGGGCGTTTCAACAAACCATTCGATCCCTCGACCACCAACTCGCAACATCAAAACCGGATCGAAAGGTGGAAACGCTCAAAAAGGAAATCGGCAGCCTGACGAGCTGGCTCACCGGAGAGAAGAAACTCTTGGCGATCCCCATGGATCATATGCTCGCGGGTATTGTGGACAAAGCGCAATCGGTTGACGTGGCACTCAGGTCCTGGGAGTCCGAAGAGCCCGTGCCACTGCCGGAAACGAACCTGCATCGCGTCACGATTCGGCTCCGAGTCGAGGGAGGGTATCATGCGCTTGCCCGCTTTCTCGAAGAGATTCAAACGCTGCCGAATACGTTGCCGTTGAAGTCGCTGGACTTTCACGCACAGGATCGGAGCGAGGCAAACCCTGAGCATCCTATTCAAGCCTCCATTGAATTGACGGGTTTTGAGGCGGCTGAGGTCGAACAAAGGGAGGAGTCTATTGCCGGAACAATCACGGGGTAGAGGCGTAGCCTCATGATGCGTGTTGTTTTAGTGCTCATGTGCTTCCTGTGCGGGAGCGTTGCCGCAGTTCAGGCAGGATCGGGTGAGCAGGTTGTGGCGAACACACAAAAGCCTTTAGCCACGTTCAGTTATAGCTCGAATCACTATCGCGATCCTTTCGTTCCGACAGCAGTGACCCGAACGCCGGAGGTGTCTGCCGTGCAGGCAGTGGACGCAAGCCCTCAAACCGTGACGGTCGTGGGAATCATTTCCTCCGCTCAAGGTCGTTGGGCCGTGCTGGAATTCGAGGGCGGGGAGCGACTCATCGTCATGCCGGGACAAACCATTTCCGCGTATTCCCGAATCGTGAAACGCATCACGGAGCAAGGGGTGACTCTTTCGGCGATAGGGGCGACAGAGGCTCAATCGGAGAAAACGTATTGGCTGGACCAAGAACCGGATATCGGAGAACCCCGTTCCGGTGGCAATTCCTGAACACTCAGATGGATAAGGTGCAACATGTTGCGTTATTTGAATGCCGGTGAATCCCATGGCAAGGGATTGATGGCCGTGTTGGAAGGGGTCCCGGCCGGGCTTCCGCTCACCGCGGAAATGATCAATCAGGATCTGGCAAGGAGGCAGGGCGGGTATGGTCGCGGAGGCCGGATGCGAATTGAGAAAGATCAGGTGGAATTCTATTGCGGCGTCCGAAAAGGGAAAACGTTGGGCAATCCGTTGGGCCTCCTGGTTCGCAATCGGGATTGGGAAAATTGGCAGGAGATCATGGCGGCTGAACCGGGGCCCCCGTCGGAAGAACGCGTCGTCACCCGCCCGCGACCCGGGCATGCCGATTTGGTGGGGGCCATCAAATACAACCATCGGGACATTCGCAACGTACTCGAAAAGGCCAGTGCGAGGGAAACGGCCATCCGGGTGGCTCTCGGCGGCGTGGCCAAGGCCCTCTTGTCGCAATTTGATATGCGGGTGGTCAGTTACACGACCCGCATCGGCTCCGTGGCGATTTCGCCGGTTGACGATCCTCTGGCAGCGTATGAATTGGCTGAGCAGTCTCAGGTCCGGTGTCCCGATCCCGAAGCGAACGAAAAGATGATCGAACAAATTCAATCGGCGAAACGGAACGGTGACTCATTGGGCGGCGTCTTCGAAGTGGTCGTCACCAATCCCCCAATCGGGTTGGGCAGTTACGCGCAGTGGGACCGGCGTCTAAGCGCGCGGTTGGCCATGGCGGCCATGAGTATCCAAGCCATGAAAGGCGTGGAAATCGGCATGGGGTTTGAGTCCGCATGTCGCTTGGGATCTGAAGTGCATGACGATATTTATCCCGGTGAAATCAAGCCCGGCTTTGCTCGAAGGACCAATCGTGCCGGTGGCTTGGAAGGCGGCATTACGAACGGACAACCTGTTGTCCTGCGGGTTGCCATGAAACCGATTGCCACCCTGTATCAACCGAAGAACAGCGTGGATATTCAAACCAAAAAACCCTTCGAAGCCACGGTGGAACGTTCTGATATCTGTACGGTGCCCGCGGCCGGCGTGGTAGGGGAAGCCGTCATTGCGTATGAAATGGCTAATGCCATGTTGGAAAAGTTCGGCGGCGACAGCGTCGATGAAATGAAACGAAATTTCGACGCGTATCAGGAATACGTGAAGAATTTTTAGCCTCTTGACCCAACTTCAATCGATGGTATCGTTCAACCGGAAAAGCCGAGTGCAGGGCTGCTCATGACTCGCTCTCATGAAATCGTCAAAGTTGGTCTCGGCAAGCGAAGCTACGACATCGTGATCGCTCCCGGCAGCCTTCACCGGATGGGAAAGTACTTGCATGCATTGGGACTGTCAGGGAAAGTCGGCGTCGTGACCAATCCGACGCTGGCAGGTTTGTATGGGGCATCGCTCAAACAGGCGCTGGTCAAAGCGGGCTTCACCTGTCACGTGATCAGCATTCCGGAAGGTGAGCGGACCAAAACGCTCCGGTGGGCCTCGTTCATCATCGACGAATTGGTCGCGCATCGATTCGAACGCCGGTCCGCGCTTGTGGCGTTGGGTGGAGGGGTCATTGGCGATATTACGGGCTTTGCCGCGTCGATGTATCTTCGAGGCATCCCTTTCATTCAAGTGGCGACCACGCTGGTGGCCCAAGTAGATTCCAGCGTGGGTGGGAAAACCGGGGTCAATCATCCGTCGGGGAAGAATCTGATCGGCGCGTTTTACCAGCCGGCGCTCGTGGTGTCCGATACGAATACGTTGCGAACCCTACCCAGGCGCGAGTGGGTAGCCGGATTGGCCGAAGTGATTAAATATGGGGTCATTTCCGATAGAAAATTTTTCGCGTTTTTGGAAGACCGAATGGAACACATTCTCGATATGCGGGAAACAGATGTCCAAACGGTCGTGAAGCGTTGTTGTGAGATCAAAGCGAAGGTCGTGGGCAAGGATGAACGGGAATCGGGTCTGCGCCGCATTTTGAATTATGGACACACGATCGGTCACGCGTTGGAATCCCTGAGCCGGTACCGAAAATATATCCATGGCGAGGCCGTGGGAATCGGTATGGTGCATGAAGCCCTCCTGGCCCATCATTTGAAGTTGTGCTCGCCGTCCGTGGTAGACAGGCAACGGACCCTGATACAGAGAACGGGCCTTCCCGTGCGCATGCCGGCCCACAGTTTTTTGAAATTCTGGGGGGCTATGGGCCATGATAAAAAAGTAGCGGGTGGAACCATCCATTGCGTACTGCCCCGCTTGATCGGTCATGTTCAAGTCATGCCGCTGGACCCACGCGCTGTGAGACGGTGGTATGCGCTGCTTGGGTGATCAAGGCCTTCTCGTCCAAGCCTTCTTCCTTCGAGGACAGCGGGAGACACGGGGAATCTTGAGATGACTCCGAAAAAGAAAACGCCCACGAGGAAATCCCCGAGGCGGTCCAAGCCTGACGTCAAGGCCGTCCTTCGCGAAAGAACGCGGGAAGTCGAAGTGCTGTACCGGATCAGTGAGTCGATCAGCAGCACGCTCGATTTGGAAGCCGTGCTCAAACAGATTGTCGAGGTTGTGGTCGAAGTGACGAAAGCTGATTCCTGTTTATTGTATCTCGTCTCGGAGAATCGGGATGAACTCGTCTTGCGATCATCCAAAAATCCCCATCCCAAACTCATCGGCCGGATTTCCGTGGGGTTGGGAGAGGGGATTACGGGCTGGGTGGCCCAGGAAAGGGTGCCGGTGGTCATTCCTCGTCACGCGAGCGATGATCCGCGGTTTAAGTTATTTCACAATCTGCCGGAAGACCGGTACCAGGCGTTCGTCTCGCTTCCTGTGGTGACCAAGGGCAATATGATCGGGGTCATTAACGTGCAACACAAACGGGCGAGGCGGTATCAGGACGCCGAGCTGGCGCTGTTGTCGACCATGGCAAACCAGGTCGGGGGCGCCATTGAGAACGCTCGCTTGTATGATGAAATGAAGCGGCAAACGTTACAACTGGAGACCCTGTCCCAGGTTTCGGAAACCGTCGCTTCCAACCGCGTGATCGAGGAAGTTCTGCAATTGATCGTGATGACGACGGCGCAGATGATGGATTCGACGATCTGTTCGCTGATGTTGGTTGACGGGGAGAACCAACGGTTGCGTATTGCGGCGACCCAGAGTCTGAGCGAAGCCTATCGCCGGAAACCGCCGCTCAAGATCGGCCAGAGTATCAGCGGGCGGGCGGTCAAGGAACAACGGCCGATTTACGTGTCCGACGTGAAGAAGGAGAAAGAGTTCTTTTACCAGGATCTGGCCAAACGGGAGTCGTTGTGCTCGCTGTTGTCGGTACCCATGATGAGCAAGGAAAAGGTTATCGGCGTGCTCAATACCTATACCTCCACGTTGCATACGTTTGACGACAAGGAAATAAAAATCATGCAGGCCATAGCCAACCAGGCGGCGGTGGCGATTGAACATACTCGTCTCATGGAAAAATCATTCGAAATGCAGGAAGCCCTGACTGTCAGGAAACTTGTCGAACGAGCCAAGGGTTACCTCATGCATTCCCGCAAATTGTCGGAAGCCGATGCGTTCAGGTTGCTCCAGCGTCAAAGCATGAACATGCGAAAATCCATGCGGGAGATTGCCGAAGCCATCATTCTGGCCGGAGAATTGGACGGTGGATCCATGGATCAGCAGTGAGCATCGATCAGTGGTCCATCCTGTTCCCTTGACAGGCCATCCGAATCGCTGGTACAAGCTCAAGAGACGACTCATATATGCTTGACGGTTGTCGGGACAAAGGCGTCCTCCCCGGAAGGGAAGAGGGCGTTTTTTTTTGCGATGCGAACTTGCCGAATTGCCATGGTTCAAATGAATCCCGTCGTGGGCGACGTGGATGGGAACGTGCGTGCGATAGGCAAATGGGTGAAATCCGCTCGTCAGGATGGAGCGGATATCGTCGTCTTCCCGGAATTGGCCATCACCGGTTATCCACCGGAAGATCTGGTCTTACGTCCGAGTTTTCTCCGCGACACGGCTCATGCTCTCCAATGGTTGACGACTCAGTGTCGGGACCTCACCGTGATCGTCGGATTTCTTGAAGAGGGAGGAAGGACCCGTCCGCGGGAAGGGGTATCCTTCGTCGTTCCCTCTGGGCACCGGCAGGTATTCAATGCGGCCGCGGTGATTCATAACCGACGGGTCGCGGCCACCTGTCAAAAAACGTTCTTGCCAAATTACGGGGTGTTTGACGAAAGCCGGTATTTTTCGCCTGGCCAAAAAGCCTTGGTCTGCCAAATCCGGGGAGTGCGGTTCGGCGTGAACATTTGTGAGGATATCTGGTACGCCGGTGGGCCTACCCGCGATCAGGTAGCCGTCGGCGGCGCGCAGTTGATCCTGAATATCAACGCCTCCCCCTATCACGTGGGCAAGGTCAGAGCGCGGCAACGCATGTTGGCGGAGCGGGCCAAGCAGAATAACGTGGTGGTGAGTTATACCAACATGGTCGGAGGACAGGACGAAGTCGTCTTCGATGGCAACAGTATGATCGTCGATCGAATGGGAACGGTCGTCACGCGGGCCGGAGCTTTTGAAGAAGAGCTGCTGGTGGCCGACCTGTCTTTCGATGAGGAAGCGCGTCCGGCGAATCGAAAAACACGGGTTGGGCAACAGTATCCTGTTAAGCGAGTCAGACTGTCTTCGGTGGAGCGACGGAAACCGAAAAAGCCGGTGCCGTTGAAAAATCGAGACTTGCCGCACGATGTGGAAGAAATCTATCAGGCTCTGGTGACGGGGGTTCGCGACTACGTGAGGAAGAACGGTTTTCGGCACGTGCTAGTCGCCGTCAGTGGAGGGATCGATTCGGCCTTGACGGCGGTGATTGCCGCCGATGCCCTCGGTTCCGACCGGGTGACGGGGGTGTTCATGCCCTCACCGTTTACCTCGCGGGAAAGCCGCAGCGACGCCAGAGCCTTGATGAAGGCTCTCAACGTCGAGTTATTGACCCTTTCGATTACACGTCTCTGGAAACAATACGTCCAGGCCTTGTCTCCAACGTTCGGAAAACGCGCGTCCGATGTCACGGAAGAAAATCTCCAGGCGCGTATCCGTGGCACCCTTGTCATGGCCCTGTCCAACAAGTTCGGCCACTTGGTCCTGACCACCGGCAACAAGAGCGAAATGAGCGTCGGGTATGCCACCTTGTATGGAGATATGGCCGGCGGTTTTGCCGTGATCAAGGACGTCCCCAAAATCCTGGTTTATGACCTGGCCCGGCATCGGAACTTGAAGGCCGTAGATGCCCATGGCAAGGGTGTGATTCCTCAGCGGGTCATCGACCGCGCGCCATCGGCCGAGCTCAAGCCCGGGCAAACCGACCAGGACGCCTTGCCGCCCTATGAAGTCCTTGACCCCATCCTGGAAGCGTACGTCGAACAAGAACGTTCTCTTCAAGAAATCGCCGGCAAAGGTTTTCCTTTGCAAACCATCAAGCGCGTGATGGCCATGGTGGACCGCAGTGAATATAAACGTCGTCAGGCTCCGATCGGGATCAAAATCACGCAAAAAGCACTGGGGAAGGATCGGCGGATGCCGATCACCAATCGATACGTCAAGCGTTGACTGACAATGTTCAAGCCGGTATACGAGGAAATCAGGAGCGTGGTGTACGGCAACGGCACGGGAGTACGTCTGTGAATCAGGAACACATGGAACAAACAGCGGATTTGTCTCAATCGGGTGCGCCCTCCACGCAAGCCGTTCTCGATGCGCGCCGTGAAGGCATGCTCGGGCGATTGCGCGAAGGGGCGTCCGGGACGGAAGTCGTCTCGGATTTTACCTCCCTCGTGGATACGGTCCTGATCGGCAGATATCGAAGCGTGATGAGGCAGCGGAGCGGCGATGCGCCCTCGGGCATGCAGCACTGTTGCCTGGTGGCCGTGGGGGGATACGGTCGACGTGAACTGGCTCCATATTCCGATATCGACGTCATGATGCTCTATCGCGTCGGCGGTGGCACGGTCGTCCAAGATCTCTCCAGGCAGATCTTTCATCATTTATGGGATTTGGGCTTTCAGGTGGGTCATAGTGTCCGGTCGATTCACGATTGCATGGTCGTGGCGGAGGGGGATTTGTCGGCCAAAACCGCGTTGATGGAGTCACGGTTTTTAGTCGGCAACCCGGTCGTCTTTCAAGAATTTCAGCGACGGTTTGCCAAGCGCGTGCTGGGAAGACGAGTAGGGAATTTCATCCGCGAGAAACTCGAAGAGCGGGAACAGGACTATGCCAAATTCGGAGAGACCGTGTTTCTCCTGGAACCGAATGTCAAGAAAAGCAAGGGGGGGTTAAGAGACGTTCACTTGCTGCAATGGGTCGGCATGGCCCGGTACCAGGCCGTCACGTTGCAGGAGTTGGTCGACCGTGGAGTCTTGGCGCATCAGGATTATACGGCTTTGCTCGAAGCGAGAGAGTTTCTGTTCAAAGTGCGTGCCTTGCTCCATTTGGGCGCGGGTCGCGCCCAGGAAATTTTGTCGTTCGACGAACAAGTGCGCATGGCCGAGGAGTTCGGTTATCGCGATGAATCGCATCTGCTGGGTGTGGAACAGTTCATGCAGCAATACTATCGCCTCACTACCGGCATTCATCAACGTGCGATGCGATTCGTGGAGCGTGCAGATTCCACAAATCTCTGGACTCGCCTCAGGCGACTGTGGCCGGCTCCGTTGATCGACGGCTTTTTTCAAACGGTTGGCGGGAGGTTGTCCATCCATGACGACAAGCTCATGCAGGTCCTTGATGATCCGGAGCATCTCTTGAGCCTCTTTCAGGTCGCACAAAAACAAGGAGTGCCGATCGACGGCCGGGTGCTGGAAGAGATTCACCGTCACATGGAAGGCATGCCCGACCGCCTGTTCGCGACCCCATCCGTAAGCCGGCGGTTTCGCGAATTGTTGTCCGGCCCCAAGGCGGTTGCCGAAACTTTGATGTTGATGCATCAGGCTCGGGTTCTGGAAAAACTCGTTCCCGCTTTTGGCCGTGTTCGTGGACTCATGCAATTTAATCAATACCACAAATATACGGTGGATGAGCATAGCCTGCTGGCCGTCAAGAAAGTTGAGTCTTTGGGAAAACAGTCCGGAATGTTGGGAAAGGTGTACCAGGAGATTGAGGCGAAGGACCTCCTGCATTTGGCCGTGCTGCTTCATGACGTGGGGAAAGGCCTTCCTGAAGATCACAGCGAAGTCGGGAAAAAGATTGCCCAGGAGGTGTCCGTCAGATTGGGACTCGACGAACAGGAATCCCAAACCCTTGAGTTCCTCGTCCATGCACACCTGCTGATGGCGAATACGGCCCTACGACGGGACCCCCATGATGAAAAAGTACGGCTGACGTTCTGTCGAGCCGTGGGCAGTCCCGAACGATTGAAACAACTCCTGCTCTTGACTGCCGCGGATATTGCCGCGGTGGGCCCGGACATGCTGACCAAATGGAAAGAAGCGCTGCTGATTGAACTCTATGACTTGGCGCTTCCTGAAGTGTCCGGGGCCAGTGAACGGGTGGAATCCGCGATTGACGTCGAGCACGTCACCGACGACGTCCTGGCGGCTTGGGAACGGCAGTCTCCCCGTGTCGAAGCCGGCGGACAATCAGCCGGGAGCCACGGCATTCCGAATCGTGAGTGGGTCAAGGGCCAATTGGAAGCCTTTCCGGTGCGCTACCTGTCCGGAACGGCCAGGGATCGAATGATCGCCCACCTTTCCGCCATCCGGTCTTTGACCCCGGAACGTCCCAGGGTCGAATCCACCTACAACCGCGAACTGAAGGTGTGTGAGTATTCGCTCATTGCCTTCGATTCCGTGGCGTCCGGGATATTTATGAAGATGACCGGCGTGCTGGCCGCGAAAGGCCTGCGGGTGCTTGATGCTCAGATTGTCACAAGACCGGACGGCATCGTGCTGGATACGTTCCTGGTTAAGGATCATGATTTCAGCGGCGAACCCACGTCGGCCCGGTTGGAAAAAGTGGGGAAGGCCATTGTCAGTGTGTTGCAGGGAGAACTCTCGATCGAGGCGTTTATGGCACGGAATCGACGCGTGTCTTTTCGCAGCCACATGCCGATCCGCCGGCACCGTACCGAAGTCAAAATCCACAATGAGATGTCGGACCACTTTACCGTGATCGAGGTGTTTGCCGATGACAAGCAGGGCCTGCTGCATGAGATCGCCGATACTCTGTATGATCTCGAACTCTCGGTGCATTCGGCCAGAATCGGGACGCGCCTGGATCAAGTCGTGGACGTGTTTTACGTCACCGAACGAAACGGCAACAAGGTTCAGGACGCCCGGACATGCGAATCCATTCAAACAAGGCTGCAAGATCAGGTCGATCGTTTCCTGGATGCCGACGATTCACGGTGAAGCATGATGAGGCGAGAAGCGTTGCGCAACGAATAAATTAAACGGTCGATATCAGCCGTAACTGGCCTGCAACCGGGGCGTTCCTTCGCGAAGACTGGAGAAGATCATACGGCCCGCGTTCGTTTGAATGACGCTGGTGACGACGACTTCGACGTGTTTTCCGATCCATCGCTTGGCATGATCAACTATAACCATGGTTCCATCATCCAGGTGCGCCACGCCCTGTCCCACCTCTTTCCCTTCCCGAAGCAAGAAGACCTTTAGGGACTCTCCAGGCAGGACGGCCGGTCGCATTGCGTTCGACAATTCATGTGTATTTAAAATCGATATGCCTTGGACGGAAGCCACCTTATTGAGATTCATGTCGGTAGTCACGATTTTCGCGTTGTGGAGTTTTGCCATCGCCACCAATTTGTTGTCGACATCGGAAAACTGAGGAAAATCGACATCAACGATCTGGACGTTGCTGGTCTCAATGTTTGTGAGTTCATGGAGAATGTCGAGGCCACGCTTCCCACGAATGCGTCTATGGCTGTCAGAGGAATCCGAGATACGCTGTAGTTCGTGGAGAACGAATTGCGGGATGAGGAGTGGTCCTTCCAGAAATCCCGTCCGGGATAAATCTGCGATGCGTCCATCGATAATGGAGCTTGTATCGAGGATTTTGGGTTGCTGCGTTTGCGATGAGGAGTCAGTGCCGTACGAGACAGGATCAAAAGAGAATCTCCTTCCCATTCTGATGCCCAGCATGAGGCCGAGGGAGCAGAAACCGACCATGGTGGAAGCGGTGACGAAGGGAACAACCTCAGGACGTTGGAGAAAAATCTGTTGGCTGAGAAAGCTTGTTATCCCACTTAAGCAAATTCCAATCGAAAAACCGGTAAAACCACCCAGCGCCTCATGGAATTGCAGGGAAAACATCATACGTTCAAATCTGAGTACGCTTATGCCTAGCAGTCCGAGCAAAAGGCCGCCCAAGAGGCCGTAGGTGAACGTTTCCGGTCCGTAGCTTGACCCTAAGGTAAATCCTAATAGAATACTTCCGATGATGAAGAGGGTTCGTACAACCATAAGACCTATCCTTTCTTGCCAGTTCGCAAACGGAATGTGAACAGATCGCGTCCGGGCCAAGCCGTTCTTGTTTCACATGATGCCGTGGATGAGTTTTGCGGACTCGAAAATATTATCGACTGTAGAGGTCGAATCTGATTTCAACACGAGACCATCTTCCCTCCATGGGTAATTGACCAATGTTTCCAGGAAGACGTCTTGGAACCACTCGATAAAAAGATTGACCAATTTAGGATCGAATCTGGACCTGGACAGAGTGCGAAGAATTCGCACCACAGCCGTGGCCTGAGCGGAAAGTGAGTCGGATTTCTGTGTAAGTAATTGGTCGACCGTATCGGCCAGTGACAGAATCCTTGCGCCCATGGGGATCTGTCGCCCGCGTAACCCAAAGGGGAAACCCATTCCGTCCCATCGTTCGTGATGGAGTGCAATCAGGGTTGCAACGTTCTGTAACTCCGGCCAGGGACGGAGCATATCGGCACCGGCCCGAGGGGTGCATTCCGTCATGAGGTAATCGCCGATGATGGAGATGCCGTTCTGCAGGATCACTCCATTAGGCAAAGACATTTTCCCGATGTCATGGAGGAGTGCCGCATGGTAAAGATCTTCCAGGTCGTTGTTTGTGAGATTTTCGAGCCGGCCGAGTACCCGAGAATAGGAAGCCGTTCGTATCCCGTGTTCGAGTAACGCGGGATCGTGACGTCGCATGGCGTTGACGAGATACTCAATCGTATCGCAGTCAGACAACCTTTCCCAGATGGGGGTAATAGTTTTACTTGCATCTCCCATGTTTTGCCTCTGAATTTCTAGGGCCGAGGAAAAACGCGTCTGCTTGGCGCCTTATTGTTTTTTGGGGCAGCGCTCGTACGAGTATTTGAAAACAGGGAAGAAAAAAGGAGAACTCGCCCGCAACGCTTGCATTTCAATTCCAATCCTCGAGGTCCTAACCTGGCAAGCAATTGTCCGCAAAGACAGCGTCTTTCACTCAGATTTTGTGAAGGGATGGATTCTTTAGTCATCGTTGAGGAGAAGATTGGTTGGTTCATTGAATGTTTCTGTTTGTTTTGCTTCGACAATGATGTGCTATTGTCGGGGAAGAACATGAGAACAGCGCGGAACTGAGGTTTTCACCTCAGTTCCGCATGAAAAACAGCCTTAGTTATTTGGCTGCCGGGGCTTTTTCGCTGCCCTCGGCCTTCTTTTCCCCCTCGGCTTTCGTATCGTCGGAAGCCTTGGTCTCACCTTCGCCATCGGCTTTCTTTTCGCCTTCGGCTTTCATCTCGCCGGAAGCTTTCGTCTCGGCCGCCTTTTCATCAGCCAATGCTATTCCTGAAACACCGACGACCAGTACGAACGCCAGCAAGCCAAAAATTACGCAAAATCGTGTGAGTTGGTGAATGTATTGCATCAATGTTCCTCCTTCTGAGAGATCCGTGTGGTTGATAAGGCCCTAACTTTTCTCGGCCAGCCGTACCGGCCCTTTTAGCCGTTCAGTGACTTGTTGAATGGATTGGTCAAGCCACTGCTCGATGACCGGAGAGAGAAATCCTTTTCCATTGAGTTCGAAGTCAAGGCCGTCTAACATTTTTGAATACTGTCCGGAACCGTAAAGACGATTCGAGATGACCAGCACTTTTCCAGTCTTGCTGCTTTCTTCGATGAATTCGCGTACTTCTTTGACGGCTTTTTCTCGTAACTCAGGCCAGTCTTCCCGGACCGTCATGGCCTTGATGGTTTTCAGTTTCGCGCAATGCGGATCCTGTCGGAGCTTCTCGATGTTGGCGTTGATGACCGACAACCATGCCTGGTTGTCCTCGTCGGTTTTTGTACCATGCGCGAGAAGAATGACGGTTTCCTCTGAAGGGTTTTGACTGATCTCCATGATCCGTTCATGCAAGACTTGTGCAATGTCGGCACCTTGCTCATAGCCACCGAAAGTGGAAAAAATGGCGGCGCTTCGAATTTGTGCGGGTGGGGTGCGGCCTTGCTGTAATTCATGGACATATTCGTCAGAAAGACCAAGAATATAATCCGTTTTGGCCTTCATGTGTTCGACGAGTCCATACATCCTTCCGAAGACAATTTTCTTCACACCGCGTTGTTCAAGACGAGACACGGCTTGTTGAATGATGGCTGAATCGCCCATGCCGTATGCCATTTCGATTTGATAGCGGTTGGTCAGCGGCGCAACGACTTCTTCAATGGCATCATTGTACGGCTGGATTGAGCCGTGAGGCATGATCACGACCCCGATTTCACCGGGGGCCACGTCACTCAAGTACTGATTCGCGGTTTTTTTGAGCCACACCAGCAGGTTCGAATGAGGAGTGATCTCCGAGGGTTGAAACACCACGTTCAGCTTCTGAAATTTACGTTGTATCCAGTTTGTCATGGCCATCATGTGATCGAATTTGACGCCGATGAACGCCGGGACCACCAAGGTGCGTCCCTGCCTGGCGGCCTGTTTTGTGATGTGCGCGGTTATCCCGTCATTTGTTTCTCGGGCGTTTTCAGCATCACGGTGATAATAGACGACGATTTCACTGTCTCGAAACTCCCTGTATCGTTGGATGTACTCAAGGATCCGCGCTAAATCCTTTTTAATAGCCTGTTCACTTTGTTCATCACGGGCACCAATGCCGATCAGGATGAGTCGTTCGTCTTCGGGAGATTGGCTGATATCCTGGACGCGGTCGAGGAGGATTTGTCCGATCAGATAGCTTTCGGACATGCTCGGAGCCCATTCGACGGTCAGGCCGTCGGCATGGGCAGGCAAAAGGTTACGGATTGCTTGAAGTTGTGGGTCGGCATCGGAGAGGAATAGAGGAATGACAACGACGGATTTTGCATTCAAGGCACGCAATTGCTTGAAAGCGTTTTTGACGTACGCCGTATACGCTGTGCCATGGTTTCCATACGTGTCGCCGACAAATGCCAGGGCTGCCGGGTAGTGAAGTTGAAATTGCTCGAATAGCTTCTTGGTTTCCTGATTCCCGAGAAATCCTCGGTCCGGTGCAACCACCAGAAAGCCGGGCTGAGTTTGTGCGAAAACCGTGACGGGACCAAAGTTCACCATCGTCAGTAGAAGCAGAGCGATCCACAGTTTGTTCATTGGATGTTTCATCATGAACCTCCTTATTAATGAAATAGCGACTCAATTTCAATATTCAAATGATAGCAGGTCGCTTGATGGAGGTACATGTTCATTTGCCTGAAAAAGATGTCTGATTACCGGTTATGGCAAATGTGCGGCCAAGTCGAAAACAGGGGGATTGCTCAACAAAGTATGCTGCAGGGGAAATCGAGAGGTTTGCTGCCTCGCTATGGAAGAATGCTGTCGGATTTTATTCGGCGAAGTGCGTGCCGCACAGCATCATGGTTGTTGTTTATCGGGTTCCATCCAGGTAAGGATTTCCTTGAGATTTGCCCGGGCATCCCGATGATCGGGGGCGGCTTTCAGGATGTCCTGATAATGCGTGACGGCTTCCCGGTATTCGCCGGTTTGGGCCAGACTATTGGCTAAATTGAATCGGGCGGAAATCGATTTGGATTCACGCTTCAGCACTTCGCGGAACAACCTGGCCGCGGATTGATAGAGCCCCATTTGATAACGGGTCAACCCCAGGTTGAACCAAACGGACGATATCTGGACCCATTCGGGGTCCAGACGGATGACGGATTCATAGAAATCCGCCGCTGCCTGATAATTTCTCTGTTGCGCGTGGCTCAAGGCCAGGTCGAACCTGACGTTGAGGTTCTGGGTGTTGACTGCCAGGGCCTTGTGCAGCCAGGGGATTGCGTCGTCGTATTGTTTTTCGAGAACCAGTGCGTGACCTTTGGCTGCCCAGGTCTGTTCCAGAAAGGTTCGGGTTTGATAGTTCGACGGCTGGAGTTCCCAAGAGTGGGCATACAGTTCAATAGCCTCCTCCGTGCGATTTTCCGCACGCGCCACGATGCCTTTCATCAGGAGTTGCGACGAAGTAGAGACTCGCGCCAATCGATCGCGCAAGTCGTCGTTCGAGAATGGGGCGACGTACACGACCTCGGTGAGGGAACGAAAGTGAGGGAGGAGGCTTGTCAACGTCTCTGCCGCCAAAGTTACCGTATTCAACGCGTTGAAGGCCAGGGGAGTCGAGTATTCGATGTAGCGGTTGTCATCGGTATTTAGCGGCGCATCACGCGTCCATTCCCGAAGTGCTTGGCCATGGCTGACGAACAGGCCCAGCAGATTATAGGGATCCGAATCAATCCCGGGCATGCCGCCCAATGGATCGTGGACTTCGTATCGTTCCAGGAAGCGTTGCAGGGGAACGTGGAGGGGATCGAGTCCGCCCAGAATCAACAGGTATCCGCCATTCAACCACAGGGAAGTCACCGGGAATACGGAGTGAAAGGTTCGGACCAGGGTCCGCAAATCGTCAGTGCCCAACTGGTTGATGGTGATCCATTGGGCCATGAGGCCGCCAGGAGCCAATTTGGCTCGACATTGCCGGTAATGTTCCTGGGTGTACAGGCTGCCGACTCCGGTTTGGTAGGGGAAGAACAGTTCTTGCACGATGAGGTCGTACGCGTTACGTGTCAACCTGATGAAGTTGCGGCCGTCCTGTTCGACGACCCGGACTTTGTGATGCTCGAGAACGCGAGTGTTCGCTTGGGCAAAGAAACGTTTTGCCGCTTCAATGACGCCACGAGAGATTTCGATGACGGTGACTTCTTCGACTTCCTCGCGCAAGGTTGGTGAAAGAGTAATGCCCGTGCCTAATCCCACCACGAGCACGCGCCGGGGATCGGGGTGCAGGAAAAGCGGTAGATAGCCCTGAATGCGCTGAACGCGAATCTCTTTGGGGGCGCTGCCTCCTTCCTGTCGCAGTCGGCTCGTGAGCAACTTGCGGGCCAGGGTTGCGTTGTCTTCATAGACCTCCGTGACCCCCAGCGCGTCTTCACGGTGATAGAGCACCCGTTGGGAATCCCCGGCGGCCGCGTGCCGGAAGGTGAGGTCTGCGTCGGATGCAAGCCAAGCCAGGATGCCGAGAAGAAACAGAAAGGTGAACCCTTTGCCCCATAGGTCGGGGACCCCGGCATGGTGTCGCCCGGTCTTGCCCCGCGCGGATGACAAGGGAATACGCCACACAAGGAACGCCAGCGTGCCGACAAGACTGGCTGAGAGCAAGAGCCAGGTATGGGTCAACCCTAAAATGGTAAGAAGCCCGAAGGTCGTGAGCACGGCTCCGATCAAGGCGCCCCAATTATGCCACGCATATAACCGTCCCAAGGGAGAAATGACGGTCTCCTGTGCTTGACCGGGTAGCGGTGATGTCGCAAGGTCGCAGAGACTGCAGAATGCCATACCCAATCCGAACATGGGCACACCGAGAATCGTCAGGGCCAACAGAGCGTCGCCGAACAGGATTTGCGCGGTCGTCAACTCGTGCGGGCGCAGTTCTTGGAGGGTGCGATCAAACAGAGAGGCAATGTCACCCGCAATAGGCATGACCGTGAGTTGGGCGATGAGGGCGATGAAGAGTCCACACATGAACGGCGCGGACCGGTCCCGGACCCTATCTCTAAGCACGAGGTACAGACCCGAACCGAGTCCCATCATGAGCAACACCGTGGACAAGAGGATTCCTTCCGCGTAGGCCGTGACGTTCACGATGAGCCAGACGTATTGCGCGCCGATGATCTCCAGCGAAATCACGAGAAAACCGACGACTGCGCCAAATATTTGCAGGGCCGATAAAGACAATGGAGCGAGTGCGGCGGAGTGCGGCGTACCGCGTTTGCGAGGAGGCGAGGTTTCTTCCTTCATCGATTGAGCATGGCCAGGCGCCCGGTTGCCTGCGAGGAAGGCGGCCAAGGCGAGGACGAGGTTCGTCGTCCCGAGTGCCAGCGAGGTCCGCTGTAACCCCAGCGCGGGAATCAGACCAAGCGACGCGAGCGATCCCAATCCTGAGGCCAGGAGCCCGACGCAGTAAAGGAGACCTGGTTTGGTTGTATGTGAACGGGTCGCGCATCGTGTGAGCAAGGATGCGAGCACGGGAAAGTTCATCCCATGCAGGGTGGTGACAGGCAGGAGGAGTAGGCCGACGTAGAGGCCTCTGACCAAAAGATGCCTGAGCCCTTCGGTTTCCGGTGCAACCAGCACGTAGAGATGGTCACCCCAGTACAGGAACAAAGGAAACGCAATGCCCAGGAGACCCATCAGGGTTTGTAAGAGAGCGACGAGACGATAGGTGGAGCGGCTGCCGTGATGGTCCTCGGAGGTGCCCTTCCATCGGGCGATGACGTAACTGCCCAGGCCCAACCCGGCCATGAACGTGGCTAAGACAACGCCGAAGGCGGTCACCGTCATGCCGATGGAGGCGGTCAACAGCTTGATCCACACCACCTCATAGGCAATGCCGGCAAGAGAATGAACGGCGTACAGGAGCAGAATCAGCGTGCTCATGGGAACAGGAGAGGGGCTATCATTGCATGTTAGCGGGGTCAGGAGTTCAAAGAAACAAGAGAGGCCGACGAAGTCGGCCTCTCGGACGTGACTCCCGCAGGGGGAAGGAGGAGCAGCAGCAGAGAGTCACGGGTTGGAACACGTTGACGCTAGGGCAGATTCAGGGAGTACCAAAACGATATCTTGGGATTGACTCCCGCTTCTGGAAGGGATGACAAATGTCGTCGGTAATTCCTGTCCGTCAGGTTATCCACCCCGAGGTTGACTCGAAACCCTTGGAGCCACGACTTCGGAAGTTCGGGGAGCAACGCCCTGGCTGGTTGCACATTGGCCCAGATGTCGAAGAGCACGTAGCCGGGGGTTGGGGTCCCAGCCACGAAGGGATCATCGGAGACCGCCACGCGATTCTGGTCATCTACGATTTGCGAGCGGGCGCCTAGGTTCAATCCCCAAGCATCGTAGAAATAGTCGATGCCCAGCACGCCACGATTTGGGGGAATGTTGCTTATTGGCCGCCCGTTGGTTTTATCCGTACCGTGCGTGAACGTGTAGTTCCCTGACACGACGATATTCTCATGCGCGCGCCATTGAAACTCGGCTTCTACTCCGTGGATCAAAGCATCAGGCACGTTCCTGAACGTTTGGATACTTGGCTGTCCCGGCTGAAGGAGTGTGCCCAAGTGGAATCCCGGCCTCGCGGAAGTGCCAAAACTTATCCAGGGACAAGCCATCTGTCCCTGTCTGAAATTTGGGGTTTCAGTATTGCACACTTGCGGTCTGCCCGGCCCTCCGGAGACAAAATCAATAAAATCCCTGAATTTGTTTCTGAAGTAAGTCCCCTTGAAAATGAGCTGATCCTTGTCGGAAAGCACTTGGGGTAAGTTCAGGCGGAAGCCGGCGTCGATATTCCGGCTGCGTTCCGGTTTCAGATCGGGATTCGGCCGGAACACGCTGCCGGGCAAATGTGTGCCGGAGATAAAGAGTTCCCCGAACGTGGGTTGACGGAATCCATGGGCATAGTTTGCCGTGAGGAACAGGAAGTCCGTGACCTGGATGACCGTACCGATTTTCGGGTTGAGAACCCCCACGGATTTAGTTTCCCGCCCGGCCGCTCTATTCTCCCAATTATCCCATCGTAGCGCGGGAATGAGGGTAACGCGATCCATGATCGTCATCTCATCCTGAATGTACAGGGCGAAGGTGTCGGCTTCTGCAGCAGGGAAAAAAGTTTCGGCTCCCAGAGGAGTGGTTCCGGCAGTCAGGCCGGCAGGAATAGGGGTAGTGAAATACGGCGGCACGAAGCCGCAGCGGGGAGGAAGCAATCCCGCCCGTGGATTACAGGGTTGGCCCGGGGTATAAACAAAGAATTCATTGGTATAACGACTCCCCTGGCTCTTTTGCGTGTTCCGGAAATATTCCGAACCGAAGGTCACGATGTGGTGGTGCGTCGAAGGATCGCCGAAGTTCATGGAATTCCTGAGATCATATCCAAAGGTATCGAACCCGAAATCGTCTCGTTGCTCGGGGTCGGTAATCCGGCTTTCCGTGACGTCTAACGTCGTCAGATAGACGAACCCCCGGAGGTCCAGGTAGGGGTTCGCCGGATCATTATGCGTGTATCCCAGGCGGTACGTGATTTGACGGTTCACCCGGTCCGCAATGGAACTTTGTTGGGTGGGCATACTATTGGCCTGGAAGGGGATCTGTGCGGCTTGTCGAGTGGCTTGAACGGAAAATTCAGCTTCATCATACTGTGTTGGTCTCCACACGATCTTACTTAAATTGGCCGCGGTGTCTTGGGCGGAATTGGATAAACGGTCCAAGTCCCCGCCGAGGCGAACGTTCTCCCCGGCCCGGAAAGTGCCGCTGGTCATGACTGCGACCTGATTGGTGAGGCGGGCCGATAGGGTGGTGGTGGAGAGCAGCTCTTCATTGGCGTATTGGTAGCCGAACTTTTGCCGTATGCCGTACTTCATGTCCGGAGCCAGATAGTCCGAGGGATCCTTGGTTTCCATGGCCACGACCCCGCCCACGGCCTGGCTGCCGTACAGGGCCGATCCCGGTCCCCGAATGACCTCGACCTGTTTGAGTTGATCCATATCGATAAAGGTGCGGCCCTTGTGCCCGGATTGGAATGTGAGCCGCATGCCGTCCAGCAGCGTGAGGACGCGATCGCCGGATAGTCCTCGAATGTTCGGGCCCTCCGCCATGGTCCGTGGCCCCCCGCCCGTCGTCACGCCAGGTTCGTAGCGCAGGACGTCGTCCAGGCTTTGCGCCTGGCGTTGTTGAAAATACTCCTGGGTCAGGACGCTGACTTCGCCCGGCGTCGTCAACGTGTCTCGTTCGGTTTTGGTCGCGCTGATCGTCACCTGCTCGAGTCGCAATTTGACTCTCTGTGGCTGTGAATCCTCTTTGTTTCCAGCGTTTTGAGCATGCGCCTGCGCCGTAAAAAGCCCGGACAGCAGAAGGACGGCCAGCAGACAATATGTTCTGGTCATGCCTCTCTCCTTTTGTTGTAAAAATGAGCACGGAGGGTGCGGCTGTGCTCTTTCCGGCGACGACAGGAAAATATCAGTCCATTAACAATTTTGACATGCATAATCATTTTCAATTTATGATCATAGCATAACCGGGATTTTTTGAAATGTTCATTGACCGGAAATTCATGTCCATTCGCCGGAAAAACTTCTTTGGCGATGGTTTATTTCATGGGGCAGGCGTGAAAATGCCTATTCGCTCTTTAGTATTGGAGGGAAAGGGTCACTGATAAACCCTGAGGGGAAAGCTCGAAGGATGTCTCTTGAAAGGTAGGAGGACCCATGACAAGCGGGTTCAGGCTCAGCCCATACCCTTCCGACGGCCACATGCCGAGGACTCGATTGAGCCTGTTGTCTTCGTTCTCATCATGGTATGCCATGATCGCGTAGGCTCCAGGGGGAAGGTCCGTGAATTCCACAACGGCTGTTCCCTCATTGGCCTTCGTTGTCTGAACCCTAAAGTACCGCTCCTCATCGGGAAACGTATCAGGCGTATTGAAAAGAAGCACGCGGACGGGCTGTGAGTCGTTACGGACTTTCTCTACTGTGACGTGGAGCGTGGCGGCATGGCCGGTGGCAGCGGCCAACAGGCCAACACCTGCCCCACAGCACATGAGCCACCGCCACTTGATTATGCCGCGGGTGTTCACAGGGACGACTGCGCTGTTCTACGAGTCGTCACTGCTGTTCCACGGCAAGACTGATCTTCGTCAAGCCCGCGCCTCTCACGTCATCCACGACGTCGACGAATCGCTCGAGTTGAATCATGCGATCGGCTCGAACGAGGACCAGCGTTTCAGGCGAGAACTGCTGCAATTCGCCGAATATCGCTTCCTGCGGAAGCTGGGCGCCATCCAGAAAGATCTCCCCTGAGGACGTTATCGTAATCGTAATTGGCTCGCTCGGCGTGGCGCTTGTGGCATCGGCTTGAGCAAGATCCACGGGAATCTGTCCGGTTGAAATGAAGGTCGCCGTCGTCAAGACGATGACCAGCAGGACCAGCATCACGTCGACTAGGGGAATGACGTTGATCTGGTTCAGTTCATGATCCATTGAGGGCCTTGTATTGTGTCATTAACTCCGCCACGCGGCGGCGTAGCGCGTTGTTCAAGACGACACAGGGAATGGCGACGAGCAACCCGACCGCCGTGGCCTTCAGGGCCAGGCTCAACCCGACCATGATGGCGCTCACCTCGATTGTCTTGGTTGTGCCCATGGTGTGGAAGGTGACCATGATTCCGAGGACAGTGCCCAACAGCCCGATATAAGGCGCGTTCGCGGCCACGGTGCCGATGACGACTAATCGTTTGGTCAGGGATATCTCCAGCTGCTGCACGTTGGCGAATTGAGTCAGGGCCGTGCGCCGGTAAAAGAGCCACCGTTCGAGGGCAACGGCAACGGCCCACATGCTCAGCAGCAGGAGGAGTCCAATAATTCCATAGTCAATGATAGTGTGTAAGGCGGTCATGCGGTCACGTTCTCCTTTGTATTCCCTTCATGGCTCAAGGGGCTTTTGCCGCTCGTTGCGCCTGGGATTTTTTGGAAAAAGTCATGGACCGCAGGCTCTTCATGGGAATGCGGATCTCACCGAAATCGGATTGTCCGATCAGCGTGACTTCCTTCGCCAAGGGGAATTCACCGGATTTGCCGTTTAACAGCTTGATGGTCAGGGCTTGGCGACCTTTAGCCGGGTGATCGGGTTTCACCAGGATTTTCGCGATTTGTTGAAATTTGACGTTAATGGTGGCGGCGCCGTGTTTAACCGGAACGTGCCTGATTTCATGTGGGACAAAGGTCGTCTCATCGATTTTTTCTTCCCAGTATAACCGGGCATTGGAGACCGATAGTTGGATGCCTTCGGCATCGGTGGTTTCAGCCGTAAACACATTGCTCTGGGCCAGGACACAGGTGGGAAACACGATCGTCAAGGCCAGAAGTAAAGCTGAGAGATGAGGGCGAATCATAATGCATTCTCCTTTGTGATGATGTTTTCTGAGGACTCAATTCCTTTTTAAATTGAAGGCAATGGGAATAACGAGTTGTTCAATCTCGATGGATTCAGGCGGTTTCGTCGTTTCCAACACCTTTTGCAGCGTGACGATGGCGGCCTTGTCCAGGATTTCGTACCCCGAGGGTTGTGAGACTTTTAAATCGTGTACGATTCCGGTTTTCGATAGGGCGATCGCGACGTGAGTCGTTCCGGAATACCCCAGACGTTTGGCCAGCCGCGGGAACGTAAGCGTTCGGGCGACTTTCTCGCGAAGGAGTTTACTGAAAGCCAGGAGCTCGGGGGAAAACCCACCTGACGAAGCGGATCTAGAAGTAGTTGCGGGGCGGGCTTTTCTTGTTTGGCGGGTGTAATTGATCGTGGTGCGTGTCTGCACGACGGGACTGCCCAAGGAGAGCGATGCCTGTTGCCGTGCGCGTTTGGAAAAAACATGCTTTACCGCCGTATATGATTTTCCGTTTGTCACGTGTTGTTTCATCACTTCCGTTGTCGGAGCGTGGACTTTCTTCTCCACATGGGAAGGCATGGTATTCACGTATTGCCGAACTGGTGTCGTCATGGATTGAGGGGCGTTAGTGACATGGTTGCGGATAACCGGGTCCCGGGGCTTCGCCTTGTTGGTTGTCGACTCCACGTGAATCGGTTTCTTGCGAGAAGGCGAGGCGTGAACCTTGGGAGCCTCATGTTGGCGTATCATGCCGGTGTATTGTGGCATCGGTTGAGACGCGATCACTCCGCTACTGACCGTAGGCTGAGCGGCTCTTTGGGGGACCGTCGCTGGTTGAGCCGTGAGCGTGTGCGAGACGGGTTGAGAAGAGATCGCTCCGTTCCTGACTGTCTTGGGTTGGGCCACGGATGTTGGCGTGGCGTTCGTGATTTGAACCTTTAGTAGAGGAGCAGGCTTCGATGGAGCTTGCACAACCGTTTGCGGAGAGACTTTTTGTCTGGGCTGCGTCTGCGTGTGCGGCTTCGATTGGGTCGGTTCCCTGGGAATAACTTCGGGCTGCACCTGTTTCGGTGTGAGAGTCGGTGTCGGAGGCGACTTCTTCATGGTCTGACGATGGGTGGGAGTAGTGTGGGTG
>VXOF01000111.1 GCA_009840285.1 Nitrospira sp. SB0662_bin_26
GCCGAGCAGGAACGGACTGAATGTCCCGAATGCCAGCCGTGATCGTCAGAGGTTCCTTAGGCGTCTGGTGAGAAACCCGGGTTAGACGTCCCCCCATTTGAGTTTGTTCCTCAAGACATCATAGTACGTCCGGTCGGGAAACCGGATGAGGCGAGTCCGGTGGGGTGAGGCGCTGATCGTGAGCGTGTCTTCATACTCCATATGAATCCCGATTTGTCCGTCGATCGTCACGGTGCCTCCCTCTTGGCTTGTCAATTGAATCTCCAGTAAAAGTTGGCTTGGGACAAGGAGGGGACGGTGGGTCAACGTATGGGGGCTGATGGGCGTCAGCACCAGGGTTTCGAGACTGGGTTCCAGGATCGGGCCGCCGGCGGACATGGAGTAGGCCGTGGATCCGGTCGGCGAGGCGATAATCAACCCGTCCCCCCGCAGCTTCGTCACGAATTGTTTATCGACCTGAATGCTCGTGGTAATCATACGTCCAGAAGTCCCTTTGCTGATGACCGCGTCGTTCAGCGCCGTTCGTTCTTGCTGTTCTCCCGTGGTGTGACGGATGTGGACCTGGAGGCGCAGGCGGTGATCCAGGTAAAATTCCTCCGCAAAGATTTTTTCCAGGGAGTCGTACATCGTGTCCAGCGTGCTTTCCGTCAGAAATCCCAAGCCGCCCAAATTGACCCCCAGGATGGGGACGGATCGTTCTTCGACGAGCCGGGCCGCCCGCAACATCGTGCCGTCTCCGCCCAGCACGAGTACGAGGTCGGCTTCGGCGGCGATTTGCTGATCGACCGGTTGCGGGCCTTCGTGGAAATGGTCCTCGGAAGAGGAGCCGACCAGGACGGTTTTTTGTTTCCGTCCAAGCCAGTCGACCAGTCCTTCGAGGATGGGGCGAATTTCGGGGAGTTGAGGCTTGGTCAGGATGCCGATGACAGTCACAAGCGACTCATGTGTTGATGACAAAAAATGGGGCAGTGAAGGGGGCGTCGAGGCGTGCACCGCTATAAAGTGCCGGACCTAAAATTGTATCGTTCACTACATTCCGGAGTCAATGGAGAAATGCCGTGAACGTTCCTTCCTCTTGACGGCATCGTTGGAATGTGAAACCTTACGCATCGTTACCAGCTTCGGTCTTGCCTTGACAGTTTTCAGAACGGATGGATAGACTTACGGAACCTCTGATTTATGGTGATAGCGGGATGCAGTGCAAGGCGTCCCGCAGCGAAACCCGAGGTTTATCACAGAGATAGGCGAGGGTTGAGCGAGGACACAACACCGCAATGCGCCCGATAGTGCAATAAATCAGAGGTTTCTTATCAGCGCGTGACGGTGGGATTGACCTGACCCGAAGGGGGTAAACGTTTACCCCAAAAGGAGGGAAAATGTTCGAGCGATTCACGGACAGAGGTCGCAAGATTATTATTCTGGCCCGCGAAGAGGCTGAACGCCATCAGAACGACTATCTCGGCACGGAGCATTTGGTGCTGGCCATTCTCCGTGAATCCGATGGCATTGCCCTCATGATCATCAAGAAGATGGGGCTGTCTCCCGAACAGATTCGTCTGGAGGTTGAACGCAGTTTGCCCAGTGGCGGGACGACCGTCACCTTCGGAGAAATCCCCTTCAGCCCACGCGTCAAGAAGGTCATCGAATACGGAGTCGAAGAGGCCAGACTGCTGGGCCACAACCACATCGGGAGCGAACATCTCCTGTTGGGCCTGTTGCGGGAAGAGGAAGGGATCGGCGGGAAGGTGCTTCGCAGCCTGGGCGGGAACCTGCTGACGGCGCGTCAATTGACCGTGACCTTCCTGCGGAAATCCGGAACCCGGGAACGCGACAAGAAAAGCAGTACGCCCGCGCTCGATGAATTCGGCAGGGACCTCACGCAACTGGCGCAGGACTCCATGTTGGATCCCGTCATCGGCCGCGGCGATGAAATCGAACGGGTGTTGCAGATCTTGAGCCGCCGTTCCAAGAACAACCCGGCCCTGATCGGCGAATCCGGGGTGGGAAAAACCGCGATCGTCGAAGGGTTGGCCCAACGCATCGTCTCGATGGATGTGCCCGACAATCTCCTGAACCGGCGCGTGATCGCTCTGGACCTGGGGTCCCTGGTTGCCGGCACGAAGTACCGGGGGCAGTTTGAAGAACGGCTGAAGGTGGTCATGAAGGAAATCGTGCAGGCCGGCAACGTGATCCTGTTCATCGATGAGTTGCATACCCTGGTGGGCGCGGGCGCGGCCGAAGGGTCGATCGACGCCGCCAATATGCTCAAGCCGGCGTTGTCCCGAGGTGAGATTCACTGCATCGGGGCCACCACCATGGATGAATACCGCAAACATATTGAGAAAGACGGCGCCCTGAAACGACGGTTCCAGCCCATATACGTGAATCCGCCGTCCGTGGAGGAAACAATCAAGATCATTCAGGGCTTGCGTGATCGTTATGAAGAGCACCACGGCGTGGAAATTTCTGATGACGCGGTGGTGGAAGCCGTGAAATTGACCGACCGCTATATCACGGATCGTTTCCTGCCCGACAAGGCGATCGATTTGATCGATGAGACGGGGTCCCGGGCCAAGCTGCAATCCTATTCACTGCCCCCCGAGTTGAAATCATTGGAGCAGGAACTCAAGCGCGTGGCGCACGAAAAGGAAGTCGCTATCGGGTTGCAAAGTTTTGAAGAGGCCGTGAAATACCGGGAAGAAGAGGAACGCCTGCGCAAACTGCTGGAGGATGCCAAGCGCGATTGGAAGAAGAACCAGGAGCAGCAGAAGCCGGTGATCGGGGCCGAGGAAGTCAGTTTCGTGGTCTCCAAAATCACGGGCATTCCGCTCTTTAAGCTCGAAGAGGAAGAGTCGGAAAAGTTGCTGCACATGGAAGACTTTCTGCACAAGCGCATCGTGGGGCAGGAAGAAGCCATTTCCGCGGTCTGTCGCGCCATTCGCCGGTCACGGGCCGGGCTCAAGGAGGCGCGCAAGCCGATCGGGTCCTTTATCTTCCTGGGACCGACAGGCGTCGGCAAGACCGAACTGGCCAGGGCCTTGGCGGAGTTCTTGTTCAATACCGAGGATGCCCTGATTCGCATCGACATGTCGGAGTACCAGGAGAAATTTACGAGTTCCCGGTTGTTCGGCGCCCCTCCCGGCTACGTCGGTTATGAAGAGGGCGGGCAGTTGACCGAAAAGGTGCGGCGGCGCCCGTATTCGGTGGTGTTGTTCGATGAGATCGAAAAGGCCCATCCGGATATTTTCAACGTGCTCTTGCAGGTCCTGGACGACGGGTTGCTCACGGACAGCTTGGGCCGGAAGGTCGATTTCAAGAACGCGATTCTCGTGATGACGTCCAACCTGGGTACGAAGCTCATTCAGAAGGGCGTGTCCCTCGGCTTCCAAAAAGTCGAAGAATCGGAAACCCGGAAGCGCATGAAGAACGATATTCTGGATGAATTGAAACGGAATTTCAGCCCGGAATTTCTGAATCGGATCGATGAATTCGTGGTCTTCCATCCGTTGGAAAAAGAGCACTTGCTGAATATCGTCGATATCCTGATCCGCGAACTGAACGAACGGTTGGCGGAGCGTGAGGTCCAATTGGAGATGGGCGAGGACGTGAAGCACTGGCTGATTGCTCAGGGCTATCAACCGCAGTATGGAGCGAGGCCCATGCGGCGCACCATCCAGAAGCTGCTGGGTGATCCCTTGTCCGATGAACTCATTCGAGGGCGATTCAAGGACGTCAAGAAAATCAAAGTGGTGCTTCGTGACGACGCTCCCGTGTTTGTTGAAGAGGAGGCGATGGCGGGCGTCTGAACCTTGGGCGCTGCATCGGTTGCCGTAAGACGACAAATCATTCACGGATTGATTCCCTTCCCTTGCTAGACGACTCTCGTTACCCTGCGTGGCGAGAGTCGTTGTTTTTTATGACGACTGTTCTCCCGTGATGCCTCGAAACGGCCAAACTCCCACAAGCGCTCCTTCCTGCGTACCGACCCTCAGTCTCCTGGGCATCGAAACGTCGTGCGATGAAACAGCCGCCGCGGTGTTCTCGCTGCAAGGGCGTCTGTTGTCGAATCTCGTGGCATCCCAACACGAGGTGCACGGCCGTTTCGGCGGAGTCGTGCCGGAGTTGGCATCGCGAAAGCACGTGGAACGGATCGAAGAGATCACGCAGGCCGCTCTGAACCAGGCGGGGGTGGGTTGGTCTGATCTTCGGGCGATTGCGGTCACCCAAGGGCCGGGACTTGCCGGTGCGCTGGTCGTGGGAGTGAGTTTCGGCAAGGCCCTGGCGTACGCGTTGGGCGTGCCCTGCATCGGCGTACATCATCTGGAAGGGCACATTGCCTCCGCGTGGTTGGAATATCCCGATTTTACGACCCCCTGCGTCGTACTCGTGGTATCCGGCGGGCACACCCACTTGTATCTCGTTCCCCAACGCGGTGAATATCGACTCCTCGGCAAGACCCTTGATGACGCCGCGGGCGAAGCGTTTGATAAGGGCGCTAAGATGCTGGGACTCTCCTACCCGGGCGGTCCCGCGCTAGATCGTCTGGCGCAAACGGGGGATCCGTCCATCGTCCGGTTCCCTCGCCCGTACTTGAACAAGGGAGGGTTTAATTTCAGTTTCAGTGGCCTGAAAACGTCGTTGTTGTATTATTTGAGGGACCGGCGGTCGCGCCAGGCGTCGTTCCCGCCGGCGCACGTCGCCGCGGGCTACCAGGAAGCCATCGTGGACGTGTTGGTGGAAAAATCGTTTCGGGCAGTGCGTCGGCACGGCGTCACCGGCTTGGCGGTGGTCGGAGGGGTCAGCGCGAATTCCCGTTTGCGCACGGTTTTACAGGCTCGTGCGGAAAAGGAAGGCTTTCGTCTGGCGTTGCCGCGGATGCAGTTTTGTACGGACAATGCCGCGATGGTCGCTGCCGCCGGGTGGTGGGCCTATCAGGAACAGCGGTGGTCTTCGCGAGACCTGGATGCCCAGCCTGGTTTGGCGATCGAAGCCACGGCACCGGGGAACAGTTCGCGTGTTTCGGTCTAATAGGTCGGCATACTTGAAAGGGGAGCCTCTATTCCACATGCCATTGGACATCTGACCGGGTTGAAGCCCGGCCAGGTTACACGACTCGAACGGCTCTATCGCCGGCGCGTGCCCGTTGAAAAAGTCATTTCTCCTGAACTGGCCCGCTCCTGCACGGAATTATCGCATGAGATCCGACGGCAAATCGGGTTGCTGATCAATCGACGAGGCATCATCGAATCCGTCATCATCGGCACGGATCGGCAGTTGGTGATCCCTGAACTGGCGCGGAGCCGGTCCGGTCCCCGGCTATTGCGCGGCGTCCGGTTCGTGCATACCCATCTTAACAATCAACCGTTAAACAAGGACGATCTGACCGACCTGGCGCTGCTTCGCCTGGATTTGATGGCGGTACTCGGCGTGGGAAACGGGGGCGAACCGGTTTCCATCTCGCTGGCCCACCTGGTACCGCCCAACCCGCAAGGGAAACCGTATGAGGCCTGGGCCCCGCAGAGCTTGCAGGCGTTTCAGTGTCAATGTGATCAGTTCGTGCAATCGCTGGAAGCCGAAATTTCTAGGGCGACCCCGGCGCTTCGCCGAACGGACGACAGTCCCAGTGCGTTGCTGGTCAGTGTCACGGCGGAAAGGCGGTCCGATCAGGAAGAACGTCTGCGGGAATGTCAGGAATTGGCGACGTCGCAGGGCATTCAGGTGGTCGGGACGGTGATGCAACGCTTGCCGCGGATCAATCCCAAGTACGTGTTGGGAGTGGGAAAGATTACCGAGGTGATCATCCACGCGCTGCAAAGCGGAGCCGACCTGTTGATTTTCGATCGGGATTTGACCCCGACGCAGATCAAGGCATTATCCGAGATGATCGAGTTGAAGGTCATTGACCGGACGCAGTTGATTCTGGATATTTTTGCAAGCCGGGCGCATTCACGCGCCGGGAAAATTCAAGTGGAACTCGCGCAACTCAAGTATCTGTTGCCCAGGTTGTCTCAATCCAGCACGGCGTTCTCCCGTTTGGGCGGAGGCATCGGGGCCAGGGGGCCCGGCGAGACCAAACTGGAGACTGACCTGAGACGGGTGCGGGATCGCATTCATCACCTCGAACGCGAGTTGAAGGACTTGAGTCGTCAACGGGAGCAGCAACGCCCCAGGCGCTTGCGCCAAGGGATTCAGATGGTGTCGATCGTGGGGTATACGAATGCCGGGAAATCAAGGTTCCTGAATGCCATGACCCGTAG
>VXOF01000037.1 GCA_009840285.1 Nitrospira sp. SB0662_bin_26
ATCTACACGCGTAAGACGGTCGGCAGCGTCATATTTTAAAAAGAGACAGCGCTGAATCTGGAAGAAGACAGTGTCGGGGCCGTGCTGATGGGATCGGACACCGGCATCAAAGAAGGCGACTCGGTCAAACGCACGGGGCGTATTGCCGAAGTGCCGGTGGGGGACGCGCTCATCGGGCGGGTGGTTGATGCGATGGGGCAACCCATTGACGGCAAAGGCCCGGTGCAAACCTCGGAGACCCGGTTGATTGAAGTGCGGGCCCCCGGCGTGGTCGAACGTCAATCCGTTAGCGAGCCCTTGCAAACGGGCTTGAAGGCGATTGACGCCATGATTCCCATCGGCCGCGGGCAACGGGAGTTGATCATCGGCGACCGGCAAACCGGCAAGACGGCGATTGCCGTGGATACGATCATCAACCAGAAAGGGCTCGACGTCTTTTGCATCTACGTGGCGATCGGCCAGAAGCGGTCAACGGTGGCCCGCGTCGTCAAGACGCTGGAAGACCATGGCGCCATGTCCTACACCACCGTGGTCTCGGCCACGGCCAGTGACGCGGCGCCGCTTCAGTTTTTTTCACCCTATGCCGGGGTGGCGATGGGTGAGTATTTCCGTGACAATGGGAAACATGCGCTCATCATCTATGACGACCTGTCCAAACACGCGGTGGCCTATCGACAATTGTCTTTGTTGCTCCGCCGTCCGCCGGGCCGCGAGGCGTTCCCCGGTGACGTGTTCTTCCTGCACTCCCGGTTGTTGGAACGAGCCGCCAAATTGAGTGACGAGAACGGAGCGGGGAGTCTGACCGCCCTGCCCATTATCGAAACGCAGGCCGGCGACGTGTCGGCTTATATTCCGACGAACGTGATTTCCATTACCGACGGGCAAATTTATCTGGCCGGTGACTTGTTCTATTCGGGTATTCGCCCGGCCATCAACGTGGGGTTGTCGGTGTCCCGCGTGGGTGGGGCGGCCCAGATCAAAACCATGAAACAGGTCGCGGGCACCCTGCGACTCGATTTGGCTCAATATCGGGAAATGGCCGCGTTTGCGCAATTCGGCAGTGAATTGGACAAAGCCACGCAGGCCCAGTTGGCGCGAGGCGCGCGCATGGTGGAGCTGCTCAAACAGGAGCAGTACAAACCCATGCCGGTGGCGGATCAGGTGCTGTCGATTTTTGCCGGGGTCAACGGGTTTGTCGATGACGTACCCGTCAACAAGGTGCGAGAATTTGAAGAAGGCCTGTTGGCCTTCATCAAGGAACGGCATCCTCAACTGCGGGAAGGCGTCGTGACCAAAAAGAAGATCGACGACGAGTTGGGTGGGCAGCTCAAGCAGGCCATTGCCGAATACAAACAGACGAAACAATTCTGATCGAACCCCCGGTCCATGCCAAGTTTACAGAGCCTCAGACGGAAGATCGCGTCCGTCAAGAATACCCAGAAAATCACGAAGGCCATGAAAATGGTCGCGGCGGCCAAGCTGAAGCGGGCCCAGGACCGCATTCTCTCGTCCCGGCCGTACGCGCATCAGCTTCGGGACGTGGTGCGGCATCTTGCGGAACGGGCGAGCCCCATCTCGCATCCGCTGTTGCGCAAACGCGAGGGGCACAAGACCGAACTGCTCGTGGTCACGAGTGACCGCGGACTGTGCGGGGCGTTCAATGCCAACATTCTGCGACAGGCCACGGAGTTCCTGAAGGAGCATGCGGAGCAGGGCGAGCAGGTGAGCGTGTCCCCGGCCGGGAGAAAAGGCTGTGACTTTTTCCGGCGGCGTTCGTGGACGATCCGGCAGGAATGGCCGGGCATCTTCGATCGCTTGAGTTTCGAGCATGCCCTGGACATGGGACAGGATATCATCCAGCACTACAACGACGGCACGTTCGATCAACTCTACGTGGTCTACAACGAATTCAAATCCGTGATGCAGCAACGCGTGGTGGTCGAAAAGCTTCTGCCCATCGAATCCTTGGATGAGGAAGCCGGCGAGACGTCATCCAAGGCCGTGGGCGCCTATCTGTTCGAGCCGGACGAGGACGAGTTGCTCCAAGCCCTGCTGCCGAAACATTTTCAGGTCCAGGCCTTTCGCGTGTTGTTGGAATCGGCGGCTGCCGAGCAAGCCGCGCGGATGACTGCGATGGACGGGGCAACCCGGAACGCGGGAGAACTGATTCAGAAAGTCACGTTGTTTTATAATAAAACCCGGCAGGCCGCGATTACGAAAGAGTTGATGGACATCGTCGGCGGAGCGGAAGCCTTGAAATAGAAGGCATCAGTCAGAAAAGGAGCCATCAGGTGAGTACCGAAACAGGAAAAGTCATTCAGGTCATCGGCCCCGTGGTCGACGTGGAGTTTCCGCCCGGGCATCTCCCGAACATCTTTAACGCACTCAAGATCACACGCGACGGCGACGGCGATTCCGGTGGCGCGGAACTCACCATGGAAGTCGCGCAGCATCTGGGAGAGAACCGCGCGCGCGCCGTGGCGATGTCCTCCACGGATGGGTTGGTGCGCGGGTTGGAAGTCCGGGATACGGGTGAGCCCATTTCGGTGCCCGTGGGCCGCGAGACGCTGGGTCGGGTGGTCAACGTGTTGGGCGATCCGGTGGACGGGTTCGGTCCGGTGTCCGCCAAGAAGACCTACTCCATTCACCGGTCGGCTCCACCCCTCGAAGAGCAGGAAACCAAGACCGAGGTGCTGGAAACCGGTATCAAAGTGGTTGACCTGTTGGAGCCCTATGCCAAAGGCGGCAAAGTGGGCCTGTTCGGTGGCGCCGGGGTGGGGAAAACCGTGATCATCATGGAGCTGATCAACAACATTGCCCTGCATCACGGCGGCTTTTCCGTGTTTGCGGGCGTGGGCGAGCGCACGCGTGAAGGGAATGACCTGTGGCATGAAATGCAGGATTCCAAGGTCATTGATCCCTCCGACTTCACCAAGTCGAAAGCCGCGCTGGTATACGGACAGATGAACGAACCGCCGGGCGCGCGGCTCCGTGTCGGGCTCACCGGGTTGACCATTGCCGAATATTTTCGGGACGAGGAAAACCAGGACGTGCTCCTGTTCATCGACAATATTTTCCGGTTCACGCAAGCCGGCTCGGAAGTCTCGGCCCTCCTGGGTCGCATGCCGTCGGCTGTGGGCTATCAGCCGACCCTGGGCACGGAGATGGGGACGCTGCAAGAACGGATTACCTCCACCAAGAAAGGGTCCATCACTTCGGTGCAGGCGATTTACGTGCCGGCCGACGACCTCACGGACCCGGCGCCCGCCACGGCGTTCGCTCACTTGGACGCTACGACCGTACTGTCCCGGCAATTGGCGGAGTTGGGCATTTACCCGGCGGTCGATCCGCTGGATTCCACGTCCAGGATTCTGGATCCGTACATCCTCGGGGAAGAGCACTACAACGTCGTGCAACAGGTCCAGGGGACCTTGCAACGATATAAGGACTTGCAGGACATCATTGCCATTCTCGGGATGGACGAGTTGTCCGAAGAGGACAAACAGATCGTCGCGCGCGCGCGCAAATTGCAACGCTTCCTCTCCCAACCGTTCCACGTGGCCGAAGCTTTCACCGGCACCCCGGGGAAATACGTGAAACTCAAGGACACCGTCCGGAGCTTCAAGGAAATCGTCGAGGGCAAGCATGACGATTTGCCGGAGCAGGCGTTCTACATGGTGGGACCGATCGAGGAAGCCATCGAGAAGGCGGAGAAACTGAAACAATAATGGCGGAGACAGGAAAGACCGTGCCCTCGGGCAAACTGCTGTTGGAAGTCGTGACACCGGACAAGCTCCTGGTGAGTGAATACGTGGACCAGGTCTCCGCGCCCGGCGCGGAAGGCGACTTCGGCGTGTTGCCGGGCCATTGTCATTTTCTGACGACGCTTCGGATCGGCGAACTGCACTACCGGATCGGCGAAGCCGAGCATTACATGTCGGTGCTGTGGGGATTCGTGGACGTGACGCCCAGGAAAGTCACCGTCCTGGCGGAGATCGCCGAGAAAGCCGAGGATATCGACGTTGACCGGGCCCACGCCGCCGTGGCCAAAGCCGAAGAGCGGCTCGAGCGCGGCGGGCTGCCGTCGGAAGTCGAAGAGGCCCGGGTGAGTCTGGAAAAAGCGCGCCTTCGCCAAAAAGTGGCCGAGCGCCGCAAGAAGCAAGGGCACGCGTAACCGGTTCGTCCCGGATGCGGCCATGCCGTACGTTGACACGCGGACGGAGATTGTTGTTTCCCCTGGCGAAGGCCCCAAGCGCCTCGACCATTTCCTGGCCAACCGTGACCCGGATTTCTCCCGAACCATTCTCCAACGATTGATCCTCGACGGACACATCACCGTCGACGGGCAGCCCACCAAGCCCAGTCATAAAATCAAACCCGGCGACGTCATCGTGCTCCGGGTCCCCAGGGCGGAACCGCTCGACATTCAGCCCGAGCCCATTCCCCTTGAAATTCTCTATGAGGATGACGCACTGTTGGTCCTGAATAAACAGGCCGGTCTGGTGGTCCACCCGGCACCCGGCAATTGGTCGGGCACCTTGGTCAACGCGTTGTTGCACCATTTCAAAACCGGGACGGGCTCGTTCTCCACCATTGGCGGCAAGGAACGGCCGGGAATGGTGCACCGGTTGGACAAGAACACCACGGGAATCATGGTTGTCGCTAAACAGGATCGAGCCCATGCGGGATTGGTCAACCAGTTCAAGCGGCATACCATAAACCGGGCCTACGAAGCATTGATCTGGGGTGTCCCGAAGAAGGGCCAAGGGATGATCGATGTCGCCATCGGGCGGGATACCAAGGATCGAAAAAAATTTTCCGCGCGCACGACCAGGCCCAAGGCGTCGGCCACGCAATACCGGGTGATGGAACGGTTTGAAAAACTCGCGGCTCACGTGGAGCTGTTTCCGCAAACCGGCCGGACCCATCAACTGCGTGTGCATTTGTCGGCGATCGGGTGCCCGATTCTGGGCGATCCGACGTATGGGGGAAAGAAGGTTGGCGCGATCCGCGACGTGGTCATTCCTCGGGTCATGTTGCATGCAAAGGTACTCGGCTTTGTCCATCCGATCTCGCAAGAAGCCATGCACTTTGTCACTCCGCTGCCGGCTGACATGGCGGACGTGGTGAATCAATTACGAGGCAAGCGCGTGCGCGACACGATGGACACGGAAGAGAGACACGGGCGATGAGTTCAAAAAATGAATTGGACACCGTACAGGTGCTGGATGCCTTCGGCGAACTCATTGCGGCGGTGGCCACGTTGGCCGCACAGGTGCCGGCAAAGACGTTTAGCGCGATTCCCGGGGGGATCCGTCCCACCGAAGAAGCCACCGAGAAATATGAAACGGTCGTCTACCGGTTCCGGGATCAGGCGGGACCGCCGTATCGGGTTCTTTACGCCTTTTTCGTGGATTCGCTCGAGGCCTTTGAAGCCGGCCGGATCTTCGATGCCGTGCCGCCCCTGCTCCAAGCGATCGAGCGGTTGGTGGATTTGCACAAAGAAGAAAAAGTCAGTTTCAATTCCGCGGAGCAGAACCGCATTCGCGAGTTTCAACAACGCCTGGAAAAAATTCTCCCGGAAGCCAGCAAACCGGAAGTGGATCTTCCCACCCCCGAGACCTACTGACCCGCTCTACGAATTCTTGTTTTCCCCTTCTGTCATCCTCGACATTTTTAATCGAGGATCCAGTGTCTTTCTCTTCCTTCTCTTTTGTAGCTGTCACAGTTGGATCGCTTGGTAAGTCGCCGGTTTTATTTCATAGTTGCCCTGGCGTTGGAGATTTCGACAAGATTTCCCGAATATCTTGAGCAATATGCTCAAACCCCCCGTGTCGTTTGTTTCCAGGAAAGTAAGTTCCCATTAAGGGAATTTGACGACCACCAAGAAGGACATAGAAAGGTGTCCCACGGAAATCTTCCACTTTACGTGGAATTTCTATATTAAACGCCGTTGACGCACTTTGCATGGGGATTTTTCCCAAAGCCAGAATGCGTTCAGGGGAAAGGCTTTCACATTCCTTGCGCAGAAACGGTGCACAATTCTTTAG
>VXOF01000040.1 GCA_009840285.1 Nitrospira sp. SB0662_bin_26
GTGCCGTAAATGGCACGCACACTGAACGGAATCGGCGGATAAATGCGGTACTTCAAATAGAGCTGGATGTAGATCCACACGCCTCTCCCGCCCAGAACTTGGGAATACCCATGCCCGCCCGATTCAGCGACCAGTTGATCAGCGCAAACACCAGAATCGAACAGGCCAACTCCGAAATCATCTGCATCGGCATGTAGCCTTCGACTAACTTTAACCAGGTCATCGTATTAAACTCCTGTTTTCTGACTCACAGAGTTTAAGGATTAATTAAAATCTTCCAATGATGGCAAATCCTGTCCTTCCTTCAAACTGGACAGGTAATCCACGATTTTATTTACGGCTCCCGCGCTGAGTTTCAGACCGAAATCTTTCGGCATCTGGTTGTCCGGAAAATCCTTCACCACGTACATGCTGGGATTTAAAATCGACTCGGTAATGTATTCACGGGCCGACGTGGCATGACCTCCATATCCTGGGTCCTTCAACCGTTTGGGAGCATTACTGCCTTCCATCAACAGGGGACCGACTTTTCCGGTGGCCCCTTCAATCCCCGGAATCGTATGACAGGCCGGACACCCGGCTTTCATGAAGAGGTCCGTAATCGGCTCTTCACCAGTGGCCAGCACGCCGCCCGCTGCGGCTTCATCCCCGTCGGCACTCGCCTGAGGCCGGTCAGCTTCGGGAATGAATTTTTCATACGACGCCTGAATTTCTTCATACGTGGGGGCATCCTTGCCTTCCCGAACGTACAACCAGGTATCCACAGCCGCCAATTCTCCGAGGGTCAGCGAAATCGGGGGCTTGTGAATTCTAGGCATGGGGCTTTCCTTGTCGTTCGTTCCCTTCACACCGAATCCGGGAACGACAAAACAACTCGGGCAAGCGTGCGACTCGGCGATATATTCCTGACCGGTCGTGGCCGTCCCCGAGCCCTCAAAGGCTTCTTTTTGGACGGTATCCCGAGAACCGGGATCGTTCATATGATATTTTTCGTGTTTCAGCCGTTCTTCGGCCCGGGCCGGAACGTCCCATAGATTCGGCGCCCGTTCACTCAGGAAGCCCTGATTGAAACCATGGCACAAGGGACACTGACCTTTCCCGATCGCCCCTTGCACCTTACTCTGCCCGAGACCGCCAAAAATGATTTTTTCGCCCTCGTCGCCCAGTTGTTGGGCCGTCATGCTCTGGAAGTCCAGCTTGACTTCCGGCGGCGGGAAGCCCCCTTCCACCTGGGGCAACCAGTTCCCATACCCGGATAGGGCTGCGGCCACGAAAAACATGAATCCGCCGATTTTCATGAGTGCCCCGATATTGGTGAAGTAGATGCCCATGATATAGGCCAGGCACGTAATCATCACCAATGAGACGGGTAACAGGCGACTTTCTCCATAGAAATTATTCTTGTAATTCGCAATGGCGATAAAAGCCATGAGCGCGCACAGCATGCCGAT
This sequence comes from Nitrospira sp. SB0662_bin_26, assembly GCA_009840285.1. Classification (GTDB taxonomy): domain Bacteria; phylum Nitrospirota; class Nitrospiria; order Nitrospirales; family UBA8639; genus Bin75. The sequence continues at coordinate 1,452 of VXOF01000040.1, forward strand.
AAACGTCTTGAACGTGACATTCTTTTTTTGAACGGGATCGGTCGCTTTGGCTTGAAAATAAAAGAGCAGCCCTATCAAAAAGGCGAATGCCGGCCATCCAATCGAGATTGCTTCCGTAAGTAATTCAACCACTTTGCCCCTCCACAAATGAGGCTACCCTGACTGTTGGAGTCAGGATAGCCTCATCATCACGTATTTCATGCAAAGTTAATGATTAATGACCAGTTGCAGGTTGCGGCGCGGCACCCGGAACGGGCTGCGTCGCAGGCACGGGCGCTTTCTTGGCCCCCAGTGCCCCAAGCCAAAAGACAAACATGATCGTGATCCAGAAGAACAACACGTTAAAGGAGATCACGTTGGCCCCGAACCCGATGGTATGCGTGTACGCCCAAGGCGAATTGTCACGCATAATCTCATTGACGTGCCAGAACAACCTCACGGACGACCGGATATAACCCATCAATCCCATCATCCAGGTAAAGGCCGTCGCCAGCATAATCAGGGCATATTGTGAACGCGGTGCAATCTGACCCCACCGAATCGGTCCGAGTTCCCTGGACTGTTTCAACATGGCCAGATTCAAGGCCGAACCGAAGAACAGGCACGATAGCGTGCCGGCGACCTGTGGAACAGAGAGACCGATTCGCACGTTCGCAGGGATAAAGTACCCGTAACAGGCCACCCAGATATTGTTCAGGTGGGCCACCACAAAGAACGTGATCAGGAAAATATTCCCGAATTTCGCCCATTTTACGGCGGGTACCCTGTTGCCGCGCTGATACCATATGAAACTGGCGATCGTGGTCATAATAATCGCATTGATGCCGCCGTTTTTGGCCGACATCACGCCATAGTTCCCCAGGACCGGATGCTGCTGACCGCCCATGGCTTTCAATTCAGCGGGCGTCATGACGATCGTGTGGGGAGTGATAAAGACCAACAGACCCACGACTAGAATAAACACAAAGTACTTGATATAGCGTTGGAACCGTTCACCTCCGGTCATTCTTCCGAGAGCCTGCCAGAGGTAGTAGTTCGTCGTCAGGAACAGGATGCCGATCATGGTGGCTTGAATGATGAACAACCAGGCCAGCAATCCGCCCATCAAGGTAATACCCATTTGTTGACGATAGGCATACACCTCGCGCATGAGCCAGTAGCCCGCAAACGGGAGGGGGATCAGGAAGGCAACCCCGAGGGCCATTGCGATATACCCCATCCAATCGTAATGGGCGCGTTCCTCATCATTCTTCGCCGACAGGAACCGGTACGCCGCATATGCCGCCACCACGCCGCCGCCGAAAGCCATGTTCCCGAGAATCCGATGGACGTTCAGAGGGTTCCAGAGCGCCGTATGGATGACGTGCCAAATATTTCCCAGATAACGCCCTTGCTCGTCCACACCGGCTGGCGACATCATAAAGCCAATCCAGGAATTGGCCAGGAACATCAACACCGTTCCGATCACGTTCAACACCACGGACATACTGGCGTGGAGCCATTTCAACAGCCCCTCCTTCATCTTGTCCCATCCGTAATAATAGATATAGAGGGTTCCGCTTTCCGCCACGAACATCAAGGCATAAATATGCATCACCGGACGGAAGATGCTGGACAGATAACCGAAGAAGGCGGGATACAACGTCAGGAAGGTGAAGATGAGAATACCGCCGAGGATGGCCGTCAGCGAGTAGGCGGTCAAGCTGATTTTAATGAAGTCATAGGCCAATTGGTCATATTTCTTGGCCATCGCCTTGTCTTTGCTCAGCAACCCGGCAAACTCGATGCACATACAGAAAATCGGGACGGCCAGCACAAAACTGCCATAGTACAGATGCTGCTGGTTGGCGACCCAGAGAAGAACCCGGCTTTCGAAGTTGTATCGGGGATAAAATTCCGCCGTATCTTGAGTCTTGGGAGCCGGCGCGCCAACGACCGGACCCTCTGTCTTGTAGTAGACGTCCCTGCCGATTTCGACTTTCGCTTCTTCGCCTTCCGCGCCTTCGGCTTCCTGGGCGGCTACGACATCCGGAGGCGGCCCGCCTGCTGCGGGAGCACCCCCACCGGCCAACGCCGGCAGTGCCACAAAAATCGGGAGCAACAACATGACTCCCATTGCAAAAAGACCGGTGACCGCCAGAAATTTCTTTCCGGCCCGTCCACTCGTGAGGCGACCCATGACCAACCTCCTTCTTTCTTTGAAATTATTCAAAGAACAATAATCCTTTATAGTTGTCCTTTTCAGAATGACGACTAATGTTGCTTACCTCAGAATGTAGAAATAATCCAACCCCTGCATATCCATCAGAATCCAGTCGATGAACTGAAAATATGCCACGGAAATCACGATCGAAATAATGAGGTACAGAACGGTTTGCATAGAAACTCCTCCCCTTCAGTTCCCTTCTTCAACAAGGGCATTGTACGCCGGCAAACCAATAAAAGAACCACAAGCTCACGGCACAGGTCACATAGAAAATCGCCTTGCCCAGCTTGATTGGAAGCGGATCACTTTTTGCCATCTTGATTTTCCTTCTAGATGTTTAACCTTAATAAATTATACTCTTGACACATTTCTTCGAGATGTGATACTCAACAACCATTGTTCGTGTATATGGTATGACAATGCGCAATAATGCAAAATTGTTCGACATTATAGTGTTGGCCGGGATGGTTGTCAATATTCTTTTGGCCGTCTTTCTGATCCTGTATTACTTCGACTTTCTCTAAACTTCGCTCAGGACCATCTGATTTATTGCACTATCGGGCGCATGGCGGTGTTGTGGCCTCGCTCAACTCTTGACTATCTAGTTTGATATGTCTCGGATTTCGTTGCAGGACGCCTTGCCCTGCATCCCGCTATCACAAAAAATCAGATGGTCGCTATTCCCCCGGACGGGCAGCCAGCGTCCGAGCCGGCGGTTTTTGCTCCGAAGCCACACAGCGGAAGCCTATGGTTTCGTCGCGAAAGTCGGGAACCATGAAACTCCGGGCTGTAATCCTCAAATCGTTGCCATAACTGGTATATCCGGCGCCGCGCAAGGTCTTATACCCTCCACGATCGGCAAAATTCGCTTCTTCGGGTTCCGGATCATTGGGATGACGAGCTTGCTCTTCATACCAATCATGGGTCCATTCCATCAGGTTTCCAAAGCCGTCGTGCACGCCATACGGGCTTCGATCCAATGGGAACGAGCCTACGGACGCCGTGGCTTCATAGCCGTCCTCCACCCCTCCCAGATTAGCCTTGTGGATTCGCGGAGAATTGCCCCAGGGCCATAACCGGCCGTCAATCCCCCGCATGGCCTTTTCCCATTCCGCCTCCCCGGGCAGGCGTTTCCCCCTCCATTTGCAATACGCATCGGCATCATGCCAGGAGACGTAAGCCACCGGCTGGTTGGGCCCGCGCAATTGGGCCAACCGTTTGGCATAGCGGGACGGCGGGCCCGGTTTGCGGTGTCCGGTCTGTTCGACAAACTGGAGATAGTGATGATTCGTGACCTCATACCGGTCGATCCAGAATCCGTCAAGGGTCACGAGACGTTCGGGGCGTTCATTGAACCCGCCCTGGCTGGTCCCCTGAACGAACTGTCCGGGAGGAATGAACACCATGTCTTCAGGGAGAATCGGTTGGGATGGGTCGGACAGAGAATCGCCGGTCTCCTGAAAGGGTTTGACGACTTCCGCAAGTTCGGGGTCAGGCGGCGGAGCCTTGGTCCCGCGCAGAATGCCCGACACCGGCATGCCCACCATGAATAAGATCACGGCAAGCAGGATCAGTTTCAGTCTCCCGTCCATGGTCCCGCAACCTCGATAGGCCCCGCTCCAAGACCGTCAGGATGCTTGTTCGACGGCCTCGACGTTCTGGGCGCACCGGAAGCCGATTGTCGCGTCGGTTCGCCACATTTTGGCTGAAAACCGTTTGGTCAATCTCGCGTTGAGTTTGGAATCGCGCCAGGTCCCGCCGCGAATGACCTTGAATTCCGTACTGTCCGGACCTGGAGGATCGCGAAACGGCGAATTCTGATAATATTGGTCGTCATAGGTATCCGCCACCCATTCCGCCACGTTGCCCGTCATGTCGTACACCCCATACGGACTCCGCCCGCCCTCAAAAGACCCGACCGGCGACAAATATTTGAACCCGTCTTCTTCCCCGTCAATATTGGAAACCATGTAGCTGAATTCATTCCCCCAAGGATAGAGTCGCCGCCCTTCACCGCGAGCGGCCTTCTCCCATTCAGCTTCGGTCGGCAATCGTTTCCCGGCCCACCGGCAATACCCGAAGGCGTCGTTCCAGCCGATCCCCACGACGGGAAAGTCCGGGTCAACGAGTTTCGCAATGTCTTCTTCGAAGACCGGCACCTGAGGTTGCTCCCGCTTGGTCATCTTGACGAAACGCGCGTATTCCGACTGGGTGACTTCCTTCAAATCGATGAAATACGTTCGCACGTATACCGGATGAGCCGGTGCTTCATCGGGATCCCCCTGATCATTCCCCATGGTAAAGGGGCCTTCGGGAATCTCGACCATCTCACGGCCTTC
>VXOF01000098.1 GCA_009840285.1 Nitrospira sp. SB0662_bin_26
GAATAAGAGACCTTCCATGCAACTCGTTCAAAAAAATACCAGGTTGCCGAAAATCAACGCCCTGGCGGCATGCTGCCTGATAGCCTTGCTGCCGTTCGGGTGGCCGACGCTTGGCGCCGCCGAGGAACTGACCGGGTCCGCGTTAATCGTGGGGAATGGGCCGGAACGGTACGCGATCGAGGCCTTGGCAAAAAACTTTGAAGCATCGCATCCGAAAACCTCGATTGATTTCTTCTGGCACCAGAACGCCCGGCCCGTCGAAGAGGTTCGGGAAAATGGAGCGGACATCGCCGTGACGGGTCAAGCGGAAAACGATCTTCCCTCAACCACCGTGGCCTGGGACGGCATCGCCGTCGTGACGAATTTTTCCAATGCCATTGAAGACATCACGCGGGAAGAATTGGCAAAAATTTTCTCCGGCGAAATAAAATTCTGGTCGCAAGTGTACGAGGAGGGCCCGGAAGCCAGAATTTCGTTGATTCACCGGACCTGGAATCAAAATATCCGCCAACCATTCGAGAAATTCCTCGGCCTTGAAAACCACAAAGGCATCCGGGCAAAAGTCGTCGAAAAAGAAAATGAAACCTTCAAGGCCATCAATGGCGACATCTATTCCATTTCCTACGTCTCGATGGGACCCGCTTTGCAAGCGCGGAAAGATGGGTACGGCGTGACCCTCCTGTTCGTTGATGACATCGAACCCGAATACCAAACGGTCCTGGACGGCACCTATCCCATTCGCCGGCCGGTGGTCTTCGTCATGAATCCCAATGCCTCTCCGGTAGCCCTGGCTTTTCTCGAATACGTGCTGTCGCCTCAAGGACAACGAGCCATCAAAGTCGGCGCCAGCGGTCTGTTCCAGGACAAGACCAGTTCAGTCATCAAGTATTACCCGCTCAAAGGGGAATAAGCCCGAGTGACGGCGGCACACGCCGGGCACTCTCTTGAAGGACCCCGACCATCCATGATACATAGCCCCTCGCCCAACGAACCTCGATGCTCTCTCCGGAGATTCATGGCCCAGGAACGATTTGGCACGATTTGCTGAGTCAACCAAAGGAACGACCCTTTTTTCGGAGAACCTTCAGGGCAGGCCATGTTCAAAAAAATCCTCGTTGCCAATCGTGGTGAGATCGCCATGCGGGTCATCCGGGCCTGTCGCGAACTCGATATCGCCACCGCTGCAATCTATGCCGAATGCGAAGCCACGGCGATTTACGTCAAGAAAGCCCATGAAGCCTATCTGGTAGGCCCCGGTCCGGTCCAGGGATTCCTTGACCCCCAAGGCATCGTCAACTTGGCCAAACGCATCAAAGCCGACGCCATTCATCCCGGTTACGGGTTCCTGGCGGAAAATGCCCAGTTCGCGCATTTCTGTCGAGAGGCGGGAATCACGTTTATCGGACCGTCACCCGAGGCCCTGGAACTGCTGGGTGATAAAGTACAAGCCAGAGAACTGGCCAAACGAATCGGCGTCCCCGTTGTTCCGGGCACGGAAGGCTGTATCCAGAGCGTCGAAGATGGGCTGAACTTTGCCCGGTCCGCCGGCTATCCCGTGATGGTCAAGGCCAGTGCCGGTGGAGGGGGCCGTGGACTTCGAGTGGTCCGTTCCGATGAAGAACTGAAAGAAGCCATGGAGTCCGGGGCCCGGGAAGCACAGGCGGCTTTCGGCAATGCCGATCTTTTTCTTGAAAAGTACGTTGAGCGACCCCATCATATTGAATTTCAGCTTCTGGCGGACAAGGACGGACAGGTCATCCATCTGGGCGAACGCGATTGTTCAATCCAACGTCGCCACCAAAAAATCATCGAGATCGCCCCATCCTTGATCTTGACCCCGGAACTCAGGAATCAAATGGGCGATGCCGCTATTGCCTTGGCTCATGCCGCGGAGTTTGAAAACGCCGGCACCGTTGAATTCCTGTTGGATCAGGATGGCCGATACTACTTCATGGAGATGAATCCCAGGATTCAGGTGGAACATACGGTCACGGAAGCGATTACGACCATCGACATCGTGCAGGCCCAAATCTGGATCGCCGCAGGACGGCCGCTCATGTACGCGCAGCACGAAGTGAACCTTCAAGGTTACGCGATTCAATGCCGGATCAACGCCGAAGACCCGCAGAACGGGTTTCGTCCTTCATCGGGGAAAATCACGGCGTACCTGTCTCCCGGCGGAATCGGGGTGCGGATCGATGGCGTCGTCTACAAGGACTATACCGTTCCTCCATACTATGACGCGCTGTTGGCCAAAATGACGGTCCAGGGCCGGACATGGGACGAAGCCGTTCGGCGGACGCACCGCTCGCTGGAGGAATTTTTGTTGCGGGGGGTCAAAACGACTATTCCCTTTTTGAAGAACATTATGGAAGAATTCGATTTCCGGAACGGAACATTCGACACGTCGTACCTCGACTCACACCCGGATCTGTATGAGTACGAACATGAGTTGGTTTCGGAAGATCTTGTAGTGACGCTCGCTGCCGCCATTGCGGCATATGAAGGACTGTAATGCCTCAACGGCAACGGGCATCGTCAGCGTAAAGGCACCCTATGGCAAAGAAACCGACATTCTGGGACAAGTTCAAAAGACGCGCTTCACCCAAAAAGCGACGGAAAAGTAAACGTCCGGAAACGTTCGAACTGGAAGCCTCCCCGGGAAGAAAAATTCACCTCACGGACGTGTCCCTGCGCGACGGCCATCAATCGTTGCTGGCGACACGCATGCGCACGGAAGACCTGATTCCGACGGCGGAACAACTGGACGCGGTGGGGCTCTGGTCCCTGGAAGTCTGGGGAGGAGCCACGTTCGACGCCTGCCTGCGATTTCTGAAAGAGGATCCATGGGAACGCTTGAAAGCCTTTCGGCAAGCCGCACCGAACACCAGGCTGCAAATGCTGCTCCGAGGGCAAAACCTCGTCGGGTACCGGCATTACGCCGACGACGTCCTGGAACAGTTCATCGTCAAATCCGCGGAACACGGCATCGACGTGTTTCGCATTTTCGACGCCCTGAACGACATTCGCAATCTGCAATCCGCCATCAGGGTCGTCCGGCAATGCAACAAACACGTGCAAGCCACGATTTGCTATACAGTCAGCCCGGTGCATAGCCTGCATCACTTCGTGGAACAAGCCAAACGACTCGAAGATCTCGGCACCGACAGCATCTGCATCAAGGATATGGCCGGCCTCTTACCGCCTTTTGAAGCCTATGCGCTCGTCAAACGATTGAAGGCGGCGGTGCGCGTTCCCGTCCATCTCCATACGCACTATACGTCGGGTATGGCCTCGATGTCGTCACTGATGGCGGTTCTTGGAGGACTCGACGTTCTGGATACGGCCCTGTCGCCGCTTGCGGGAGGCACGTCCCATCCTCCCACGGAAACCTTCATCGCAGCCCTCAGAAAAACGCCGTATGACACGGGATTGGATCTGTCGAAGTTCGCGCCCATCACGTCACAACTGCGAGAAGCAAGAAAGAAGTATCACCAATTTGAAAGCGATTACACGGGGGTCGATACCGACGTATTGTTGTCACAGGTGCCGGGTGGCATGATTTCGAACCTGGCGTCCCAACTGGCGGAACAAAATGCCATCGAGAAAATGAAGGAAGTGCTGGAAGAAATCCCGCTGGTTCGCAAAGATATGGGCTACCCGCCACTGGTGACGCCCACCAGTCAAATCGTCGGCACGCAAGCCACGCTCAACGTGATAACCGGAGAACGGTACAAGGTCATTACCAACGAAGCCAAGAATTATTTTTTGGGCCTCTACGGCGAACCGCCGGGGTCACTGTATTCTGCCACGCAACAAAAAGCCATAGCCGACGACGCCCCCATTTCAAACAGACCGGCGGACAACCTTGCCCCTGAATTACAGGAAGCCGCCAAGGAACTGAGCGAGCATGACGTCTCCGAGGAAGACGTGTTGTCATATACCCTGTTCCCGTCGGTGGCGTTACAGTTCCTCCACGAGAGGGCAAGCGGAGATCTGCGGCCCGAACCTCTTGAGCCACTGCCGGAAGGAGGACGGGGCGGCGGGCAACAAGGACTTCATCTGGCGCCGATGGAATTCAACGTCACGCTTCACGGGGAATCGTATCACGTGCGGATTTCAGGCTCCGGACGAACGGTCGACGGGAAGAAACCGTACTATATCAAGGTCGATGACAAACTCGAGGAAATCTTCCTCGAACCGTTGCAGGAAGTGCTGGCCAGCGGACCGGATGCACCCGTCTCAACCGACACCAGGAGCGACGCCGCCAAAGGAGAGCGGCCCAAACCCAGTGGTCCGGGAGACGTCACGACTCCCATGCCGGGCCGCGTGGTAAAAATCCTAGTCGCGGAAGGCGCCACGGTCGCCGCCGACGAGCCGGTCATCGTGATTGAGGCGATGAAAATGGAAAATCAGGTTACGGCACCGATCGAAGGGACGGTGAAGGCCATCTACGTCAGTGAAGGCGACCTCGTCAATTCCGAAGAAACCCTGATCCGGCTCGAATAAAGCGGGGCCAACGATCGCTGGCCCAGACGGACAGAATGGCTCAACGCAACCGCCGTGTTCTGCTATGGTGGTGACACCTCGCGACCCTGCTTCGTTCCGCATACCCTCCCACGTTGACCTGCTCCATCGACACGCCGTTCATGCCGCGACCGTCAACGGCCATCGCGTGGCCTACCTGGACCACGGGGAAGGCCCGCCCGTCATCCTGATTCACGGGCTGGGAGGCTCCATGTGGCATTGGGAACACCAACAGACCGCGCTCGCACGGTCGTACCGGGTCATTACGCCCGACATGTTGGGCTCGGGCCTGTCAGAGAAACCCGAATGTCAATATTCTCCGACCTTTCTCCTCGATACCTTCCGCACGTTTATGGATACCCTCCACGTTCAACAAGCCACGTTGATCGGCAGTTCCATGGGCGCCGGCATCGCCATGGGCATGAGCCTGGAACATCCGGACCGCGTCACGAGCCTCGTGCTCATCGGGGGATTTCCCGCCAACCTCCTCGACAACATGCAATCGTCGAGAACCAGGCGGTTCATCACGCACCGGCCGCCACTCTGGCTGTCGAAACTGGGAAGTCGGATAACCGGCCGATGGTCCATCAAACTGATTCTGCAAGAAATCATTCACAACCACGCCTTGATTTCTTCGATGGTCGTGGAACGGGTTCACCGCCTGCGCTTCCAGCCCGGCTTCTTCGAAGCCATGTATTCCCAACTGGACCAGATCCCGGAATGGGAAGCGACGTTTGCCCCACACCTGACAGACGTTGCACACTCCACGCTCATTCTGTGGGGAGCCTCTGACCGGGTCTTTTCCCCTTCGGTAGGACAAACCCTGCAAACGACCATTCCCGGCAGTTCGTTCCTCCTGGCGCCGAATTCCGGGCACCTCCTCCAATGGGAAAACCCCGACTTCGTCAATGCCGCCATCCTGCAGTTCCTGGCATCCGAACCCGCCGGTTGAATGAACGTCACGTATAGTGACAACCCTGGCTCAACCCGGCAGGAACCTCATCCAACCTGCTCGCTGAATGGGGACAACATTTTGCCTCCCTAGGCTCAATCGAGTACACTTTGGCCGGCGCGGCTATTTTGCTGAATCCATGAGGAGGACTGATTCGTGAGTTTTACGGAACGTTTGCACCAATTGGCGAAACCGATCTGGGACGCGCAATTCAAACATCCCTTCGTGAAGGCCCTCGGCAAAGGTACCCTCCCCCAACGCAAGTTCCGGTATTATATCCTGCAGGATGCCCGGTATCTCGAAGAACTCGCTCGCATATTCGCCTTGGGCGCGCAAAAGGCCCAAGACCCTGATACGGCGCTTCGCTTCGCCAAACTCGTTGAGGAAACCATCGTGGTCGAACGCGGGCTGCATGAAACCTACGGCAAGCAATGGAAGCTGACGGCCGCGGACATGCGAAACACACCCCTCGCCCCCACAAACTACGCCTACTGCCGGCACATGCGCAGCACGGCCCAAACCGGCACCTTGGCCGAATTGACGGTCGTGGCCCTTCCCTGCGCCTGGATCTATTGTGCGGTGGGCCGGCACCTGTTGCGAAAAGGCCCACCCTCATCCAGGCATCCCTATCGGAATTGGTTACTGCTGTACGGATCGCCGGAATTCGCCGAGGTTACCCGATGGATGCGCGCTCTGGTTGATAGAGAAGCCACACGGGCCGGCAGGGCCGAAAAGGAGCAGATGCGTGAAGCATTTTTGATCAGTTCGCGCTATGAATGGATGTTTTGGGATATGGCGTGGCGTGAAGAACAATGGCCGGTCTGAGGATCAACGATTCACGAAGCCAGGCCTGAACGTTGTCTTTGCTACTCGGACACGGGACCAAAGGCGCCAAGAAAAGGAAACCCACCAACGTGCTGCAAGGGCGAGTCGGCCTGCAATCGATAATCTCCACGATCAGGCGCGACAAACTTGGGGGCAACGTACACGTCCGAAAAGGCCTGGGACTCGGAAGACGTGGTTTGGCCATCGACCTGATACTTCACATGAATCTGATATAATCCGTTATGCGAGACGGCGACCTTGTTCTTGACTGACCATGCGACGCCCACTCGGGCTTGATCAATAATATTACCGGCAACCCTGCCCGTTGCCTCGTCCTGAAACTTGACCCCGCCCCGATTGCCGACAAGGGTATTCTGAATCAGCGTGGCGTTACCTTGATCGGCCACCAGGACCGCTTCAAACAAGCTTCGCGTAATGACGTTCCGCTCCAGACGCACGATCGAGGTTCCTCCGACCGACACGCCATGGTCATTATCGTGAATCAGGTTGTCGATCAGGGTGGCCTGAGAATCCGCAAACGCGATGCCCGTGGTTTCGCTGCCGCCTATCACGCAATCCTCGATGCGCACGTTTTGAACTTGTTGGCCGAAGACAAAGCCATTGACTGTGAGATGCTTGAGGGTCACGCCTGAACCATTGAAAATGCCGACGCCCAACCCGCCGTGTTGCTGAACGGTCAATCCGCGAATTTCCACGTTCGTGGCCCCATAAGGCCATTTGCCGATATGCAGCGTGCCGACCCGTTTCAGCCCCGCGAGAAAGACTTTTTCGGGACCTTCGCCAATGACCTTCAGCCCTTCTTTGCTGTGGACCGTGACGTCCTCGGCATAGCGCCCGGTCCGGATGAAGACGGTATCCCCATCCTGCGCTTGATCGATGGCCTCTTGAATGGACGTGAAATGTCCGGACCCGTCCAGGGCTACGTTCCAGATTGATCCTTCACGAGAGTTGCCCTGCTCTTGAGCAAACAAGACGCTCGAGCCACACAACGCGAGCCAGACACCGATCGCCATAACGGCTTTCACCCAAAACCTCGTCATCGGGTTCAGTTCCTTATTATTGACTGCATGTCGTCTTTTTCCATCTCTGACTCATCCGGGACTTCGACACAGAGCGGACATACAGGAAGAGCCGTTTCCCGGTCAAGCTGAGGACTTTCGGAGATCGGAAAAATTTCCTATACTGGACAATAGAATGATCGTAGTAGGCATCACAGGCGGGCTCGCTTCGGGCAAAACAACGGTGGCTGGCCTGTTTCATGAATGCGGCGCGTTCGTGATTCAAGCCGACCAATTGGCCCGCACCGTGGTGGCGCCGGGCAAAACGGCCTGGAAAGAGATTGTCAAAACCTTCGGGTCCCGGGTGCTTCAAGCCGACCGGACGTTGGACCGGACCGCCTTGGCCAATCTGGTTTTTCATCATCCCCGGAAACTGTCGGTCCTGAATCGCATCGTGCATCCTCGCGTGGCACGCGAACAGGTCCGGCAAACCAACGCCATCGCCAGGCAACATCCAAATGCCGTAATCATTTATGATGCGGCACTCCTGATCGAAGCGCGGGCACATGAACGAATGGATCGGATCATCGTGGTGACCGCCAACCAGCCCATACAAATTCAACGAGCCCGGCAACGGGACGGTCTCACAAGAAAGGAGGCATTGGGACGCATTCGAGGGCAACTGCCCTTGCGGACCAAACGTCGTTTCGCGGATTATGTCCTGAACGGCACGTTGCCGATTGCCCGGCTCCGGCCAAGGGTACGACAACTCTATCGGGAGTTTCTTCAAGAAGCGGCCACGCCGTAACGTTCAGGCAAGCTGCGTCACGCCTGACCATATTCTCATTTCGCACGAAGGATAGAACGACATGCACAACGTTGTCATTATCGGATCGGGTCCTGCCGGACTCACGGCCGCCGTTTACACGGCTCGGGCCAATCTTGCGCCACTCATGATCGAAGGCTCGCAAGCCGGCGGGCAACTCACGTTGACGACCGACGTGGAAAATTTTCCCGGGTTTCCCCAGGGAATTATGGGGCCGCAACTGATTCAGGACATGCGGGCCCAGGCGGAACGCTTCGGCACGGCGTTTCAGACGGCCGACGTGACCAAGGTCGACCTGAGCCGCAGGCCTTTTACCGTCACGATCAACGACGAAGAAACCATACAGACCCGGTCGCTGATTATTTCCACCGGTGCGTCGGCCAACCTTTTGGGCCTGGATTCGGAAAGCCGGCTCCTTGGCCATGGGGTTTCGACGTGCGCTACCTGTGACGGTTTTTTCTTCCGAGGCCAACCTATTGTCGTCATCGGTGGCGGCGACAGTGCGATGGAGGAAGCCACGTTTTTGACGAAATTCGCCTCCCACGTGACCATCGTTCATCGTCGAGACAAACTTCGCGCGTCCAAGATCATGCAGGACAAGGCCATAAAGAATGACAAGATCTCGTTCCGCTGGAATTCCATGGTGGAAGAAGTCCTAGGCGACGACGTGGTCACTGGTCTTCGCCTGCGGGACGTCGTCACCAATGACATGGCGACGCTGGATTGCAAGGGCGTCTTCGTGGCCATCGGGCATACGCCGAACACTCAACTTTTCAGGGGACAAATCGAGACTGATGCCAACGGGTACATTCAAACGTCGCATGGGACGGCAACCAACGTGCCCGGTGTGTTCGCTGCCGGCGACGTTCAGGATCCGCACTATCGTCAAGCGATCACGGCGGCGGGCACCGGCTGCATGGCCGCGATGGATGCCGAACGGTTTCTGGAGGCTGAAGGGTAATGCCCTATGCCCTGGTCCACTATCACGAGTTGGCGCTCAAGGGCCGCAACCGGGGATTTTTTGAACAACGATTGATTCAGCACCTCCAAAACTCCCTTAAAAAGACGGACGTCACCGAAGTCAAATCGCTTTCCGGTCGTATCCGGATCACCTTCACGGACGAATCTTCATGGGCGGACGTACAGGATCGCATCCGCCATACGTTCGGGGTGGCGAATTATTCCCTGGCCCATTCCCTGCCGATCGACTACACAGTGCCGGATATCACGCCGCTCTGCAAAGCTATTGAAACCGCTCTTCGATCAATCCCGTATGAAACCTTTCGCGTCACGACCAAGCGCGCGGACAAACGGTTTGTCAAGACCTCCGTCGAACTGAACCGGGAAATAGGCGCCCACGTGTGCGCCGCGACCGGGAAGCGCGTACGCCTGAACGGAGCCGACGTCAACGTGGTCGTGGAAATCGTCGATCACACCGCGTACTATTCGCTCGTCAAATACCCGGGGCCGGGAGGGCTCCCCACGGGTATCAGCCGCAACGTCCTGTGTCTCATCTCGGGCGGCATCGATTCACCGGTCGCCGCCTACCGGATGATGAAACGGGGCTGTAAGGTCGTCTTCGCGCATTTCCACGGCCGGCCTTATCTCTCGCGAACCTCCGAAGAAAAAGTCCGAGACCTCGTCTCCCTGCTCACACGCTATCAACTGGCAGCCCGCTTATATCTCATTCCGTTCGGAGACATTCAGCGACAAATCGTACTCGGCTCTCCCGCTCCGATTCGCGTGGTCCTGTACCGGCGGATGATGATGAGAATTGCAGAGCAACTGGCCGAAAAAGAACATTGCTGGGGCTTGGTCACCGGCGACAGTCTGGGCCAGGTGGCTTCCCAAACCGCAGAAAACCTCCAGATCGTAAGCCAGGTGGCTCACCTGCCCATTCTTCGTCCTTTAATCGGGATGGACAAAATCGAAATTACAAATGAAGCGGAGCAAATCGGGACCTTTCAAACGTCCATCGAACCGGACCAGGATTGCTGTACGTTGTTTGTCCCGCCTCATCCGAATACGCGCTGCCGGCCCGACGTCATTCAACAAGCCGAAAACGCGCTGCCGATCCAAGACATGGTCCGCGCAGGGATCGAAACCGCCGAACTCGCCGAATTGTCTTTTCACGCTTCCTAGCCCGCGACATTTCCCGATTTCGTTGACAGCACTTCAATCCGGTCGATATAGTCCGGGCAGGTCAAGCCAGGTTTGGATAGGTTGGATTTGCACAACGCAATCCGCCGATTCAAACGTCACCCCCCGGGGAAATGCATCATGTCCGAACACGTCACACCGTATACGGCACAGCAAATCGGGTATCGAGCCGTCCGCTTTTCCAGCAAAGGCGTTTTCGATACGCATAAAGACCAGATGGTCGACCCCTATGCCGCCACCAAAATCCCCAAAGAGCATCAGGTTCAAGGGTTTCAATTTTGGCCACAGGAAAAAGGGAAATTCCCTTGCGTCATCCTGCTCCATGACAAATGGGGATTGACACCGGACGTGAAAGATTTGGCCATGCGTCTGGCCTGTGAGGGATACGTGGTCATGCTTCCGAACGTATACGGCCGGCAGGGCGGCATGGTTACGGCCAACGCCGAGGTGGCCGACGCTCTTGCAGAAAGAATCGATCTCACCATGGCCTTGCAGGACATTAATGCCTCATGCGAATTCTTGAATGCGAATCTCTCCGAAGACCCGAACCTGGAGTTTACCGTGCGGAACGCGCATGCCGCGGTCGGGTTAGGCTTGGGCGGCACCTTAGCCCTACTTTTTGCCCTCAAACGGAAGCGGTTACGCGCAGCCGTCTCCTTTTACGGAAAACTTCCCGACCCGCTGGATTCAATCAAGAACATGTATTGCCCGCTCCTCTACCATGCGGCTGAAACGGACAATGCCGCGACTCCCGATGAACTCGCACAAATCACGAAAGTCGCACAGGAAGCGGGAAAGACCGTAGAAATACGTCAATATCCCGGCACGGGCATTGGATTTTGCGACCAAGTGCAGCCTGACCTCTACAATGAATCCTCGGCCAAGCAAGCTTGGGACGACACCATCGCTTTTCTCAAAAAACAATTGCCCGTTTAACGCATTTTCGCGGCTCAAAAGAAACCACAGCGCACCTGAACATGTGTGCATCCCCAATGGCATTCCGAACGTTCCTCGCGTGGGCTTCAACCGGCCAAGCTTAGGTCGCTACGCGATGGGTCAAGCGTTACTTATCCTGGTTTTTCTGGCATGGCCGCACGTTCTTTCGGCGGCCGATTTTGCAGATTTTATGCAAGACAAAGATCCTCGGGTTGTTGCTTCCGATAAAGCCGCCACGGCTTTTTTCCTGAAAACGTTCGGTCCTTCCCTCGAATTATCCAGAGGATTGCTGCAACACAGGCGAACTACCCTACCCCTCCCGAAGGAGCTGACGCAGCACCTGTCACCTTTTGTGACAAACCTCGCGACGTGGCATCTCACCCATGACCTCCTGAGAGCCCTCGCTCAGGGGAAGACCGCCATGATTCAATCGATTCTCGAGCAACAACAACGGCAGATCGAGTGGCTCAGACAAACCCAACCGGACGTTCCCGATCTCTTGGCCTTGGTCAAGGCTATCGCCCAATTGCAGCCTCCGGCGCCATCCACACAACCTCTCTCTCCCTACGATGCCGTCTTCACGCAATTCCTCCATGAACAATACCCGGACTGGACCGGCACCCCGGATAGCTGGTTGACACTGGCACAAACCCAAGGAGCGGAAGGAGTGCGGAAACGATTACGGGATTCCTGGGATAACCGGCACGAGGCACCTGATCCTGCTCCATCCATCAACCGATTTATCCGGCAATCCTTTCTGCCGATAGCCACGGCACACGCCAGGGCCGGCCTTTTGCATTTACAGGTCAGAAACGAACGGCAGGCATGGACAACGTGGCAGGCGATCCGAGAATGGAACAACGATCGAAAAAATGAACAGGGTCTTCGACGCTTATGTGGGACGTGGCAATGGCTTATTCATAATCATCAGAACCATGGCGACCATAAAACAATCATGGTCTACCCTCCCCCCTCGCAATACCACCGGATGGATCCCCAACCAGCCATGATCCGCGTGCAAGGAGACACAGTCTACATCAGATGGGAATTTCCGCGAGGAATCGTGCAGGAAGAAAGCCTTCTGTTTGGTGAAAGAGACCAACTTCTCTCGGGCACCTTCGTGAATAACCTGGGACCCAACGGCAACATCACCGGCCGCCGCGTAAAGCCATGCCAAGGCGAGTGAACGTGCTTGCCAATGGGGAAAGGAGTACAATGTAGGGAGGAGACTGTCATGCACGCGGAACAGTTCCTCGAACCCTCCATTCGGCATATCGGCCTCACGTTGGCCGAGCACTGTAAAGCCGGCACCCCGGCGGTCCTGAGTCAACGCTGGTGGAATGATCTCCTCATGGACTGGAGCATGCAGGATGAGGAATTCAAGGTCCAGCTTTTCCGCTTTGTGGACGTGCTGCCCACTCTTAAAACGGATGAGCAGTTTACCCGGCTCCTTGGAGAATACTTCGGCCACACGCCCATTCTTCCCCAAGGCATCAAATGGTCCCTGCAAAAACTTCCCGCCACCTGGATCGGCGCCCACGTCGGAGCACTCCTGCTGCGCAGGCAATTCACGCGCATGGCTTACACATTTATCGCCGGAGATTCCATCCACCACGCGATGCCGGTCTTGAAGCACCTGTGGCAATCGGGACGTTCCGCGTCTATCGACCTGTTGGGTGAAACCACTGTCAGCGAAGCGGAAGCCGACCAGTACCGGGATCGGTGTTTGGATGTCCTTCGCGAATACGATGAACAGGCTCGAGCCTGGCCGGGCCGATCACTACTCGAACGTGATCACCTCGGATTGATTCCACGTGCAAACCTGTCGGTAAAGATTTCCGCTCTGTATTCACAGTTGGACCCGGCCGATCCCGGCGGGAGTTTTGAAGGCGTGGCTTCCCGGCTTCGGCCCATACTGGATTTGGCATTGCAACTACCGGCGTCTCTGACGTTTGACATGGAACACTATGAACTCAAGGATCTGACTTACGAAATTTTTATGCGAATCTTCTCCGAGCCCGCGTATCGGAACTATCCGTGGGCGGGCATTGCCCTCCAGGCGTATCTTCTGGATGCCGACCGCACACTGGATCGTCTTGTGGATTGGGTGCGGCAACGCGGCACACCCGTCAGCATTCGCTTGGTCAAAGGCGCGTACTGGGACGCGGAAAGCATTCTCAACACGCAACGGGGCTGGCCTGTTCCCGTGTTGAAAAGGAAAACCGAAACGGACGCCAACTTTGAATATCTCAGCAACACGTTACTGGCTCACCAGTCACTGCTGCGTCTGGCCTTCGGCACCCATAACTTGCGAAGTCTGGCTCATGCCGAGGCCGTTGCACAAGCCCAAGATCTCTCCCCGGAAACCTGCGAATATCAGTCGTTGTACGGCATGGCTGATTCATTGCAACGCGCCATTGTCCGATACGGGCGCCGCGTGAGAGTGTACGCGCCAATCGGAAAACTCCTGCCCGGGATGGCCTACCTCGTTCGACGGCTGCTGGAAAACACCTCCAACGAATCCTTTCTCTCTCAACAGCGAAAACGGGACACGCCACTTGAGGTCTTACTCGCCCCACCGGAGGCAACGGTTGCCCAAGCAGACGCTCTTTCTCAACAGAACACAAACTCACGTTTTCACAATGAACCGCACACGGATTTCTCACGCGAACCTTCACGTCACGCGATGGTGCAAGCCATTGAGCGGGTCAAACAACGACTCGGGCAGTCACCGTCTTTCCCGGTTCCGGACCCCATCGGACAACTGAAAGACGAACTGGTGTCGACCAATCCCAGCCGGCCGGACGAAGTCATTACCCGGATTCCCTGTTATTCCCCCGCAGAAGTGGAACCTGTGATTCAGAACTCGCTTGAAGCGTTGAAAGCCTGGCGCACCACGCCTGCCGGCACGCGCGCCGATTACCTCCGCGCCGTGGCGGAACGCATGAGGCAGCGCCGGTTTGACCTGGCTGCCTGGGAAATTCTTGAAACCGGCAAACCATGGCGCGAAGCGGATGCCGACGTAGCGGAGGCCATAGATTTTCTCGAATTCTACGCCCGCCACATGCGCCACTTGGGACGTCCGCAACTCCTGGGGCAGGAACCGGGTGAAATGAACCACCTCGAATGGCTGCCACGCGGGGTGGCCGTGATCATTTCTCCATGGAATTTTTCGTTAGCCATTCCGACGGGGATGGTCTCGGCGGCCCTGGTCACGGGCAACACCGTGTTGTTCAAGCCCTCGGAACGCTCACCCATGATGGGGTACCTCTTGTTTGAGCTCTATAAGGAAGCCGGACTTCCTGAAGGTGTGTTGCGCCTCCTCCCGGGCGGGCCTGACGTGGGACAAGCCCTCATCGCCCATCCCCGTATCCACGTCATTGCCTTTACCGGATCAAAAGAAGCCGGACTGCAAATCATCCAACAGGCCGCGCAAGTGATGCCCGGCCAATCCCACGTCAAACACGTCATTGCGGAAATGGGTGGAAAGAACGCCATCATCGTCGATGACACCGCGGATCTGGATGAAGCCGTCAGTGGAGTCCTGTCGTCTTTCACCGGGTATCAGGGACAAAAATGCTCTGCCTGTTCCCGGGTCATCGTGCTGGAACCGGTGTATGATGAGTTTGTCGCCCGGTTGACACAAGCGGCGCAAAGCGTACGTGTCGGTCCACCGGAAAATCCGGCCCATCACATGGGTCCGATGATCGACGAACGCGCCCTCCTGAAAGTTCGGACGTACGTGGATATCGCCGGGCAAGAAGGGACGGTCCTGCTGGACCGAAAGATGACCGGTGAGGGATGGTTCCAGGGTCCGGTCGTCGTGACCGGAATCCAGCCGCACCATCGACTGGCGCGAGAAGAGATTTTCGGCCCCGTGGTTGCCGTGCTCCGCTGCGCCACGTTCACGGAAGCCCTGCGCGTCGCCATGCAATCCGAGTTTGCGTTGACCGGCGGGATCTACTCCCGAAGCCCATCGAATATTCAGCGGACTCGTGAAGCGTTCGACGTGGGAAATTTTTACATTAACCGTCCCATTACCGGTTCGCTGGTCGGACGACAACCCTTTGGCGGGCATCGCTTGTCAGGGGTAGGCGTCAAGGCCGGAGGGGACGGGTATCTGGAACAATTCATGGTTCAACGGCTGACGTGCGAGAACACCATACGTCGGGGATTTGCGCCGGCTGATCCGGACCGTCCCGCCCTGTAAGCCGGCTTCTTCCAATTCTTCGGTAATTTCAATCAACCGGTCCTTGCCTGCTCCGACCATCGGAATCATCTGACGCTCAATGTATTTGACCAACCCCACGCCCTTCACCAACCACAGCGTCATCGTGTCGAAGCCCGTGATACGTGTGCCGTCTCCGGACAAATGCACCAACAGATTCATGTGCGCTTCCATGCGAATCGCCTTTTCATACGTCCCGACCGGCACGGTCACGGCTTCCTGCCCCGTGAGGCTCACCGTAGCCTGGACGTCCACGGTCTCCGCCTGTCCGTCACGATCGAGGTCCAAACCCAAATTGAGGTCTTTCCGATCCAATTGATGAAAGGAGCTTGGAACTTCGAGAGGAAACCGCACGATTTGATAGGGAATCAACTGCCGTTCCAGAATCGTCCCTGGTTTGGATCCATAGTAACGAATACCTGCCATATCTCGCAGATAATAACTGTCGGTAGGCCCCTGATCACCGGGATTGGTATCGTGAAACACCGTGACCATGACGCCGTCCTTTTTTTCTGTTCCCGTGACCTTCGAAACGTTCACGAACGTCTTATCCTCGATCTGGTTAACGACGCCTTCGGCGATGCGCCCTCGGTATTTCCACTCATTTCCCGTTTGATCGGGAAAATAGACGCCCGCATCCTGGATCACGATAGGCGTAGCCTGCCCGAACCCGGGACTACACCAAACCGCGACCAGACCTGCAACCAGTACGGCTCTCAACACGGCGAATCCGACCACATTTTCTCCTGTTTTTCGGTTTTGACACGAAGAGGCAAGCTTCTTTTCACCGTACCATAGCCCCCTCGGCACGGCAAGACAGAGGCGCCATCATCCTTGTACCGAGGTTTGCCTTGGCTTCTTCTGTTCGGGATAATCACTGCAATATGCCCTCGGCATCCACACACACGATTCGGCACCGTGATGAGGGCTCCACGGACCCTCCCACAGTGCTCGTCCTCGGAGGCTCCGGAGTCATCGGCTCCGCGGTGTGTCTTCGATTCGCGCAGAACGGATGGAACGTCGGCGTCCACTATCATACCCGGCACGACTCAGCCGATGATGTTGTTCGCAGGATCGAAAATCCGTGTCGAATGGGCCGCTCTTTTCAAGCAGACGTGAGTGACGGACGTCAAATCCATACACTCTTTAATCAGGTTCAAACGGTCTGGCCAGAACTCGACGCAATGGTGTGGGCGGCGGGGACGACCACCAACCGCCTCACCGTCCGCATCACGCCGGTCGAATGGGAGCGCATGCTGCACGTCAACCTCACGGGCCTGTTTCTTTGTCTGCAACAAGGGCTGCGGTTGTTTTCCGAACAACGCGGAGGCGCCGTGACTGTCGTGAATTCCCTGAGCAGTACCACGGGCGGGACGGGCCAAACGGCTTATGCCGCGTGTAAAGCCGGGGCCTTGGGATTGGTCAAGTCGGCAGCGAAGGAACTCGGCAAGGCCAACGTCCGCGTCAATGCGGTCTTTCCGGGTTGGCATCAATCGCCTCTCGCCGGAGACGCGTTTCCTGACCCGGACCAACTCCAGGCTCACGTTTTGGGACGCACGCCCTCGCTCGATGAGATTGCCGATTTGATCTATGGCTTAACCACGGCTCGGGATATCTCGGGTCAGGTGTACAACTTGGACAACCGTATCCGGTAGACACATGCCCAACCAGCTTCGACAACCCGGAATCTTCATTGCCGGAACGGATACGAACGTGGGGAAAACCGTGGTGACTGCCGCCTTGGGACTGGCGCTGCAACAAACCGGCGCCAAGGTCGGAGTCATGAAGCCCGTTGAGACGGGCTCCGCGCCGGACAAGACGAATTCGGATGTCCACCGACTCAGGAATGTATTTGCGTCCTGCAAGAACGTGGACGTGCGGAACGTCTATAGCCTTCCTTCGCCCGTGGCTCCGCTCGAAGCCGCGCGGACCGCACAACAAGACATCGACGTTGACGCGATTCTCAATGCCTGCCGAACCTTTGCCGTTCATCACGATTACATGCTCGTGGAAGGCGCCGGAGGCATTCTCGTACCCCTGACTGAAACACATGACGTCTGCGATCTGATCAGGCTTCTGGGCCTTCCGTGTCTGATCGTCGGTCGAACCTGTTTGGGTTCGATCAACCATACGCGGTTGACCCTCAGGGGACTCCGGGCGGCGGGCATTCCGGTTTTGGGGATTCTGCTCAATCACACCGACACCACGCCGGAAGAACAGCAGGCATCCACCGTCAAACTGATCCGTGAACTCAGCGACGCACCGGTCCTGGACCCTCTCCCCTTTCAACCTCAGATGGATTCACAGTGGGAAGACGGCATCAGAACGCTCGCAAACCATTCAACTATTGGTGAAGTGGCGAGGATGGTGCAGGAAAGGAACTGACAAAGTCGCGCATCGCCTGCTCGATAGACGAGGCATCGAACACGGCGGAAGCGACGGCCACGCCATTCGCTCCGGATGCGACGACTTCCTCAACGGAATCCAGGGTAATCCCTCCGATCGCAAACACCGGCAACGAGGTCAAGGGACGAATATCCCGTAATCCGGCACATCCCACGGGCACCTCGTGAGCCTTCTTGGTCGTTGTGGGAAAAAGAGGGCCGTATCCGACATAGTCCGCGCCGCCACGGGTCGCTTGCGCCACTTCCTCGGGTCGATGAGTCGAGATCCCGATGATCTTGTCGCGTCCCATGATATTCCTCGCCAACGCCAGGGGGAGATCATCCTGGCCCAAGTGTACGCCGTCTGCCTCTACCGCCATGGCGATGTCGCACCGGTCATTCACGATGAACAAGACATCCCAGCGAGCGGCCACCTCCCGTAATTCTTTAGCCTTGGCGAATACATCCCGCGGGGATCCTGTCTTATTGCGATATTGAAACAACCGGATGCCGCACCCGGCTGCCCGTTCCAAAACGGACGGCAGATGATGCCTAGGAACCCACTGCTCGTCCAACAACAGATACACACCGGAAAGGGAAGGTTTTGACACGAGGGGAAAGGCTAAAAAGGTTCCTACAGCATACGGCCGGCTAACAACCGATCGAGAAAATTGGTGGAAACACCGCCTTTTTGAAAGTCGGGATCACGCAGGATGAGCCGCTGCAAGGGGATGGTCGTCTTGATCCCTTCCACGGCAAACTCGTCAATTGCGCGTTGCGCCCGAGCCAGCGCATCGGCACGATCCCGGCCGTGCGTAATCAATTTGGCGATCAGGGAATCGTAGTGAGGATGAACCTGATCCGTCGCTTCCAGGGCCGTATCCACGCGAATCCCCGCACCCCCGGGCACTCGAAAACGCGAGACGACACCCGGACTCGGGACGAAGGTTTCCGGACATTCCGCATTGATCCGGCATTCGATACTGTGCCCTTGCAACCGGATGTCTTTTTGTCGAAATCCCAACGGAATCCCCGAGGCCACGCGAATTTGTTCCTTGATGAGATCAATGCCCGTAACCATTTCCGTGACCGGATGTTCAACCTGGATCCGGGTATTGACTTCCATCACGTAAAATTTTCGATTTTGATCAAGCAAGAACTCCACGGTGCCCGCGTTTCGATAATTCACGGCTTTGACCACCTGAAGGGCGACGTTCCCCATCTCCTTTCTCAATGACTCATCCACGACGGGAGACGGGGATTCCTCTACCAGTTTCTGGTAGCGGCGCTGAATCGAGCAGTCCCGCTCTCCCAAATGAACCGCGTGCCCGTGTTCATCGGCCAACACCTGAATTTCGACGTGCCGGGGTTCGGGAAAAAACTTTTCAAGATAGACGCCGTCGTGAGCAAATCCCGTTCTCGCTTCCACCTGGGCCGATAAAATGGCCTTGCCCAGTTCGGCTTCACGACTGACGACCCGCATGCCCCGTCCGCCTCCTCCGGCGGAAGCCTTTACCATCACGGGGTATCCGAGCTCGCTCGCGACCCGGATGGCATGATCAAGGTTTTGCAGTTCCCCTTCGCTGCCCGGCATGACGGGAATCCCGTGACGGAGCATGGTTTCTCGAGCCTTGACCTTGTCTCCCAGCAGGGCGATATGTTCGGAGGTCGGACCGATGAACGTCATGCCGACGGATTCGCAGATCTCGGCAAAATGCGCATTCTCCGCCAAGAATCCGTACCCGGGATGGATGGCATCGGCCCCGGTGATTTCCGCCGCGCTCAACACGTTGGGAATATTCAGGTAGCTCAAGGCACTGTCGCCCGGGCCGATACACACGCTCTCGTCCGCTTGACGTGCAAAGAGAGACTGTGCATCGACTTCGGAGAAAACGGCGACCGTTTTGATGCCCAGTTCCCGACAGGCACGGATAATACGCAGAGCGATTTCTCCGCGATTTGCAATCAGGATTTTTTTAAACACGGAGTGTCCTCGTGCAGCGAACAGGATTTACGGAAGAGGTTCGATGACAAACAAGGGTTGTCCATATTCCACGCCCGCCTCATTCCCAACCAGGATCTTGACGACTCGCCCGTCGACTTCGGATTCGATTTCGTTCATCAGTTTCATGGCTTCGACAATGCACAGGACCTGCCCTCTGCTCACCAGATCTCCTTCTTCCACGTAGGGCTCGACGTCCGGCGACGATGACCTGTAGAAGGTCCCGACAACGGGCGAGGTGACCGTCAACAACCGGGATGAATCCCTGTCTGCAAAGTCTGCGGCCGGTTGGGAAGTTTGACCGGATTCCGTGGAAGAGGACGCCTGTACATTCGCCGCGGCACCGGATTCACGTCGGACCCGGATACGCACGTCCCCGCGTTGGACCTCGATCTCGGTCAAATGCTGCTCGTTCAGAATTTCAACCAGGTCCTGGATTTCTTTTCGTTCTTCGCTGTTCATGCTTCACGACCGGACGCGTTCGACGTAGTCCCGGGTCCGGGTATCGACTTTAATCGTTTCACCGTTCTCAAGATATAACGGCACTTTGATGGAAGCTCCGGTCTCAACCACCGCGGGTTTCGTGCCTCCCGAAGCGGTATCGCCTCGCACTCCCGGGTCGGTTTCGACGACCTTCAACTCCATGAACATCGGCAAGATCATGGAGATGGGACTGCCTTCGTAGAGCAGGATTTCCACCGTCGTGTTTTCTTTGAGCAAGTCGGTATCGTCGCCGAGCTGCCCTTTTTGATAGGTGAACTGCTCATAGGAGGAGGTATCCATGAACGTATAGGACTCACCGGCGGCATAGAGGAATTGCATCTCGCACTCCTCCAAATCCGGTTCGTCAAACTTTTCACCCGACCGAAACGTCTTCTCCAGCACCTGACCGGTTTTCAAATTCTTCAACTTGGTCCGGACAAACGCTCCACCCTTGCCCGGCTTCACGTGTTGAAATTCCACGATATAGTAGGGTGTGCCCTCCAACTCCATCCGGGCGCCATTTCGAAACTCTGCGGTTGAAATCACGATTTCCGTATCCTTTCTCTCACGACAATATTCAGATTTTCACTCATTCGTGTCCAGATTTGTCAGGTGCCGTTGAGCCAACCAGACCTACCCGGATTTCTCCCGGGCTCTTCTGACGTGGTCAATAGCCGCCCGAACCCCGAGTTCATAACTGAACGCCCCAAAGCCGCTGATCTGGCCGATGGCCACTCCGGCCAGATACGAATGTTGGCGAAATTCCTCGCGTTGGTGAATGTTCGACAAATGCACTTCAACCGTCGGGACGGTGACACTCAAAATGGCATCACGAAGGGCCACGCTTGTATGCGTATAGGCCGCAGGATTGATCACAATCGCATCGAATTGGCCTCGGGCTTCCTGAATCCACGATACCAGCTCTCCTTCGCTGTTCGAGTGTTTGGCCTCAAGGGTCACCCCTTCGGCCTTCGCCAGTTCCATGAGTCGATCGTTAATGGCTTGAAGGGTCTGATCCCCGTAGGTCTCCTGCTCTCGTACCCCAAGCATATTCAGATTGGGCCCATGCAACACCAAGATTCGCATTATCAAAGAGTACCCGTACCGTGTAAGTAAGGAAGCATGTTTGAGGGAAGGGAGGAAGGGACGGCCATGCCAAAACTCAATCCCCCTGGCACACTCAAGTGATTGACATACAAAGGGATTCTAACAAGGCGCGGGCAGCCGGTCAACGAAATGTCGATGTTCAGGGCTTCGCGGACGGTTGCTGCGTTTCGCATACACGTGGTTCCTTGATTCAAGGCGACCGCCTAGGATGCGGCGGCCGATTGCACTTTTTGTGACAGAACGCGGCGGAGTTCCACCATGCCCAACGTATCCCGCTCGCAATAGGCAAGAAGCGCCGACTCCAGGCGTTGACGCTCGACCCAATCGGTCACAACAAACATCATTCGATGGTACATGGCCGATGCGGTTGCGCCGTCCTTGATTTCCAAATCTCCATAATCCAAGGACGGGACGAGGGCCGGCAGCACGGACTTGATGGAAAACGAACCTTGAAAGTCCGGGTGGTAATAATAGGTTTGCAGCACTTCCAGGAGATCCCAGAGACGCTCCCCCACTCGAAGCAGGTCTTTCCGCAGGTGTGGCACGGCTTCGGCCAACGCCTTCACGATATACTGTTCATACTCGGAGTAGACGCAGATACTGCCTTCGTCCCCAACCGATTCCAACAGGCTCACGGCAATACCTTCACGCGGATCTTTCCGTTCGGTTGCCAGATAGGCGGTATGCCGCAACGTACCGTCTTCCGCTTCCGTATGGTTCGACCATTGAATCGGTATGGGCTGATAGGGATGGGTGTGCGCATACAGGGGAACCGCGGGCATCACCGTCTCGAAATCCAAATGATGGACCGGGTATCGGATCGATTGAAGTTTCTCCGCCAGCTTCGGCGACACCCATTCCACGTTCTCCCTCACGCGTTGTTGCAAATGAGGCAGAGAAACCTGGGCGGGGATCTCGTCAATCGTCTCGACTCCCTGTTGACGCAACCGGCGCACCAGATCTTTCCGACCGGGCAGATAGTAAATCCATCGCGCGGGTTTGGAAGCCGTACAATGCGACCAGAACGGGCATTCATAAGGAGAGTGGCAATGGTGATCCGGCTCGACGTTGGGAACCCGGCCTTGACTGAGCATCGCACGCATCTCGTCCAGTCGCGGAGGAATACCAGGCAGTTTTTCCTGAATGGCTTCCGTGAGATCTTCGACCACGAATAATTGTTGCAGATCCACGTCCCCGCCGGGATAAGCATACTGTCGATTCACGTGCATCAAGGCAATTCCGCTCAGGTTGAGACCGTTTCCCCGAAGCACGTAGGTTTGCACCGCCAAATCTTCAAGGTGCACGGATTTCACGCGTGAAGCCGCTTTTACTTCAATCAACTTCCAGCTATCGTCGACTCGTTCGAGCACGTCCACCCGAACCAAGGTCCCTTCAAATTGAAAAGCGCCCTCAAAAATGGCGGGTACGGCCGGATCGGCCATGAGGGCCGCGGTTTTTTCCAGGGCGGCAGTTGATTGACGATGACCCTCGGCAACCAACGCGCCCCCGGGAAAATACCGATGCGCGATTTCATTGATCTCCTTCCCCATCTCCAGCATTATTTGACGCCGGGCATCAACCTCGTCAGCCAACTGGGGATGATGGATCTCCAAATACAACCGTTTATGACATTGGAGTCCGGAGAGAAACCTGGACTTGGAAAGGCGAGAGGGATCACGAGGACTTGTCATGTCTGATCGTTCTTCAAAAATGCCGTGTGTGATCCATGCCAAGCCGGAATGGATCCCTCGGGTCTTGACAAAAAGCCTGCATTGTTAAAACAATTCCTTCAACTCATGACCTGTGCTTGAAATTCCATGAACGACGAGCCTGAGTACTCTCGACACCGCCCGGAACCCGTTCTCGACGACGAGCAGGAACGGCAACGAGAAGCCCTGCGCGATTCCGCTGATTCCATCGCTCGCCTGCTCGATTCAGTCGTGCAAATTCCCGGCACATCGATCCGGGTCGGATTGGATGCCCTGTTGGGCCTGATACCCGGATTGGGCGATTGGATCGCCAATTTAATCGGAACGACGATTCTCTTCCTCGCCGTCAAACTCGAGGTACCGAAAATCGTGATCGTCCGCATGGCGGTCAACCTGGGGATCAACACCCTGATCGGCACCATCCCCGGCCTCGGCGACGTGTTTTCCATCTGGTTTCGGAGCAACCTGAAAAATGCACGATTGTTACGGCGTTATACCAGTAAACAAACGACCCGCGCGACTCCCGGAGACTGGCTGTTCGTCATTGGATTGCTGGTCGGGACGTTCGGCATCGCCATCGGAACATTTGCTCTGATCTTGTGGGGATTCAAGGCGCTATGGAACTCGTGAAACCATACCCTTGGACTGGCTAGGCACCAAACGCCCCGTCATTACTGTGGATAACATTCTCAAAATCTCGATGGGCGCTTCCATGCTGTTGTTAAAACGGTTTGGCCTCCGATCTGCTCTGCCTGCAATGGTTTTTATATGATGCAAGGCCAATCACCTTTACACATAAGTATTTTGTTAATTTACTTAAACTACTACATAATTTTTTTTATATGTAACAGCATCATTGCAAAACCGCTACTTCTGTCCACAAATTTTCTTAATTACATGTGGATTACTGTGTTGATAATTCCCATCCAATCACAAACCATGAACCAAAGAGCGAATTGCCTAATTTTTGTGCAATCGGAATGAAGGTTCCGTTTCGGATTACGCCACGCTTGTCCTGCCTGTCCTGAGCGCAGTCGAAGGGCTCATCAGACCTACTCCGACCCACCTGCTTTTTACAGCAAAGCCACAGCCACGGTATCAACAAAGCGCAGACCCAAATCAGTCAATCGCACTCGTCCCTGCTTTTCCACTTGCAACAGCCCTTGCTCTCCCAATTGATGAATCGTTTGAAGCAAGGCCGTTTTCTGCTCCGTCGCTCTCATCCTGACCGGCACTCCGGCCAACATCCGCAATCCCCATACCATGCGTTCACGATCCACCTGGTCAGGCGATAGACTCGTGACCTCATCTAACGGCAATATTCCCCTATTCAAGGAGTCGGCATACGATTCCAAGTCCGCCACGTTCCCGAATCGGGCATGGCCAAGGGATGACTGGGCACTGGGACCAAGCCCGAGATACGGCAGGACGCGCCAATACCGCATATTATGACGACATTCATAGCCGGCACGGCAATAATTGGAAATCTCGTATCGCTCGAATCCCGCGGCAATCAAACGATCGACGGCTTCATCCTCCAATGCCAACTGAAATTCCTGGTCCGGCGCTGATCCTTTCCCCTGCATAATATCCCGATGAAAGGGCGATCCGTCTTCCAACGTGTAGGCATAACAGGAGAGATGCGTGGGTGAGAGGGAAAGCGCTGCGTCCAAAGTC
This sequence comes from Nitrospira sp. SB0662_bin_26, assembly GCA_009840285.1. Lineage (GTDB taxonomy): Bacteria > Nitrospirota > Nitrospiria > Nitrospirales > UBA8639 > Bin75. The sequence continues at coordinate 24,836 of VXOF01000098.1, forward strand.
CGTTGCCATGATTCCATCGACTGCCCGGAAAATCCGTACATCAAATCAAGCGAAATATTCGTAAAACCCGCTGACCGCGCCCAAGCAATAGCTTGCCGCACTTCTGCACCAAAAGCTCGTCCTCCCAAGTCCCGGAGTTCGTTCTGATCAAATGATTGCGCCCCCACACTCAGCCGTGTAAACCCGGATTGCCGGAGCGTTCCAAGACTGGCGGGCGAGACCGTTCCCGGATGCGCTTCGATGGAGATCTCCGCGTCGTCTTCCACCGCAAACCAGTACCGGATGTCATTCAGGATACGGACAAGTTGCCGCGGAGCCAGAGTCGTTGGGGTTCCTCCGCCAAAATAGATCGTCTGAACCGGCATCTTGCGGAGTTCCAGGTCACTCGCATACAGACGGAGTTCATGCGCCAATCCGTCCATGAACGCCTGGACGCGGTCTTCCCTGAGACCCTCCATATAAAACGCGCAAAACCGGCAACGTGCTCGACAAAAAGGTACGTGCACGTAGATCCCCAGGTTTTCAACCGGCGTCCGCCCAAGGGTCTTCTTGAAATCGGTTACTGTCGTCATTGGCTCGATCCCTGACCTGAAGTGTAACGCCGGCTCATCCGGCACTCAACGACTACCGCATTCCTTTCCCGGCATCCATCCGTACCGACCCACCCGATGATTCTTGATCATTGCCACTCATTCGCGATAGAACGTCACGTTGTTGCAGCATCGAATTCTCATCAACCGCTCACCATCACAATCCAGTCGGAGGCACACACATGAACCACACGCCTGAGAAAATCATGCACTTGGGCACGGCATTCTGGGGATCCAAGACCTTGTTGAGCGCGGTCGAACTCGACGTGTTTACGGTGTTGGCCAGGAAGCCGATGGATGCCGAAACCCTGCGAAAGCACCTCGGCCTGCACGAGCGAAGCGCCATGGACTTTTTCGACGCGCTGGTGGCCCTGGGCATGCTGGAACGGCAGGAGGGTCTCTATTCCAACACGCCGGAAACGGCCCTCTATCTTGATAAGGCCAAGCCCTCGTATATCGGCGGATTCCTGGCCATGATGAACGCCCGGTTGTATGGATTTTGGGGCAATCTCACCGAAGGCTTGAAGACGGGCCTCCCCCAGAACGAAGCCAAAGACGGGAAAAACATTTTTGACGTCCTCTACAGCGATCCGGCCAAGCTGGCGAGTTTCATGCAAGCCATGACCGGTGTCAGCATGGGCACCAGCAAAGCCATCGCCCAAAAATTTCCATGGAAGAATTATCGAACCTTGATCGACGTCGGCTCGGCTCAGGGCGGGTTGATCGTCGAAGTCGGCAAGGCGCATCCGCATCTGACCGGTGGAGGATTCGACCTCCCCGTCACCGGCCCCATCTTTGAAGAATACGTGGCGTCGTTCGGACTTAGCGAGCGGTTCACATTTATCCCCGGCGACTTCTTTACCGATGACCTGCCTTCCGCCGATGTGCTCTCCATGGGGCACATCCTGCACGACTGGAACTTGGAGCAGAAAAAGACGTTGATCCAAAAAGCCTACGACGCCCTGCCAGACGGCGGCGTCCTGCTCGTCTTCGAATCGATTATCGACGACGAACGACGCGAGAACGCGTTCGGGTTGCTGTTGAGCCTCACGATGCTCATTGAAACCCGGGGAGGATTCGACTATACGGGCGCGGATTGCTGCAACTGGATGAAAGAGGCCGGGTTCCGGGAAACGCGGGTTGAACACCTGGCCGGCCCCGAATCCATGGTCATCGGAACGAAGTAACACCCTTGCAGAAAAGTGGTGCTGGAGGCCAGAACCATGAAGCTAGAAATCGCCTGTATTCATGCATGATTTAGCGAATTTCGATAATCTTTCCCCACGTGATTCCCAACAAAAGCATTGAATCTCTGCCTGTGATCATTTAGACTCGCTATATCGTCACGTTCAAAAAACCATTTAACATGGAGGTCTGCTAAGATGTCTATTTATCCTGGCTACTATATGTCTACAGGAAAACTAACCGAAGATTACTTATCCTCCATTTCCGAACGGCTCGCCTCGATAGAACAAATCATGAAAGAATCTGCCATGCAAGCACGCCCATTCCAGGGAAGGAACCCACACGCACATAAAGAAGTATTTTCAATAGATGCTGACGGGATACACATTCCTCCCCAACTAAGGGTTCAGCTTACGACGAAGAAAAACAGGGAACTGGAAAATCTTAGGGCACAAGTGCTTCGACTCAACCGTGAACTCTCTGTAAAGAACAACACGATCAACCAGAAGGATCACACGATCATTACATTACAAAAACAGATTGCCGACCAAGAGCGGCTTCTGGACGCGTACGCACAAACTAGCGATTGGGATTAAAGGAAAAGGAGAACGTCGATTCTAGGCCCCTTCTCGTGCGTTAGTGAACAGTAGCGACGGGAGCCGACGCGGGAGACTCGACACCATAGATATAAGCAAGAGACTCTTGCATGTGTTCATCCATGTATGACTCTAACGATTCCCCAGGGGCTTTGCTTTCTCCAAACTCTCGCAACTTGTCCCGAAGATCAACGCATACCTGACAAAGAGGGAAAGACGGCTCTAGGTGTATCGCTTGCTCTGATTTACAAAAACAGCATTCCATCATTACGCCTCGATTGCCGCTAGTCCACTGATCCCCGCCGCTTTGTTTGCATCCATGCCAGCCTCGACCATCTTCTTAAATGAAGTAGAACGGGCTGCTATATCGGCTGCAAACATATTAGCGAAGTTAAGCGATATATCCGTTTCCAGTTTCTTTGATAGTTCCTCGCTCATCAAGTTTGCAAGAGGTTGCACGGAACCATAGATAAATTGCCGCCACGCCTCCCTTGCACCCTGGCTTGAACCTTGAGCCTCAAATAATCCGGTAGGTACTCCACAAGCCGCTAAAATTGCTCTTCCCATATCGGAACGTAGCACGGCTAACACTTCGGGAGGGGCTGCACCTATCCTTGAAGGCATCCAATCTCTTTGTGGGGCTGCCTGTCTTCCGTCACCATGTCCGGCTGCGGTAGTCTCAAGTAACGCATTCTGTCCGCGTAGTGCGTTAATATCCTTCCTTAGCTGATCGTGCATTCCTGGCTTATCATCCGTTCCAGGGCTTTTGTCATGAGGCACAGGAAGTAAATATCCTACAGGGCCGCTTGCCTCTTCCCCTAATCGTGTCTCAAGACTGGATGCAAGTTTGCCGCTTGTATTACACCAACCTAACGGGCTAATCCCGTTCCAGGGACGGCTTGCCTCGAATGAGTAGCGGCAATGGACAACGGCATTTGAAGGTTGATAACTCGACACGCTGCCAGAAGGCCCGTAGATATGAATGTGATAGACCCACTCGCTTTCATCAACGCCGCCCGTTATATCCCATGAGCCGCACGGAGACAAAACCACGTTTCCCTTTTCCACTCCAATAAGCTGCACGTCTTCCCCATAGCGGATAAGGTTTCGTGCAATCAACGCTAAAAGGGAAGGGGTTAGAGCCGCTTTCACTCGTTCGCTTGCCTTCACGTCTGCACCTGCAAACGCACGTGCATATTGTCCGGCTGCGGCTTCGACGGCTGCAATCGTCAACGCACTTCCGGCGCTACTTCCCGTTGCTTGAGCCTCTAAATGATTTAGGATTAAATCGTGGTAGGGCTGCGTTGATCGTGTCTCTATCTTCTCATGCCAATTGAACGGCCAAAAGCTCCAAGTCATTATAATGCTCTTCTCTGCTTGAAGGGAGACAGTAACGTTTCTGCTCCACTATGTTTCAAGACGCCTGTTTTATGATTGCTAAAATACTCAACTTCCAAGTCATCAACCTTTTGTGACTTGATCCCGCCGTCACGTTTCCTTGTGCTATGTATCCAGCCTGTCACTCGTACCACGGCTTCATTTTCGATTGCATCCGGTACGGTAGAGCCGCGTGTATATTCCTGCACTATTGCGCTTGCAACATCAAAGAGCCGTTGTCCTTTGGTGTCTAAGGTGTCGGTTTCTGTGATGAAGTCATCAAGATTCAACTCTTGAAACACTTCTAACCCTGTGATTGTGATTGCCATATCCTACCTCGTTAAAGCCATACATAATGACGTTGCATATCATCAAAATCGTGTTGCCTGTCTGTGTCTCCCTCTTCCTGTTCCTCATCTTCTCTTGCCGTCACTTCGCTTTGAGAGTATGCCGGTCTTGTCACAAGGGATAGCTCCACAAGCACCGCTTCGTTAATCTTTCGGATTAGTACCTCTTCGTTTCCAGGTTCGGGAATGAACTCTTCGGCATTCTTTACTACCTTTGGGTCTGGCATAAGAAACCCAGGGCTAACGCCTCCCACTAAGCCCATTTCAATTGACTTCACTGTGTCGGAAACATGGCTAGGCCAGTCTTCTTCAGAATCAGGCAAGTCAACGGAAAATTCCAGCCTTGGGTCTGCTTCATCTTCGATTAGCTTAATGGTAGCCGTTCCCGCCATAAGCGACCCTAGCGGCTTATCAAATGAATGACCGGCTAATATGTGAATGTTACGACGGCTCAAGGCTTCCGTGGCCTCTTCGACGGCTTGCTTTGCGGCTCCCTCTTTGAGCAACTTATCAAGATCGTCTTTCATTTGTTTGAACATACGTAGCGACCACCGGAAAGCGCGTTTATCTATCATTTCCTTACGCCGCTTCCCTCGGTTTCGCATCGTGGCATAACGTCGTAGCTTCCCCCCGCTTAGCCCAAACTTGCCGGATATAGAACGGCCACCACCACGGCCACCCCTGCGGATTTCTAACTCAACTGGGTATTCCAAATATTCAAGATTCATTACTGTATCAAACCTTTCTGTAAGGCTATCTTCACGGCATGCACATTATTGAATGCGTCTAATCGCTCTCTAATGCGGCTTAACTGATTGACTACTGCTCCCATGCTTACCCTATTTTTCATAGCGATTATTGTTAGAGACAAGCCGTTAGAATAGTCCGTTAAGTATGCCGCTTGCTTTGGTGTTATCGTACCTTCTCGTTCGATCTGTTTGTTATAACGTCGTTGATCCATTCTCGCTAAGGCATCCTCGGAAAATTCATATTGACGGGCTTTCGGATTTTTCCTCTTATGTTGTCGCTTGCGACGTTGCCGGATACTCTCTGCTAGTCTTGCCTTTCTCTCTTTTCTGTCTGCTATCATGCCCTCGATAACATCTTGCATTCTATCTTCTGTAACGTGTTTCTCTTCCTTTGGTTTTCTCTCATCTTCGGGTTTGAGAGTGTTTCCTTTGCTATAGATCAACTCTTCTCTAACACTTATTTTTGCTTCCCACATAAAACAATCCTCAAAAAAAGTGGGAGGGTATTTGGAGAAACCTTGTGAAGAAGCCACACAAGGCTATGTTTCGTGACACCCTCCCGTAACTCATAAATGGTGGAGAGAGGTTAGCCTATGCGAGTAAACTAACCTCCCCCCGACGGAGAAGGAAAAAGGCTCTAGCGGAGTAACTAGAGAGACAACCCTTCTCCGTTGTGAGGAAGGGAAAAAGGCTCTAGGACAGTTAGACTAGAGAGGTAAACCCCTTCCCCATTTATCGTTATGACGATACGCGGTAAGCAACCTGCTCGAACGCATCCGGCTGAACTAGAAGAACGTCTCCCAAAAGCACATGGAAGGTTACGTAACGCTCGCCTCGACTTGAGCCAGAATAAATATCGTCAATGGACACTTGGCCCCAGTGCGGACAAACCGCCACGCGCAAGCCTTCCCGTCCTTTACGGTACAAAATGGCTTGTGCAATATGGTTTGTCTTATCGGGCATACGCTTATTTGTCCAGAAGCCTCCCGTATACTTTCCGGCATAGGCTGCGGCTGATAATTCGCTATCAGTGCCTTGGAAGGTCGAAGCGGCCAAGCGGTAGGTTTCAGGATTGACCACGATAGAAACATCCATCAAGGTATTAGACCAAAGACCATCTATTCCGGCGGCATGTTGCTTTGCGAAGCCTTCCCAGTTCACAACACCGGCTGCGGGTGCGGCTGGATTCGTCAAGCGTTCAAAGATACCCGTTAAATTGGCTCCGCTCCCGTCGCCATTCAAGGCTTGCTTATCCAGTTCATCAGAAAGGACAAGGCTTAGATTTTCCCGAAGCACATTTTCAAAATTCTGCGCTCCCACGGCTGCCACGTCTTCAAGCGCAATACTCAAACGGGCTGATACCCGTTTAGGTGTTGCCGTTGAAACTGTCATTTCTGCGGCTGTTGCCTCTTGCGCTGCTCCCTTGGCCTTTGCACCGGCTGTCAATGCCTTGGTAATGGTTGCCGTTGCATAGGTTCCACTCTCAACCCTTGGCATATCAATTCCCAAACGCGGAGCAATGGATTTTGCAAACACCATAGGTCTAATCGTGTCCAGGTTGACACCGACCGTAGCAGGCGCACCTGTGACGGCATCGGCTCGTTGTTCAATATCCCACAACTCAATCGGGATTCCATCAACCTTAGCGGCTTGTTGTAATTCCAACTCGACACCTTGCGGCAACTTACCGGCCATGTAACGGCCAACGTAGTTAGTCAAACTTGCCTTTGATCTCAGTTCGAGTCTTTCCCGTTGCTCGTTATCAAGCGGTTGTGTCTCTTCGCGGGTTTCAAGGTCTTCGCCTTCGGCAAGGATAGCGGCTCGCTTTTCCGTTTCAAGGTTTTTCATGCTCTGACTAAGCTCGTTCAACTCTTGCAAGTCTTCGGCTGTTTTCTCTTCCTTAGACAACAACTCGTTCATGCGTTCGCGTGTCTCAGATTGTCTAAGCTCAATTCGTTGTTTGTGCTTCATATCACACACCTTCTTTCATGTTTTGCAAAACATAATAATCCCAGGCCCTAGAGCCTGTTACTAAAGAGCGGCTTTTGCCTCTCTCAACTCTTGACTTGTCTATATGACAGTCACGGCAAAGCGTTTGAAGATTATCTCTTTCATACGGCTTGCCGCCTTTGAATATCGGGATGACGTGGTCAACTTGATTCGCGTAACCTCCACAATGCCGACACTTCCAGTTATCCCTATCTAAAACATCCTCTCTGACTCGCTCCCATTGCCAATTGTGTAAATGAAAGCGACTCATTAGCACACCAACAATCTAACGCTTGTCTCTACCGGCTTCCGTTGTAGCTGTCTCGCAAGCGCCCCACCTGCTAAAGTTGCACAAATGGCTACATCGTCACGGCTCTTCCACTTGCGACGTTTGGACACTCTTAGGTTCCCTTCGTCTTCAATCACGATTGCTTGACTCAAAGAGTAACGGGCTAACGTGCGGCATTCAGGAACGATGCTTAATGGCCCATCGGCAATAAGCCGACGCAAGCCGGTTATATCTTCCGTGGCTTCACTCCATCGGGTTTTTCTCTCTATGACTTGCCATGACGTAGGAAGTACGTCTAACAACTGATTCAAAAGGAACCTATCGCAATAAATTACTTCCGGCTCGATTCCTAACAGTGTCATCTTATCAAGCAAGGTTGCCGGTCTTGCATGCCTCACGCCTTCATCAATCAGTAACGTTCCCTCTTCCCATAACTTTTGATAAAGACCTTTCGGCACTGCGTCTTGCTTCTCCCTGGCTGCAAGGTCTGGTATCCCTCCACAAAGCGCGTAACATTCAGAGCGACCGTTAGGCCATAAACACCAAATAGCCGACCATGACCTATGTGCTCCCAGGTCTAACCCCACAATCGGCTTTCCCATTCGCGGAGGAACAGGACGGCTTTCTACCGTTTTCCAGTCTTCTACTCGACAAAGCATTTCCTCTCTTGTCTCAACTAGCCGGTTAAGCCGGTAGGCTTCAAAGGATGCTTTCAAAGAGGGGTTAGCCTTTGCCTCTTCGTGTTCCTGCTTCACCGTTCGCGCTAACTCTTTATTCAAACGGAACATGGGATTCACTTTCCGCACCGTGTCCCATGAGTCCCACGGCTCTTCTATGTCTGCACTGATACACGTTACATAGGTTCCCGTCTTCGTATTCGTTCCGGCTTTAATCAGTTCCGGCCACCAAGACCCAGGCTCAGAAGGGGAAAGCGTCCCGATAAGTAGTAACTTCTGCTCCGGCCTCTTCCCAAGGGATTGACGCAACGCATCAAAGAGCAAGGCTCCATTTCGTGTTTCCCAGGCTGCGGGTTCGTCACCTATCAGCACGTTAAATTGAGCAAGCCCCATTGCTCGTTTTCCTGAACTGGATATAGCCCTTACCGTGTTCCCACTTGCCTTGTGTTCAATGCGTAGCCGTTGTATAGATTCAGCTATACGGTACTCTTTTTCATGCCCTGCAATCGCCTCTTTGATAAACCCAAACACAACCCTTGATTGCTCAATGCTTCCCGATACAATCACAACTTCATTAGGCCCCTTCTTCCCTAGCTTCATTTCAGGATCAAGGAACAAGGCTGCAATCCGTCCGCATAGGAAACTCTTGGCATTCCCTCTAGGCATGGACAGAGCCGCAATCCGTACCGATTTTGAGAAAGCATTCCGTGACCATCTTTTTAACTCAATGGGAAGTTTGGGTAACGCACCGGCTATTTTCTGTTCTAATTGCATAAATGACTCATATATAAGTAGTTTATCCTACTATTTTGACCCCAGTGAGGCAAAAATCAAAAGCCCCTATAAAGCGAAGCCCCACCGACGATCAGACCCCACAAACGCGAATAAATGCGACACTCCTTTTTATACGTAGTATTTGCCAGGGTCTTTAATCTATTCATCAAAGCATGCCTTCCGTTTCCGTCTGGTGACATGATCTCTTCTCACGCTCATAATTGATTCTCAACATCATTAGAACATACCATCAAGACCTTGAGGTTTAGAGACTTGCCTATACCCGCCTTTCCAGTAGTGTTTCCCTGCTTTCAGTTTCATATCTGCACCCAGGACGGCAAGGTTAGCCCTCACTTCTGCGCCTATGCGACCGGCTGCGGTAGGGGCTAAGGTGTTGGCGGCTTCCTCTAGGTATTTCCATTGTCCAACATTCGACCATGATCCAGGAGGGTAGGCTTTGCCTTTTCGATCTAACCCATGAGTCTTACCCGAACGGGGCATTTCGTGAATGTAGGTTGCATACGGTACGCCCGTTGTTCCTCCATACCCTAATTCAACCTCATAGACAGGCCCGTACCGTTCCGGCTTATTGACGTATGCAGAGGCTTGTAAAGCCCCTGTAGCGACCGGAACCTTTGTCTTTGATAGGGCCATCATGCGCTTACCTTCGCTATGCAAAGACGCACCCACAAGCAGAGGTATCAATTCCTCGAAGTTCTTAGCCTTCGCCCAGGCTTTTTCATACCCTTCTAAATACACCCTGGCATGCCGTGGTCTTCCTCTAGGACGTGCCATAATTTACCTCTTCACCTTTAGCAGACACCTTAACAACTGCACTTTGGAATGAACGCCTAGACGGTTATATATATCGTAAAAATGAGTGCTAACCGTTCTAGGAGATACGCCAAGCACTGCGGCTATCTCTCGATCCCGTAACCCATCAAGCATAAGCTCTACTATTTCTAACTGCCTTCGAGTTAAAAGCCGTGCGTTCCTGTTCATTAATCAATCCTCCCTCCTATACTCTGCACATAGTCTAACATACGTACTAACCCTATGTCAAGTAAACTACGTAAACTTGTGTTTTTGCGCTGTACGGCCAGGAACGGCCAATTGAAAACTATTCAGAGAGAGGTAGAGAGTGGAGTAGAGAGAGAAGTATGCTAAGAATCAATCCTCGAAGGAAATAGAGGGTATATAGAGAGGATGATTAGGTTTGTTTAAACTTAGAATCTAAAGGTCTGGTTTCAGCATATCCAGTACTTTTCATATACAGAGGTTTCCCTAATTTTCTCGCTTTCTCTATTCGTTGTTTCCCTGTTTTCAGCGAGCCTTGCATCTTTTTCTTCCTTTGTGACTTAGACATAGCTATCCCCTTTCGGTATTTAACAAGAGGCCCATATTGCTTTATATATGGTGAATGCTTTTATGGGACGATACTCTTTATTAAACTATTCTCGATAACAGAATATAGACTCTATTAAGTCTAACCTACTTGTTTCCCCTCTATGCTATCCATCATAGTCCACTGCTCTATATCAAGGAACAGTGCTTGCTATTACTAGCACTTCGATCATGCTTTTTTTAGGAAGCAATCAAACCCCTTGTTTATCTATACAACGGATGAGTCGGTATCGGCCAATTTTCAAACTCCGATAGGACAGTTTCTAATCTCATTGCCTTAATTTTCATTAAAGGCCCCCGAATTGTCGTCTCCACGGATTAGCATGTAAGACTACCAGCTATTTCATCGACCGCTACCGGATCGGGCGGTATTGTCGGCATCCATCTCCGACACGGAAACGCTTTTATAAGCATCTCATGTATACCATTTTTCGCGGTTTCAAAATATGAGGCGAATGGGGAAAGTTGTATTTTCAATAGCGTACCAAAAGAAACCGAAAAGAAACGGAAAATAAACCACTCACTAATTGTCACCATTCTAAATGAGAATGCGGTTAAATCTACGTTACGTGTCAATAGGACTAATGGCCTAGGCTACTAGGTAGATAAAGAAATACCCAATCGAGAAAGGTGCATTCGCCTCGACTGGGTATGCCAATAAACTGCTTTGCTATTTCCCTTGCAATTACCGCAACCCATCCTTCATGCCGCAAAGCTTTCTACGTCAGCCAATGTCAATTGACGATGGTTGTCGCCATCGCATATCTCTAGCATATCGATAGAAATGGCTTTGATCATTTCGCTACATTCATCATCGGTCAGGCAATGTAAATTCATGTGGCACTTGTCGCCAGTATCCGACGGTTTGTATTTAAGTACGGCTTCTTTGGGTAGATCGGAGGTAGGGATTCTCCAAAAGACAGGAGGGTCTCCTGAGGGTTTTGGGAAATAGAAACGGCGTATGTGTTTACATTCAGTCCCGCTACTCTCTTTTGCACATTGCGTGTCGATAACTGATACTCCTCTATTTCCTGAGGAATTCTTGAATGCCAAGCTCGTAAATCGCTGCTTTTTCTTACTATAGTGTTTGCGATGAAAGAGTCGAATAATTTCTTTAACCTCCACGACAACCCTCCCAAATATTCAACTATTTCGTCTATCATCACATCTTTCTTCTTATGGACAACTTCATCGTTTGTCTCATGTATTATGTCAGTGTGCCCGTCTTGATTACAGAACACCTCCAAAGTGTGCTTTTCATGATAGCCAGAAACTAAAATGCCACCATCAAGATCGGGAAACACTTCGATTTCTCTGATGCCGTATTTGATAAAATAGGAATGAATCGTCAATGCCGCTTCAATAGCAAGCTCGGTCGCACCGCGTCCTTCACCATAATGCCAACCATGATCCAAATCGCGGAATGAGCGAATTTGAGCCCTAATTTTAGGATTTTCCTCAGCGTTATAATTTAACTCAATACCTTGCACCATATTCTGGTGCGTGGTCTTGTATGTCCTCACATTCATTTTTTGGGCCCCTTTTTGGCCTTATCTATAGCTTCTTTTACATTGTCCATTGTCGCAATTGTGTGATTTGTTTGGCGCTCCAACACTTGTATTGCTTTGTTTAGATGCGCCACCAGTGTTTTGGCGGTGTTAAATGACATAAGCAATTGGCAATGCTGGCGACCATTTGTCATGGCAATGATATTTAAATCGGACAATGTTATACCGACTTCGAAACCGTTGAGGTAGATTTGGGGCATGACAACTGCTTGGTCGTCTGATTTCTTAATAAGATCGACATCCGATTGTGTTTCGTCAACCATATTTTTACTCCCTAAAGAAAACCCGTTCAATTATTTGCTATTAATCTACTACGTTCATCATACCAAAAGTCAACCTGGCGGCTTTGATTCAGATAAGCAGCTTCCTTATCGCTTTATTTCTGGCCCTTCCTTAATTGCCCTGTTCCGTTTCGTGCTGTAGGTAATCAGCCCACGCTTGCATGACTTCCTTTCTCTGTTCCAATAAATCAGACCTCAAATAGGCTGCATCAAGACCCTGCAATTTATGGCCTAATGCTGCCTCTGATACTGCCCTAGCAATCCCCTTTTCTTCGCACCATGTTTTGAAACAGGCTCGACTAATGGCATGAGGTACAGCCGGAATCCCGTTATCCTTGACGGCCTTACTAATTGTTGCGTCACTCATGACGCTTCCCCGCTTTGCCGGAAAGATTAATCCGGTATCACCAAAATGCTCTTTAGCTTCATTCAAGATTGCCAGCGCACGAGAAGACAGAGGGATACATAATGATTCCCCGGTCTTTGTTCGTGGTCCGGGCAAGTGCCACTGTTTCTTTTCCATATCAATCTCGGACCAGTCCGCTTTTCGTACCTCTTGCGAACGTGTAGCCGTTAGAATCAAAAACTCAAAAGCTAACTTGGTAGATATGAAAGCCGTGCTATCACGAATCGTTTGAATCGCTGCTCCGACTTGATCATAGGGAATGGTTTTAAAATGTCCTTTTAGCTTTGTCGCGTTCGGTAAGTGTCTTGTCGATATAGAGTCTACCGGATTGTCGGAACGGAAACCTTTCGTTTTAGCCCGTTCTAAGACAGCCCCAATACGCCGTTTGACCTTCTGGCCCATTTCATGTTTGGTAGTCCACAACTTTTCGACTATTCCTAGCACGTCATTACTTGAAATTGCGTCTACCTGCTTATGCATGATTCCCTTGGCATGTTGCTCTAAACATGCCCTCCAATGTTTTTCTGTATTCCCTCCATTTTTCCAGGTAGGCCGATTAATCTTAATGACTTCTTCAAGTAACTCTGAAAATGTCGGAACCTCTTCTTTCTTTTCCTTCAAGATAGGTTCACCTCTATGTACCTTGCGCCGATTATCAAAGGCTTTCTCCCGCGCTTCCTCGATGGAAACTATCGGCCACGGACCCAAGCCAAGATCACGCCGCCGTCCCTTAATCACAAGCCTTTGAATCCAGCTTTTTGAGCCTCGCGGAGAAACGCACATATATAATGTTCGATCATCTCGGTACATTCCTCGTTTAGCGAGCTTTTCAATCTTCAACTTCGTAAGACCCATAATTCCTCCCCTGAACGTGTTAGATAAAGAATCACCTAACCTGTATCCTAACATTTTTCCCCACATAATGCAAGAAAAATTCTCAAAATTCTTGAAATTGATTTGACAGACGGGGAGAGGGAAATAGAACGCTGCGCTATTGACAAATTTCAATAAACCTTTATATTTATTGATATTTATGAGATATTACGTAGGGCTGTTTGCGGGATAAAGTGCGGCAGGACGGGGGATTTGCAGGAATCTATTTTGAGAATTTGGTGCTGGAGGCCGGACTTGAACCGGCACGCTTCTTGCGAAGCACGGGATTTTAAGTCCCGGGTGTCTGCCTGTTTCACCACTCCAGCACGGGAAATTCACTCTATCATCACGCTACCGGAGTGGCAAGAATTCACGCGCGGGTTGCGGCAATCATCGTCCCAATACGTGCTTCTGATACCACGCCCAAAACAGGCTGATACCCTCGCGTACCGGGATTTGCGGAGCATAGCCCAATAGCTCTCGCGCTCTGGAAATATCGGCGCAAGTGGAAACGATATCGGCCTCCGGCATGGGAGCGGAAACGACGTGCGCCTTTTGTCCGACGCATTCTTCAATCACTTGAACAAATTCAGCCAATGAAACGGGCTCTCCTCGTCCGAGATTCAGGATCTCGTACCCGAACGGCCGGTCGACGGCGCTGACCACGCCATGGACGATATCGCTCACGAACGTCCAATCACGGTGCATGTTCCCCGAATTGTAAAGCGGCACGTCATGCCCGAAAAAGATATTGTCCAGCACTTTATACGCCATCATGTCCGGGCGTCCCCTGGGGCCGTATACCGTGAAAAACCTGAGAGCCGTAAACGGTAACCCATACACGTGATGATACGAATAGCCCAACAATTCTCCGGCTTTCTTGCTGGCGGCATAAGGAGCCAGGGGCCGGTCACATGGATCACTTTCGCGAAAAGGGATCGCTTCCGTATTGCCATACACGGACGAAGTCGAAGCAAACACGAAGGTGGGCAACGTGTCACGCCGGTCTCGACCCCCAATCCTTCCAACGGCGGCATCCAGCAGATTCAGCGTCCCGTTGATATTCACGTCGCAGTAGAGATGGGGATTCTCAATCGAAACTCGAACCCCGGCCATCGCCGCCAAGTGAATAATTCCATCAAATTCGTGAGACGAAAAGAGTTCTTCCACGGTCTGCCGGTTTCGAATGTCTCCATGGATAAACGTGAAGGCTTCTCCCAGGCCGCTTTGACTCAAGGCTTGGCGGACTTCCTCCAAATTGGCGCGTTTCCTGTCCGGGTCATAATAGTCGTTCAGGTTATCCAAACCCACAACCCGATCTCCCCGGGCCGCTAACGCCTGGACGGTGTGGCTTCCGATAAATCCCGCCGCCCCCGTGACGAATAGGGTTCTACTCAAGGCTCTTTCCCTTTCCGTCATGCAAGAGTGAAGTCACGTTCAAAACAACCTTCTTTATTGTGTGATGGGTACCTCATGAGTACAATGCGGCATTATTTGCACACTGTATGAGTAATCTTCCCACCGCAGAAGTGACGGAAGTCACGGAACAGGAAACCGATCAGGGTACCGGCCGTGACTTTGAAGCCGAAGTGATCGTGTACAATTGCGACTGTCACACGTATCAACAAGTCATCGACTTGTTTTGCCGGCACATTCCCGGCATGACCTCGTCCAAAGCCTTTGAGTTGGCTTGGCGGATCGACCATCACGGAAACGCCCGAGTCTACCAGGGCACTCAAAAGACGGCTGAAACGATCGCCCATAAACTTGCAGCCGGCGGGTTGCGAGTCGCCGTTCGCTAGGCGATGTCAGGTCGCGTTGATCTCTTTTCGCCCGGACGATCCGAGGGCCGTCTTTCCAGCGTGAAAAGTTGCAACGTGCTTGTTTCGGCAGTTGTCAAAACAAATCGGTCAACGAGATCGTTTCGCTTTTGAGGCCGGCGCGGATCTTGCCTTGCTCGTCGCCTTGGTCTTCCCTTTGGTTTGGGCTTTTACCTTGGCTTTCGCCGGAGTACGAGGCTGTGCCCGCGGCTTGGAGGTGGGTTTGTGCGTACTCCGCTTTTGCGCCACGCTTTTCTTCGACACACCTTTAGAAGAAACTTTGCGAGCAACCTTCTTGGGGGCAGATTGAGCCTTCACCGACGCCTTCGCTTTGCGAACGGGCTTTGGGGCCTTTAAGGACTTGGCCTGCTTTTTAGGTGAAATTTTCGTTTTCGCCTTCGGTGATGCAGATTTTGGAGCAGCTTTTGAAGTTGCAGACCGTGTCGCTTTCGGTGCGGCTTTAGATTGTTTTGCCGGAGTTTTTTGTTTTGCCGCTGCTTTCTGTCTCTTGGCAGGCCTTGCCTTGGAAGAGGCAGGCGTTTCCTTTGGCTTTGGAGGGCTCAGCACCGGAAGTGATTTGCGGATTTTCAGGGATTTGAGACTGTCACCGCTATAGACCCGAACCTGATACAACTCCATGAGTTGATTGACGGCCTTTTGGTCCCCTTTCCGAGCCAGCGCCAGCAAGTGCCGGCGCTGATTCATTTCTTCTTCTTCAGTATGGGATGTGACTCGTCTTTCCATTCCTATGCCCTAGGGTATCCTCACGACACGATCATTTGCAGAAAACATCACGAAAACACGTCGATGACGGTTCCAAATTAGACTCCGGCTATTTTTTATTACTGAAGACCGCGGCATCACACGAAAAATACTTCAATTGCTTGAGGGGAATGATGATAACTTCCTTGGGAGTGTCAATTTCCAGGATTTCCATATCATCGCTGATCGTATGACGAAGAGCATCACTCACCATGAGTTCCTGGTTATCGGTAAACACCACTTTGACCCAATACTGCACAATGGACTCCTTTCTTCTCTTCGCGCCCGCTTGAATTGTACTGTTCCACGGCGATTCTCCGTCACGTCCTTTGACGGCAATTTCACGTTATGGTTCGCTTTGCTTGCTGCGATGCAACCGAGGATTCCCTAGAGACCATAGCCTGTTTTCGTAATTCCTGACAACGAAGGGTTGCGGCTTCAACGGCGCTGACCACCGTTCCTCGCAGTCGTCCTTTTTCGAGCCGATGCAAGCCGGCGATGGTCGTCCCGCCGGGGGAAGCCACCTGGTCTTTCAGCAACCCCGGATGGGCCTTTGTTTCGACGACCATTTTGGCCGCACCCAATACCGTTTGCGCCGCCAGGAGTTGGGCATGCGCACGGGACAGCCCCATTTTTACGCCGCCATCAGCCAAGGCCTCGATAAACAGATACACGTACGCCGGTCCGCCTCCGCTCAAGCCGGTCACCGCATCCAGGAGCGGCTCATCAAGCACCACCACTTGTCCCATGGCCTCGAACACTGCCCGGGCAACCTTCATTTGGTCGGTCGTCACCCCGGGCCCACCTGCGAGAGCCGTCGCACCTTCCAGAACAATAGACGGCGTATTGGGCATGGCCCGGACCACACGCGCCCGAGAATGCAACCCGGCAATAATGGTCGCGATAGACACTCCCGCCGCCACGGTAATAATGAGTTGACCGGAACCTCGAGATAGTTCCAAGCCATCCAAAACCTTATTTATAACTTGAGGTTTTATTGCTAAGACAATGATATCACTGGATGCAGCACTCTCTTGGTTATCGCGTGACACGCGGACATTAAAGGTCTTGCGGAAATGCGTTAACCGTTGAGCATCCACATCCGTGGCACAAATCTGACTCGGATTCACAATACCTTTTTTCAACAAACCGGAGACAATGGCTTCCGCCATGTTCCCCGCCCCGATAACGGCTATTTGCTTTTTCTTCAACATGATGCGGGTAAGTATATCGTGGATTGTAAGCCCATTCAACTTATGGAGCCCCTGCTATATCGCACTATCGGGCGCATGACGGCGTTGTGTCTTCGCTCAACTCTCGCTTATCTATCTGATAAGCCTCGGGGTTCGCTGCAGGACGCCTTGCCCTGCATCCCGTTATCACAATAAATCAGGGATTCCTTATTGAGCTTGATTGCTCGATTCTGAAAGACGTGTTGATTTTTTACGAGGCGGGAGTATAGTAAAAAGCACGATCAAGTAGCCACCCTCATGGAATGCCAACCCATGCGAAAGGAGGCTTCTTATGAAAAACTGGCCCGTCGTTCTCATCATCTGTGCGATCTTCAGCGTTTCACTCATTATTGTCCCTCAAAGTTCCGCTCGCCGAACGCACTTAACTCCGGAACAAAAGCAACAACTCCAGAAAGCTCAGACCGTATTCGTGAACACCCTTGCGCTCACGGAAAAAGGGCGAACCAACTCCGAACCACTGCAGGCTCTCGCCTCGCAACGTCTCACGGAAGTCGGATTTTCCGTCACCGCCGACCGCAAGCAAGCCCACGACGTTGAATTCAAGGTGAAGTGTGAAGAACGGAAAACGTGGACCGGCACCACCGCGGAAGGAGGCGATGCCGAACTGCTTGATGCGCCGGCGCGGCTCTGGAAGGGACCGGCGTGTTTATTGACCTATCTGGTCGATGGGAAGAACCTTGGATGGTATAAGGAAGTCCGGACTTCCTTCCAGGA
>VXOF01000090.1 GCA_009840285.1 Nitrospira sp. SB0662_bin_26
TCTCATATTATATTCCCGCCCCCCGTGGGGGGGGCGTGGGTGGCATCCCAGGGCGCCATCTTTCAAACGATCACCAGTGGAGAAAAGTGGGTTGATCGCACACTACCCTGTGGGTCACCCTGTATCAGACCTCCGGACTTTTTAAAGGTCCAGTTTACCGGGTTTCTTGCCGGATGGATCATTGGCGAACGAGGCGCGTTCTTGACCACATCGGACGCCGGTTTTACGTGGGACGAACCGGAACTCTCCGAGCCTTTCAGCCTCTACGGGTTATCCTTTCCGGATCCCAAGATCGGCTGGGCAGTGGGCGAAGGTGGAACCATCCTCAAGATCGCCCCTGCATCTTAAGAACCCTCTGTTTTGTTGCACTATCGGACGCACGGCGGCGTTGTGTCCTCGCTCAATCCTCGACTATCTCGTTTGATATGTCTCAGGTTTCGCTGCGGGACCCCTTGCCCTGCATCCCGCTATCACAAAAAATCAGAGGTTCTTGATTTCTTCGAGCCCGGTTATCCCAAATTTCCCAAGTCCCCTCTCCTGTCATCCCCGACTTGATCGGGGATCCAGTGTCTTTGTAGTTGTAGCTGCGCGATCTTATCGCGCTTTCTTCCAGGCGGCCTAAGGCATGTCCCAGGCTTTGACTTGGGATGCCGCCGCTACAACTGCGGAGAGGCTGCTTAGCCCTTTAATCGGGGCTCAGATATGCCCCAATTTATGTTGCAGGATGCTCAGCGCCACCAATGGAGCGGTTTCGCTCCGAAGGATGCTTTGGCCCAGTGACACGGGTTGAAGGCGTTGGTCGAGGAGTTCCTGCCTTTCTTCCGGCGTCCATCCTCCTTCGGGACCGACTGCCAGTACGATAGTGCCTTGGAACGTGTGATCGATGGAAAGGGAACCGAGACTCTGTTCCGCACTTCGCTCGAGTAGCGCACACCCGAGTGCCGCGAGGGGAACGTGTTTGAATAAATCGGACAATGTGATGGGTTGGATGATTTTGGGATACGCCCATTGCTCCGATTGCTGTGCGGCATCGACGGCGATCCGTTGCCACCGTTCCCGTGTGATTCGGACTCGACCAGCCGGCGGACGGGCGATGACCCTCGATGTGAGCAATGGAACAATCTCGGCGACTCCAAGCTCCGTGGCTTTTTGAATCACCCAGTTCATGCGGTCCCCTTTCAGAATGGCCTGAACCAGGACAATTGGAGCCGATGGTGCGGGTGGCCCTTCCATTTTTTCAAGGATGGAGGCCTGTAGTGATTTCGATTTCACGTGGTCGATCCGAACCCGGTATCGAAACCGGTGCTCATCTCCGACACAAATGTTCTCGCCTTCACGGATGCGAAGGCTCTTTGACAGGTGAGTGAAGAGGGGACCGTCAATCGTGACGGTATGGTTGGCAATCCGGTTTGATTGGATGAAAAAGACCGGCATGTGGCAAAGCGATGCGAGGAGGTAGGACGAGACAGTCGCCTATTCGAACATGTTCTTGACCTTGCCGAACAAGCCATCTTCCTGGTCTTTCGATGCGGTTCCGCTTTCTTCGGCAAAGGCGGCCAGCAGTTCCCGTTGTTTGGCCGATAGTTTGGTCGGAACGGTGACGTTGATCCGAACGAGTTGGTCGCCGGTGGTGCGACCTTTCAACGCAGGCGCTCCCAGTCCTTTCAGTCGAAGAACCTGATCGTGTTGGGTGCCTTCGGGAATTTTGACGCTGGTTTTGCCTTTGAGAGTCGGCACGTCGACTTTGCCGCCCAGGGCAGCCGTGACCATGTCCAGCGACAACTCGACGAGAATGTCATTGCCTCTTCGGGTAAAGACCGGGTGCGGTTTGACGGCGACTGCCACGTAGAGATCGCCGGGCGGACCCCCATTTGCGCCGTGTTCACCTTCGCGTGCCAAGCGAAAGCGCATGCCGGTATCGATTCCCGCGGGGATGGTGACGGATAAGGTTCGTTCCCGGTACACCCGTTTTTGCCCGCGACAAGCAGGACAGGGATCCGTAATGATTTGTCCGGTGCCCTGACATTGCCCGCAGGCCCGGTTGATCGAAAAGAAGCCTTGTTGCAGTCGAATCTGCCCGGTGCCCTGGCAGCCGCGACATTGTTGAACGGCATCGTCTGATTTGGCTCCCGTGCCTCTACAGGCGTCGCAGCCTTCCCATCGCGGGATCTTAAGCTTGGCCTCTTTTCCCTCGATGGCTTCTTCAAAGGAGAGTTCCAGGTTGTATTGCAGGTCATTACCCTGTTCAGGTCGACTTCGACCTCCTCTCCCTCCGCCGAAGAAGTCTTCAAAAATGTCTCCGAACACATCGCCGAATCCTTGCCTGAAATCAAACCCTTCGGCCCCGCCGAACCCTTGCTGGCTCGCCGAATGTCCGAACATGTCGTACCGTTTCCGCGATTCTTCATTGCTCAGGACTTCATACGCCTCATTGGCTTCCTTGAACTTTTCTTCGGCTTTTTTCTTGAGTTGCGGATCGCTTTGCAAGTCCGGGTGATGTTGACGGGCGAGCTTCCGGAAGGCCTTCTTGATCTCGTCGTCAGAGGCCGCCCGATCGACTCCGAGCACTTCATAATAATCCCGTTTTGCCACGCTAGCCATCTTTTCCGGTCTGCAGGTATCTCAGGAGTTTCCCTTGTCAGGCGATTCATTCCCGAAAATGATCTGAAGGAATCCTATTTTTCCTTATCCACCTCTTCAAATTCGGCGTCGACGACTTTTTCGTCTTGTTGCGTCCCATTGGTGGTTTCACCGTTGGGGCTTGAGCCGTCTCCGGTGTTACTTCCGTCTCCGGTTTCAGCCGACGTCTTTTTGTACATTTCTTCCGCGAGTTTGTGCGAAGCGGTCGTGAGGGTCTGCATGGCCGTTTTGATGGCTTCCACGTCGTCTCCCTCCATGGCCTTCTTCATGCCATCTATCGCTTCTTGAATCTTGGTTTTCTCCTCCTCGGGAATCTTGTCTCCATGTTCCTGGAGATTCTTTTCCGTACCATAGACCAAAGAATCGGCTTGATTGCGAATTTCCACGGTTTCGCGGCGTTTCTTATCTTCTTCCGAATGCGCCTCGGCGTCTTTCACCAATTGCTCGACCTCTTCCTTGCTCAGGCCGCTCGAAGCCGTGATCTTGATGGACTGTTCTTTTTGCGTGGCCATATCTTTGGCCGATACGTGGACGATCCCGTTCGCGTCGATGTCGAACGTGACTTCGATTTGCGGCATGCCTCGCGGGGCCGGGGGGATCCCCACCAGATCGAATTGGCCGAGCAGCTTATTGTCATTCGCCATTTCCCGTTCACCCTGAAAGACCCGAATGGTCACGGCGGTCTGATTGTCTGCGGCGGTGGAGAAAATCTGGCTCTTCTTGGTCGGAATCGTCGTGTTGCGGTCGATCAACCGCGTGAATACGCCGCCCAGGGTTTCAATACCCAGGGACAGGGGAGTCACGTCCAGGAGCAGCACGTCCTTGACGTCGCCCTTGAGGACGCCGCCCTGGATGGCTGCTCCGATCGCCACGACTTCGTCGGGATTCACGCCTTTATGAGGTTCCTTGCCGAAGAAGGCCTTCACCCGTTCGATGACTTTGGGCATCCGTGTCATCCCGCCGACGAGTACCACTTCACTGATCTCGCCGGCGGAAATGCCGGCATCGGCCAAGGCTTTTTTGCAGGGCTCGATGGAGCGGGTGATCAGATCGTCGACGAGCTGTTCCAGTTTGGACCGGGAGAGTTTGAGCACCAGGTGTTTGGGCCCGCTGGCATCGGCGGTGATAAAGGGTAAATTGATTTCCGTTTCCTGGGCCGATGACAGTTCGATCTTGGCGCGTTCCGCGGCTTCTTTCAGGCGTTGCAGCGCCATACGGTCGTTCTTCAAATCAATGCCCTGATCCTTCTTGAATTCGTCCACCAGCCAATCGATGACGCGAAGGTCGAAGTCGTCACCGCCCAGGAAGGTGTCGCCGTTGGTGGCCTTCACTTCGAACACGCCGTCCCCGATTTCGAGGATCGAAATATCGAAGGTGCCGCCGCCGAGGTCGTATACGGCAATGCGTTCTTCTTTCTTTTTCTCCAGGCCGTAGGCCAATGAGGCCGCGGTCGGCTCGTTGATAATCCGCAGCACGTTGAGCCCCGCAATCTGGCCCGCGTCTTTGGTGGCTTGGCGCTGGCTGTCGTCAAAGTACGCGGGGACCGTAATCACCGCCTCCGTGACTTTTTCCCCCAAAAAGTCTTCGGCCGTTTGTTTGATCTTTTGAAGGATCATCGCCGATACTTCGGGGGGGCTGTATTGTTTGCCTTGGATTTCTACGTGCGTGTCCCCGTTCGAGGCGGCGAGAATCTTATAAGGCAACCGCTCGGTGGCTGTTTTGACTTCCTTGGTATTGAACTTTCTTCCCATCAGGCGTTTGACGGAGAAAATGGTGTTTTCGGGATTCGTAATGGCTTGACGTTTGGCAATCTGGCCGACGAGCCGTTCTTCTTTGTCCGTCACCGCCACCACGGACGGTGTGGTACGTCCGCCCTCCGAGTTGGTAATCACCTCCGGGTCGGTTCCGCTCATGACGGCGATACACGAGTTCGTCGTTCCCAGGTCAATTCCAATAATCTTACTCATGCTTCGGCTCCTTCCTTCGATTCCTGTGCTTCTTCATTGCCCGGTTCCGTTTTGGCCTTGGCGACGGTCACCATGGCTGGTCGCAATATCCGGTCGTGGACAAAATACCCTTTCTGATACTCATCGACGATGACGTTCTCGGGTATGGTGTCTGATTCGACCTGCCCCACGGCTTGATGCTTGGCCGGATCAAAGACTTCTCCCACGCTCGAAACTTGTTTGATGCCCATTTTTTGGAGGGTTTCGAGAAAATGTTTGTATGTGAGGTCAACCCCTTCCAGGAGTCCCTCGATCCGGCCTTGCTCGCGCCCGGATTGTAGGGCCCGTTCCAGGTTGTCCAAAGTCGGCAGCAAGTCCTTGAACAATTTTTCGTTTGCAAACCGGATTGTATCCTGTTGGTCGCGTTGGACCCGACGCTTGTAGTTGTCGAATTCCGCGGCCAAGCGCAAATATTTGTCATTCAGGGCGTGCAGTTCCTCGTCTTTTTCGAGAAGTTGGTCGGCTAGACTTGAAACTTCTGAATTTTCCTGAGGATTTTCAGATGACCCTTCTGCATCCGTGTCAGCCGACTCGGTATCGGGATGGTCGGAAAGTGGCTCGGATACTGTATTTTCGCCACATACTTCATCTGATTGTTGAAGATTATCGCTCATGTCACGGCTCGGGTGTCTTGCTCAGATAGTCATCAAGACTTGGTAAGTCAACTGAAAAAAGTGAAAAAAACGATGAAAAATACGAAAGAAAGGCGGGGCTCCGGTTTATACCGGAACTCTCATCGGACGGGCGCCTATTGGCCGGTTTTGCGGCGGTAGAGCAATTCCAGACCCTCCAGCGTGAGCGACGGCCTTATTTCTTGGAGTGTCCTCGATATTGGCGCGAGAATCGGGGCAAGGCCGCCGGTCGCGACGACCTTGGTTGAGTGACCGATTTCCTGTTCGATTCTGGTAACCATTGCATCGACCAGCCCCGCATAACCGAAGATCAAGCCGGATTGGATGCTGCTTGTCGTATCGGTTCCGATCACGCTTTTCGGCCGGGTCAGTTCGACGTTGGGCAATTTGGCGGTAAGGTGATGCAGCGCCTCGGCGGCGCTTTTGATCCCGGGGGCAATCGCCCCGCCCAAATATCGTCCGTCTTTGGTGACGGTGCAAAACGTTGTGGCGGTTCCGAAGTCCACGATAATGAGGTGGGTTCGATAGCTTGCGAACGCCGCAGCCGCGTTGACCAGGCGGTCGGTTCCGATTTCCTGGGGGTTGGCATATTCGAGTGTCAGCCCAAAGGGAAAATCGGCGGAGACGATGAGCGGGGAGAGCTGGAAAAAGGTTTCGATCATGGATTCAATCGTCGGGGTCAGGGGAGGGACCACGCTTGAAATGATGGTTCCGTGGATATCCTTGGCTTGAATGCCGGATTTCTGTGTGAGCGACGCGAAGATGATACCGTATTCGTCAGCCGTCTTCGTGTGTTCCGTGGACAGGCGCCAGGAACTCCGCAGGGTTTGCCCCTCGAATACGCCGGAGACGATTTGGGTGTTGCCTATGTCGATCGCCAGAAGCATGGAAAATCTTTACCCCTCACCCCAGCCCTCTCCCTATTTCCCGCTTGATGCGGGAAATAGGGAGAGGGAGGTTGAGTTACCGTAGATGGTGAACGTCCCCGGATCGAATTTCCAGGGTGTGGCTCTTGCCTTCTCGCATAGTGGAGACCAGTAACGCGCCATCTTGTCCGATGTTGGTAGCCGTTCCGCGAATCGTCTGGCCTGCCAGGCAGGAAATTTCCACTTCCCGGCCAAGCGTGACGCACGACGCCTCATAGGATTTTCGCACGTGTTCGAACTGTTCCGATATCACGCAATCATACCAGTTTTCCAATTGATTGAATATATCGGCGATCAGGCCGTCGCGATCATGGAATTGGCGGGTTGCCTGATGACACGACGTGGCCAGCGAGCGCAGCTCTTCGGGGAAATCCGTTTCCCGGCAATTGACGTTCAGGCCGAACCCCACGACACATGTCGCGATTCGGGAGCCTTGACTCGTGCTTTCGCATAAAATGCCCCCGATTTTTTTCTCGCTATACAACAAATCATTAGGCCATTTTAACGAGACCCCAACGCCGCAGGCACGGCGGGTGGCTTCAGCCAGGGCGAGTCCCGTCACAAGCGGGATCCAGGACGCGTGACGCGAAAGTTTCGGATCTTTGAGTATCAGGGAACAATAGATATTGAGATGCGGCGGTGAGGTCCACTGCCGTCCCAGTCGTCCCTTCCCGGCTGTTTGAGTTTCTGCGAGAACCACCGTGCCATGAGGCGCTCCGGAGTCGGCCAGCATAAAGGCTGTGGTATTGGTGGAGGCGAGTTCCGCAAAGAGATGAAGCGGGCGGCCCAGGTTGCGCGTGGTCAACCGCTGTTCAATGCTTGCGGATTTTAGCGGTGTGGATGGCACGGGATCCGCCATACGCAAGTCAGGTTATTGAGAGGACACGGGAAGCACGTCCAGACTGATATCGACCGCGGGTGCGGAATGGGTGAGGACCCCGATGGAAATGGAGTCCACGCCCGTGGCAGCATACTCGCGCACGTTCTCGAGTGTAACGCCTCCCGAGACCTCGATGTGGGCCTTGCCTTTGATGAGGTCTACGGCTTCCTGGACAAGAGCAGGGGGCATATTGTCCAGGAGTAGCATGTCGGCGCCGCCGTCAAGTGCTTGCTCGATTTGCTTGAGGTCTTCGACCTCCACACAGATGCGGAACTGACGGGAGAGTTGCTCTCTGGCTTTGCGGCAGGCTTCGCGGATGGTTGTGCCTTGGGCTTCCAACAACACCAGATGGTTGTCCTTGATGAGAACTCCATCGCTCAACGTCATGCGATGGTTGGTTCCTCCTCCGAGGGCGACCGCCCATTTTTCAAGCCGGCGAAGGCCGGGAATGGTTTTTCTGGTATCAACGAGGACAGTGGGATATTGCCGGATCTCGGATTTGAATCGTGCGGTCAAGGTGGCAATGCCGGAAAGATGTTGCAAAAAATTCAGCGCGACCCGTTCCCCGCCCAGAATTGAATGTGCCGGTCCTTGAAGGATGGCGAACATCTGTCCCTCTTCCAGAGTTGCGCCGTCGTCGAACGTGGACGTGACCACCACGGCCGGATCCAAAGCCTGATACACGGTGCGGAGAACCGCGACACCGGCAAGGGTCAGGTCCTGCTTGGCCACGATGTGAGCTTGAGCCTGAAGGGACGGCTCAAGGAGCATGTGCGTGGTGACGTCGCCGTGGGGCGCGTCTTCTTTCAAAGCCGCTGTGACCAGCGTTTCGAGTTCAAAAGGCGGAGGCTGAATCACGTGGGATTTCATGACACCATCTTCCGGAGTTGTTGTTCGCTGCTGGCAAAAAGTGAGAGTTCGGCGGTCAGCAGGTCCAGACGATCCTTTGATTCTTGAACCACCTCGGGGGAGGCTTTGGCCGCAAAGTCCGGAGACCCCAGGCGTCCCTGGAGCCGCGCGGCTTCCTTTTGTTTGGCTTGCGCTTGTTTGTTGATGCGCGTCAGGGCTTTGTTGAGGTCCACCTCACCTTCGATCGTCAGGCCGACCATGAAACTTCCCACCGCCAGATGCAGGATGCGGCCGGCCGGCCATGTTTCCTGGTCGGCCAGAGTGACGGTTCCGCGACAGAGTTGTGCGACGTGGTCTCGCGCTTCGGTCAATCGAGCAAGTTCGTCCGGATCTTTCGCTGTGGCCAGGATCGTCAGGGATTTTGCTGGTGCGTAATCCAGGAGAGCACGCCCGGTACGGACCGTGGTGACGACTTGTTCGATAACGGTGAACGTCTGTTCCGCCTCGACGTTTTCCCATTCATTGGTCGCAACCGGGAATGGTTGGCGGACGAGGCTGTCGCCCTGATGGGGGATCGTTTGCCAGATTTCTTCGGTCAAGAACGGCATAAAGGGATGGAGCAGGCGCTGGAGGTGTTCGAATGTTTGCAGCATCGTGGCGCGCGTCGATCGGGCAGCGGGCGAGTCTTCGTTCTGCAGCGCGGGTTTGATGAGTTCCAGATACCAATCGCAGTATTCGTGCCAGATGTGCTGGTAGAGTTGCCCGGCGGCCTGATCAAACCGGTATTCTTCAAGCCGGGCTGTCACGGAGGTGGTGACGTGATTAAGCCGGCTCAGGATCCATTGATCCACGAACGGCCTGTCGGCAATGGGCCGTGCTTCCGACGGCCCCTCCGCGTGCATCAGGATGAAGCGGGCGGCGTTCCAGATCTTGTTGGCAAAGTTGCGATAGCCTTCGATCCGGTTTTCCGAGAGTTTGATGTCACGGCCGGGCGATGCCATTGAGGCCAGGGTAAAGCGGAGCGCATCGGTCCCGTATTGCGACATCTTGGTCAGGGGATCGATGACGTTTCCTTTGGACTTGCTCATCTTTTCACCTTCGGCGTCGCGCACCAGGGCGTGAATGTACACGTCACGGAACGGGGGCTTGCCGGTAAACTTGAGGCCCATCATGATCATGCGCGCCACCCAGAAAAACAGGATATCCAAGCCCGTGACCAACGTGGAAGTCGGATAATAGGTCTCGAGCTCTTTGGTCTGTGCGGGCCAGCCCAGGGTGGAAAAGGGCCAGAGGGCCGATGAAAACCACGTGTCGAGCACGTCGGGATCCTGAATGAACTGACCCTGCTCGCAGGTAGCGCAGGCGTTCGGCGTCGTCTCGGCGACAACGGGTTTGGCTTGCGTGGGGATCAGGTGACTGCCTCCGCCTTCGAGAATCAGGCGGGCTTCGGGGCAGCACGTGGTGCAATACCAGGCGGGAATGCGGTGCCCCCACCAGATCTGCCGGGAAATGCACCAGTCTTTGATTCCTCGCATCCAGCCCAAATAATTGTTCGACCATTCTTCCGGGATAATGCGGATCTGTCCCTGTTCCACCGCCGCAATCGCCGGGTCGGCCAGCGGTTGAATGTTGACGAACCATTGCGGCGAGAGGAACGGCTCCACCACGGTTTTGCAGCGATAACATTTTCCCAGGGCCATTTGGTGATCTTCGGTTTTGACCAGGAGGTCCCGGTGCTTCAGGGCATCAACGACCATGGGGCGGGCCTTGATGGCCGAGAGGTTGGCAATGCTGTCGATAACGTCCTGCACGACTCCGGCCTCCCGAAGCGCCTCGGGATTCAGGAGGGCCTGATGGGTCAACAGGGCAATGCGGGGGAGTCGGTGACGTTCGCCCGCCTCGAAATCATTGAAGTCATGGGCGGGAGTAATCTTGACCGCGCCGGTTCCGAATTCCCGATCTACCAGGATCGGATCGCCCACGATCGGAATGGTCCGGTCGGTGAGCGGAAGCCTGATGCGTTGGCCTATGTGCCGGTTGTACCGGGAATCCTCGGGATGAACGGCCACCGCGGTATCACCGAGCAAGGTCTCCGGTCGCGTAGTGGCAATGATGAGGGATGTCCCGGCGTCATCGGCCAACGGATAAGAAATGTGGTACATGGTGCCGTGGACCGGCTCATGCTCGACCTCAACGTCGGAAAGGGCGGTGAGACAGCGTGGGCACCAATTGATCAACCGGTGTCCGCGATAAATGAGTCCTTCCCGATGCAGGCGAATGAAGACTTCTCGAACGGCTTGGGACAATCCCTCATCCATGGTAAAGCGCAGGCGCGACCAATCGCAGGAGGCTCCGAGTCGTTTCAGTTGATCGAGGATCGTATTGCCGGATTGCTGTTTCCAGGACCAGACCCGTTCAATAAACGCGTCGCGTCCGAGTTCCTCTCGCGCGGTGCCTTCCTCGAAAAGCTGCCGTTCCACCACGTTTTGCGTGGCGATGCCGGCATGGTCGGTTCCCGGCAGCCACAGGGTGTTCCGCCCTTGCATGCGGCGCCAGCGAATCAGAATGTCCTGAATGGTATTGTTCAGCGCGTGGCCGATATGCAGCGAGCCCGTGACGTTGGGAGGAGGGATGACGATTGTATAGGGTTGACCCGTGGAGTCGGGAGCGGCTCCGAAGTAGCCCCGATCGATCCAATATGGGCCCCACCGGGCTTCAACGGCTTGCGGTTCGTAGGTTTTACTGAGTTGTTGGGACGCCATAGGGATGAAACTCGGGCTGACAAGGCCAAAAATCTTAGCATGGGGGGTAGACCCTCGCAAGCAGAGCGCCGGTTGTGTTCACGAGAATGAATGTGATAGAAACCCACCACACTTTTATCGGCAATTTCGCCAAGAAGGACCAGGGAGAATTTGATGCCCAGAGGACGAGAAAAAGATCGAGAGCTTCGTCGCAAACACCGAAAGAATCAACGACGCATGAAGGCTCTTGAGCAAGCCCAACGCAAAGCCGGCACCAAGAAATAAGCCCCTGCCTTTCTCTCGCTCATCACGGCCCATTTTTGACTCGGGTCGGGGACGAGCCCGTCCTTTCCTAGCCTCATCGCCATGCCGGCATCGCCCATAAAGGTCGTGTTTTTCGATGCGGCCGGAACCTTGTTTCGTGTCAAGGGATCCGTCGGGGACGTGTATTTGCAGTATGCCGCAAAGTATGGCGTGTCTCGGTCGCCTGACATGGTGACCAGGGTGAACCAGGCGTTCAAGGACGCCTTTCGTCAAGCGCCTCCACCGATTTTTGCCGTGGAGCAACCTGAAAAATTGAAGCAATGCGAAAGGCTCTGGTGGTTTGACATCGTGCACGCGGTGTTCTATCGCGTCGGCATGTTCGAAGGGTTCGATGATTACTTCGAGGAGGTCTACGAAGCCTTTGCCGGAGCGGAAGCATGGGAAATCTACCCTGAAGTGCCTGAGGTTCTTCAGCAGTTGCGCTCGCAAGGCTATGAGATGGGGGTCATCTCCAATTTCGATACGAGGTTTTTTGACATTGTCCGGGCGTTACGGTTGGAGCATCTTTTTGATTCCATCACGATTTCCAGTATCGCCGGGTCGGCCAAACCGTCTCCTCAGATTTTCCAGCATGCCCTGGATCAACACGTAGTCGAGCCGGAAGAAGCCGTGCACGTGGGGGATGATCTTAAGGAAGATTTTGAAGGAGCCACCGATGTCGGCTTATCGGGGGTGTTCCTGGATCGGGACGGGAAGGGAGTCGACGACACGATACCTTGCATTGCCAACCTTGGTGAATTGCACCAGGTTCTTCATTAGACCAATGAGTACGTCGATGTCGTATCGAGATGTTGGAAAGCACCGCGCAGACGAACCTGCGTCCTTCCTTGACTTCGGAAAGAACGGCCTGCTAGACTTTTTCCAACTTCTTGGTTTTATTTGAAAAATTCTTAATGCATGGCAATAGAATTACGTAAATTCAATTGATTACGGAATAAACCTTTAGTATGACTTGAATATTGAGAGGGGTGCTATGAAGGATTTTTTTGAGTTGGATTGTGATTTGATTCTGCAACGACTGGTCTTAAGGGCCGAAGGCTTTGAGGAGGACTGGGGCGCAGGGGAAGACGCTGATCAGGAAAAGCTTCCCGATCCGCCCGCCGGCGTCAAGGCTGTCGCGGGCAACGGGTTTATTACGCTGAGTTGGGAGGCCGTGCCTGATGCGATGTATTACAACGTCTACTATCAGACGTCTCAAGGGGTCAGCATCAAGCCGAATGAACTGACGCGTCCGATTGCGAGTCAGGATGATTTCAATCCCGTGATCGGAGTCACGAAGGAAAAAGGGAATTGTATCGAGGGTCCTTCCTGCCCCTACACGCATAACGATCTGGCCAACGGGTTGTGTTACCACTACGTCGTGACCGTCGTGACCGCCGACGGAGAAAGTCCCGAATCGGAAGAAGTCATGTCGATTCCTTCGCCGTACTTGCCAGTGTTGCAGTTCGGGCAGGAAGGCGTCGATGACGGGGAGTTTCGCTCGCCGACCGGGATTGCCCTCGACAGCGACGGGACCATCTACGTGGCGGATACCGATAATCATGCCATTCAACGGTTCGATAAGGACGGCAACTGTTTGGCTCGCTGGGGTGGGGAAGCCGATTCGGAAGACGGCACGTTTTACTATCCCCGAGGGTTGGCGACCGCTCCCGAAGGCCACGTGTACGTGGCGGACAGCGGCAACAACCGCGTCCAGAAATTTGACCCGGACGGAAACTTCTTGAATGCCTGGGGCAAATTCGGTTTTGCCTGGCGAGGGGCCGAGGCCGGGAAGTTCGACGTGCCCTGGGGCGTGGCCACGGACCAGCAGGGGAATCTCTACGTGTCGGACACGAGTAATTCTCGCATCCAAAAATTCCAGTCGGACGGTAGCCCCTTGATCAAATGGGGAAAAGACGGGAGCTTCGACGGCGCCTTCTATTTCCCACGGGGTCTGACGGTCGACTTTGCCGGGCACATTTACGTGGCTGATGAAGGCAATCATCGCATTCAGAAATTCGATTCCCGGGGCAATTTCCTCGCCAAGTGGGGAAGAGAAGGGACCGGGCTCGGACAATTCAAATCTCCCTGGGGCGTGGCGTGCGATGCCTTGGGCAACGTGTACGTCGTGGATAGTGGGAACCACCGGATCCAAAAGTTCGACTCGAACGGAACCTATCTGTGTTCTTGGGGCAATCGTGGACTTACGGAAGCCCAGGTGAATTTCCCGTCCGGAATTGCGGTAGACAAGGAAGGGTACGTGTACGTGGTGGACAGCGGGAACTACCGGGTCCTGAAGTTCGCGCCCACCGAAGAGGAACTCGCCAGAGGGCGCGAAAAAGCCGATAAGGTCGCAGAGGCGGAAGGGGCCCCGCTTGCCGTGCCGTTGGTGGGGAAACCCGGTGATACGGAAGCGATGCTGAGTTGGATGGAAGTGCCCGGTGCCGTGTCCTATAACCTCTATTTCAGTACTGATCCCGGTGTGTCCAAAGAGACGGCGACGCTCATCGAAGGGGTGACCAGTCCCTATACCCATACCGGTTTGACGAACAATACGGCCTATTACTATGCGCTCACGAGCGTTGATGAGAATGACGTCGAGAGTTCCCTGTCGGAAGAACAGGAAGTCATGCCCGTGTTGATCGACGTGGCCGCTCCGCAGAATCCGGATATTGTTCTGAATCACGGGGCGTACATGACGAATTCGTTGGACGTGGTGTCGACTATTTCAGCCAGGGACGTGGATACCGGCGTGGCAGGCTATTTCATTTCAGAAAATCCCATGACTCCGGGTGCGACCTTGCCGGGATGGATCGAAGTCGAACCGGAACACAAATTCGGGGCAACGATTCCTCTAACCTTATCGCCCGGTGACGGGCCGAAAACGGTCTACGCGTGGTTTAAAGACGTTGGCAATAACATCTCGATCCCGGCCAGTGCGAACATTTTGCTGAATACCTCGGGGTACGTGTGTACGGGGAAATGGGGGAAACCCGGTCGTGGCGCCTCGTTGCTGCACGGCGGTGAATTCATGGCGCCGCTCTATGGGCTGGCCATCGATAACCAGGGCTCCCTGTTCGTCATCGACAACGGGAACACGCGTGTTCAAAAATTCGATCGCAATGGAAACTTCATTCTGCTGTGGGGAAATTTCGGCACGGCCAATGGGAATTTCAATAGTCCCACGGGCATCGCGTGCGATGGAAAAGGTGACGTGTACGTCTGCGATACCAACAACCATCGCGTGCAGAAGTTTGACGGAAAACTGGGTCAATACCTCATGAAAATCGGTGGACGTGGGAACGGAGAAGGTCAATTCAATGCGCCCTGGTCCATTGCCGTCGACCGGGTCCGCGGCTACCTGTACGTTGTCGATAGTGCCAATTTCCGCGTCCAGAAATTCGATGAGGACGGTGAGTTCGTGATGCAGTGGGGCAGTTTCGGGAATAACGACGGGCAATTCTATTTTGCCCGGGGCATTGCGGTCGATCAGAATGACGGGATGGTCTATGTCGTGGACATGGGGAATCACCGCATCCAGAAGTTCGATACCAGTACGAACGTCCTTCCGCAACTCGTGGCCAAATGGGGTGGCGGGATCGGTCCGGGCCACGCGAGCAGCGCCCAGGCACAGGAACCCGGCCAATTTCGTTCACCATGGGGAATTGCGGTGGACGGTGCGGGCGACGTGTACATCTCGGACACCGGCAATCAGCGGCTGCAAAAATTTGATCGGGACGGGAATTTCATCACCCAGTGGGGCGGATTCGGTAATGCCGAAGGGCAATTCAACTTCCCCTACGGGCTCGTGGTCGATCATCGAGGGCACGTCTTTGTGGTGGATAGCGGGAACATGCGCGTGCAACACTTCATGCCGGCCGAAGACGCCGAAGAGTTTCTGCAGGAAGAAGCGGAAACGGTGGCGGCTCTTCCGGAAGGCGAAGCGCAATAACCGTCTCGCGAGGCTCTGCGCAAGGCCCCCGGACGTCTGTGCCGTCAGGGGGCCTTGTTTTTTTCACTTTTGGCTATTGCGCCCGTCGATTTTTTTAGAAAAACTTGCTAAGCTGTTTTCGCATTTTTCTCACCGGTTTTTGTTCAACGACAACTTTATGGTTTCACTTCTGATGACTCGATCATCGGGCATACATCTCTTTCAGGGGACGTGCTGATGGCTCTCTGGGACAAGACGCGAATCGGCTTGACGTTTGATGACGTGGTGTTGGTACCCGCCAAATCGGAAGTGATGCCCGGCGACGTGGATTGTGCCACGCACGTCTCGCGGCACATTACGATCAATATCCCGATTTTGAGCGCCGCCATGGACACCGTGACGGAAGGTCGCTTGGCTATCGCATTGGCGCGGGAAGGAGGCATCGGGGTTCTCCATCGGGCCATGTCGCCGGAGAATCAGGCCAGGGAAGTGGACAAGGTAAAAAAATCCGAAAGCGGCATGATTATGGATCCCATTACGATCTCACCCGATCAAACCATTCGGGATGCCCATGAAATCATGGCGACGTACCGGATTTCCGGCATTCCGGTCACGAGAGAAAAAAAGTTGGTGGGGATTCTGACTAATCGGGATCTGCGATTCGAGTCGCGGTTGGATTTGCCGGTCTCCCAGGTGATGACGCAGGAACGGTTGGTGACGGTGCCGGAGGGCACGAGCCTTACCAAAGCCCGTGAAATTCTGCACGAGCATCGGATTGAAAAGTTGCCCGTTGTCAATGACGCATTCGAACTCAAGGGGCTCATCACGATCAAGGACATTCAAAAACAGATCAAGTACCCGAACGCCTGCAAAGATACCCACGGCCGGTTACGAGTCGCCGCGGCCGTCGGCGTGGGAGAGGACGTGCCGGAACGCGTCGAGCGGCTGGTCAAGGCCGGTGTGGACATGCTCGTCGTGGATACGGCGCACGGGCATTCCCAGAGCGTCATCGACACCGTGAAGATGATCAAGCAACGCCATGCGTCCATGGAGGTGGTAGCCGGAAACATCGCGACGGCGGAAGGCGCCAAGGAACTCGTGAACGTGGGTGCCGACGCGGTGAAGGTGGGCGTGGGGCCGGGCTCGATTTGTACGACGCGGATCGTCTCGGGAGCAGGGGTTCCCCAACTGACCGCCATTGCCGATTGTGCCGAAGCCCTGAGCGGAACCGGCGTTCCGGTACTGGCCGATGGAGGCATCAAATATTCGGGTGACATTTCCAAAGCCTTGGCCGCGGGAGCCTCCGCAGTGATGATCGGGTCCCTGTTTGCCGGCACCGAAGAATCACCGGGGGAAACCGTCCTGTATCAGGGCCGTACCTACAAAGAGTATCGGGGCATGGGGTCGCTCGGAGCCTTGGAACGATGGGGTCGTGACCGTTACCGGCAGGAAGGGCAGGCCGTGGCAAAGCTGGTGCCGGAAGGCATTGAAGCCCGTGTGCCCTATAAGGGGCTGTTGTCCAATATGGTGTATCAATTGGTCGGCGGGCTGAAGGCCGGAATGGGATATTGCGGGTGCCGGTCCATTCCGGAGTTGCAACAAAACGCCCGGTTCATTCGTCTCACCAACGCCGGATTGCGAGAAGGCCACGTGCATGACGTGGTCATAACCAAGGAGGCGCCCAACTATAGGGCTGACGTCGAATAAGTGAGGCAGGACCCGACTTCGACAACATCATCCATGGCGTCCTGTCACGATACCATCGTCGTTCTTGATTTCGGGTCACAATACACCCAACTGATTGCTCGCCGGATTCGAGAGTCCCACGTTCACTCCGTTATCCTTCCTTCTTCCGCTTCCCTGGAAACGATTCAAGCGAATCGTCCCAAGGGCATCATTCTGTCCGGTGGGCCCGCCAGTGTGACGAACGTCGGTCGGCCGGAATGGTCAAAGATGATTATGAAAGAAGGAGTGCCGATTCTCGGCATTTGCTA
This sequence comes from Nitrospira sp. SB0662_bin_26, assembly GCA_009840285.1. Lineage (GTDB taxonomy): Bacteria > Nitrospirota > Nitrospiria > Nitrospirales > UBA8639 > Bin75. The sequence continues at coordinate 16,903 of VXOF01000090.1, forward strand.
CGGCATGCAATTGATGGCGCAATCCATGGGCGGGCGAGTCGGCAGGGCGAAGCACAGGGAATTCGGTCGCGCCGGGTTGCTGGTTCAGGATGAATCGGATTTATTCAGGGGACTGGCTGGGAAAAGTCCTTTTTCGGTCTGGATGTCGCACGGCGACCGGATTGAAACGTTGCCTCCCGGGTTCGAGGCCATTGCACGGACGGCGAATTCTCCCATTGCCGCGATGAAGTTGGTCGACAGGCAACGTCGTTTCTACGGTCTACAGTTTCACCCCGAAGTCGCCCATACCACGCATGGTGCCCGCATCCTCAAAAACTTCGTCCGTCATATTTGCGGGGCGAAACCGACCTGGACCATGGGGTCGTTTTTGCACGATTCCATCAATCACATCCGTGAACAAGTGGGCAAGGAAAAAGTGCTCTGTGCTTTGAGCGGAGGCGTCGATAGCACGGTGGCCGCGGCCATGACTCATCGGGCGATCGGGAAGCAATTGACCTGTGTGTTCATCGATAACGGCGTGATGCGGAAACAGGAAGCCAAACAGCTCAAGCAGACGTTCAGGGCATTTCATTTCAACTGCCGCATGGTCGATGCCTCCGGGGAATTTTTACGAGCGTTGGGTGGAACGACCGATCCCGAGAAGAAACGCAAGATTATCGGGCGTCAATTCATCAAGGCGTTCGAGCGCGAAGCGCGGAACATCGGCAACGTCCGTTACTTGGTCCAAGGCACACTTTATCCCGACGTGATTGAAAGCGTGAGTCACAAGGGGCCGTCCGCCACGATCAAGACGCACCACAATGTCGGAGGCCTTCCGGCTCGGATGAAACTCAAATTGGTCGAACCGTTGCGTGAATTATTCAAGGATGAAGTCCGGGTTCTGGGCAGGGAACTGGGTTTGCCGGATGACGTGGTGTATCGTCATCCTTTCCCGGGACCGGGGTTGGCCATTCGCGTGCTCGGCGCCGTGACACCGGCTCGCTTGGACATGCTCAGGGAAGCGGACGCCGTGTTTATCGATGAATTAAAGGCGCAGGGCCTGTACGGGAAGACGTGGCAGGCATTTGCCGTGTTGCTGCCGGTTCGCACGGTGGGGGTGATGGGTGATCAGCGGACGTATGAACACGTGATCGGATTACGAGCCGTGACGAGTGTGGACGGCATGACCGCGGATTGGGCGCCGTTGCCGCAGTCCTTTCTCGCACATGTGGCGAATCGGATCATCAATGAAGTGCCGGGTGTGAACCGCGTCGTGTACGATATCAGTTCCAAACCGCCGAGTACGATCGAATGGGAGTAAACATGATTTGTATTAAAGCAGAAATCCCTCAAGAGGTATGTGATATTGATGATGAGTTAAAAGCAATTTATCACGGTCAGGAGACAGTCTGTATCTGGGTATTTAGGACTCGAGAAGATAGAAATCGATTTATGGACGAAACTATTGGAATGTTAAAGGATGAGAGAGAAAAGTATTTTGAATCTTTTTACAGCTGAATGAAGCAAGCTCCGGGCTTGCCCCGGGCCAGAGACCTTAGAAATCCATGATGGTTCGATTGCAAAAAGTCATTGCCGCCAGCGGAGTGGCGTCCCGCCGCGCGGCTGAAACCATGATTCGGGACGGTCACGTCACGGTGAACGGCAAGGTCGTGCGTGTGCTCGGCACGTGCATCGATCCGTCGAAAGATCACGTGAAGATCGATGGCCGTCACGTGCAACCGTCCGAACCTGAAGTGTTTGTTCTCTTGCATAAGCCGTCCGGGTACGTCACCACGATGAACGATCCGCAAGGCCGGCCCACGATCGGGGATCTGGTGCCGAAGGTGAAAGTGCGCGTGTTTCCGGTCGGCCGTCTGGACTACGACACCGAAGGGTTGTTGCTGTTGACGAATAACGGAAAGGTGGCGCAGGCCTGCGTCCATCCCCGGTACCACGTGCCGAAGACGTATCTGGTCAAAGTGTCGGGCGTGTGTACGGACGAGGAAATCCGAAACCTCGAGGCCGGGGTGGATTTGGATGACGGGGTGACCGCACCGGCCACCGTCAGAAAATCCGGCAAAGCCAAGGTCAATTCGTGGCTGGAACTCACGATTCACGAAGGCAGAAAACATCAGATCAAGCGCATGCTCGAAGCCTTGGGCCATCGCGTTGTGCGTATCAAGCGTATTCGTTTCGGCCCGATCGAGTTGGGAGATCTGCCCGTGGGTGCTTCCCGGTTTGCCACCGATGCCGAAGCCAATGCCCTGCGGGCAGTCGTGTATCGAACGGCCGAGAGGCGTATCGTTCGTGGACCGGTCAAGTCGTCGGACTTGCAAAGTTCGAGACCGGCTGGAGATACTGTGCCGCCGCGCGTGCGTCAAACAAAGGTTCCGGCAAAAAGAAATTCGCGCGGTCCTGGCCCCAAGGCCCGTCCTGCTCCGAGCAGCGCCCGGCCACCGGGACGAGTGGTAAAAAGCAAGGGTCGCCCACAGACTCGAAAAGGATAAGCGACAGAGTGAAGCGGACACACCATTGTGGAGAACTGACGCGTGATCAGGATGGCCAAACCGTCACGTTGATGGGCTGGGTGCACGGCCGGCGTGATCACGGGGGCGTGTTGTTCATCGACGTGCGAGACCGGTTCGGCGTGACGCAGCTCGTGTTTGACGTGGAGGCTGATCAGGCCATTCATGCGCAAGCCAATGAACTCCGCAACGAGTTTGTGATTGCCGCCACGGGACTGGTGCGGCTGAGACCCGAGGAGTCGGTGAACCCGCAGATCACGACCGGGGAAATCGAAATCCGCGTTGACGCATTGGACGTGTTGAATCGCGCCAATACCCCGCCCTTTTTAATCGAAGATGACAGCCAGGCCACGGAAGCCCTGCGGTTGAAACATCGCTATTTGGATCTGCGCCGGCCACCCATGCAGCGCTTGCTCGCGTTGCGTCATGACGTGACCTACCGCACCAGGCAGTTTCTTCATGAACGCCGGTTTCTGGAAATCGAAACCCCGATCCTCACCAAGAGTACACCCGAAGGGGCCAGGGACTACCTGGTGCCGAGCCGCGTCAATCAGGGGTCCTTTTTTGCCTTGCCGCAATCGCCGCAATTGTTCAAGCAGATCCTGATGGTCGGCGGAGCCGACCGGTACTTTCAGATCGCCCGCTGTTTCCGCGACGAAGATCTGCGGCTTGACCGGCAACCCGAATTCACGCAGATCGACCTTGAGATGTCGTTCGTGGAACGCGACGACGTCATGAACCTGACGGAAGAGTTGCTGAGACTCGTGTGCAAGGAAGCCGCGGGTGTTTCGTTGCCGTCTCCCTTCCCGCGTTTGACGTATCAGGAAGCCCTGTCGCGGTACGGGACCGACAAACCCGATCGTCGGTTCGGGTTGGAGCTGTGTGACTTGAACGAAGTCGCTAAACAGGTCGAGTTCAAGGTGTTCAGAGAGACGGTGGAAAAAGGCGGCCAGGTTTCCGGGCTCGTTGTCAAAGGTGGTGCGGACATCGCGCGCAACCAGATCGACCGGCTCATTGACGTTGCCAAAGAGTTCGGGGCCAAGGGCTTGGCCTGGGTCAAGATCACCGAAGGGTGGCAGTTTGAGTCGGTCATTGCCAAATTCCTCGATGCCGGACTGTTTCAGTCTGCGCTGCCGGATGCAGGTCCTGGTGACCTTCTGCTTTTTATCGCAGACAAACCCGCCGTCACATATGATGTGTTGGGCCGGCTTCGCTTATACCTCGGCGTTGAACTGGAGTTGATCGACCACGACAAATGGGAGCCGGTCTGGGTCACGGATTTTCCCATGTTCGAATACGATGCAGCGGAAAAACGGTATGTAGCGCTCCATCATCCCTTCACGTCGCCTCGTGTGGACGATCTGTCAGGCCTGGATTCCGACCCGTTGCACGTGCACGCGCAAGCCTATGACGTGGTTCTCAACGGATTTGAGATCGGTGGGGGCAGCATTCGTATCCACCGGAGCGAGTTGCAGCAAAACGTGTTCAACCTGTTGGGGATTTCCAAGAAAGCCGCTCAGGAAAAGTTCGGGTTTTTGCTGGACGCGCTGGAGTATGGCGCGCCGCCCCACGGTGGAATTGCCCTGGGCCTGGACCGACTGGTCATGCTGCTTGGAAAAGCCGAGTCCATTCGAGAAGTCATTCCCTTCCCCAAGACGCAAAAAGTGCAATGTCTGATGACTGAAGCACCCGCAGACGTTGGACAGACGCAACTCAAAGAACTGGGCATCAAACTCGACCTTGACATCTAGAGCCGTACTACAGAACTGTGCCGGTTGTTCAGGCGTTCTGTACGTTGACCACGATGCTGTGCAAGCCCGTGGCCCCGTTGGGTTGGGGGCGTGTGATGGTTGAAGTTTGCACGGTGCCGGTGGTGTCGACGGCGCGCACGGAGACCATGCTTTTGCCGTCCGGCATGTCGGGTCGCTGATAGTTCCAGACCACCCAGGACCATGGTGATTGGGGCGGTTCGATGGTGGCATCGAACCACGTTTTCTCCTGGTCGAAACTCAATTGTACCTGCGCAATGGAGTTGGGTCCGCCGAAGGCAATGCCGCGAAACTGCACGTTGGGCCCGCGGATATCCTGGTAATGTCCCGGACTGTCGATGCGGGAAAAAATATGGATCGTGCCCTCGTCGGTCCACCCTTTGCGCTGCCAGTAGCCCTGATAGTCCCCGTTGTACACCTCAATTTCCGTGATCCACTTGACGTTCTTGATCCCGTATAACCCGGGAACGATCAAGCGGACAGGAAAGCCATGGGCCTTCGGCAGCTTTTCCCCGTTCATGAGATAGGCCAACATCACTTCATCGTGCATGGCCCGTTCAAAGGGAATGCTGTCATGATAGGCGTCGGCTCCCCGAAAAATGACGTCTCGCGCGGTCTCGGCGTCGGCTCCGGCTTCAATCAGCAACTCTTTCAAGGAAATTCCCCGCCAGATGGCATTGCCGAGACTCGTTCCCCCGGGCAGGGTATCGATGCACATGAGGGTGGACACCTGGTCGAACGGTCTGCGATTCAGGAGGTCTCGCCACTTGAGCACCATGGGGTTGGCGACTGCGCCCTTGACCACCATTTGCCATTGCTCCTGGTCAAGGTCGCGCGAGAGGTTGTACGGAGAGTCCATGTAATTGACAGTATAAAATTTTTCATTGGGCGTGAAATATCGTGTTTCACGGGGAGGCACGGCAAACATGCTGCCGATGTCGCACCCGGTGGTCAGACTGCCAAGGCCAACCATGGTGCCCAAGCTGCCAAGCTGAAATAATTTTCGACGCGTAATGTCCATGGGCGAGAAGGGAGATGTTTTCGAGGATTGTTATCTCTTTGCAATTACTATAGTACAGTGTCTGACCCTCTGCAAGAGAGGGTGCTACAAGGTGAGGATTCCCGCTCAGGCTCAGGAGTCGAATTCATGCACGTTGTCAGGTATTCCGGGGTGCGAGGGTCAACGGCACAGGCTCCCACAACCGGCCCCCGTTGTTCGTCCGGAAGAGTCCGGCGCGATTGGTGCCGACGTACAAGGTTGCAGGATCCGTCGGACTGACGACCAAAGCACGAATGTTGAGATTGGTCAGGCCTTCATTGATCGCGTCCCAGGTTTGGCCGCCGTCCCGGCTTACATGGACTCCGGCTCGACTGGCCACGTACACCACGCCCGGGGTTATCGGGTCGAGAATGAGGTCGCTGAAAAATTGGTCGGGCAGGCCTTCACCGATCCGTTGCCAGGACTCTCCGTCGTTGGTGGTTTTATAGAGTCCCTTCAACGTAGCCGTGTATACGATGTGGGGTGCATGGGGGTCGATCTTGATTTTGACTACGCTGAGGGCGCGTGACGCTTTCAAGACCTCGGGTGGCACCAGGCCGTTGTTGACTTTTATCCAGTTCTTGGCCCCGTCGAAGGATCGATAGACGCCCCCGCTGGTGCCGGCATACAGGGTTTGCGGCTGGTTGGGGTCCACGTCGATGGTGACGACCATGAGGACTTCGATCATGCCGTCCATGCGTTTGGCCCAGGTTCCCCCGGCGTTTTCCGTTTCAAAGACGCCCATCGACGTGGCCGCAAAAATATGTTGGCTCGATCCCGGAACGAATTTGAGTTCGTGCACGACCGAAGTAATGGTCACCCCTTCCAGGCCCTTGCGTTGCGAAATCCATTGGTGGCCGCCGTTAAAGCTCTTGAAGACCGCATCGCCTTTGGTGCCGGCGTACACGTTGGCCGGGAGCAAGGGGTCGACGGCCAGCGAAATTACACGCGAATGGGTCATGCCTTTTGAAACATTGGTCCAGGTCTTGCCTGAATCGCGGGTCTTGAAGATGTAATCGTTTGTGGCGATATAGAGTAGGTCGGGTTTGGTCGGGTGCAGGGCGATCTCGACCACCGGTTCACCGCTTCCGCTGCAAGCTGGAAGGATCAAACACAAGACGAGAAGTGAGAGGAGACGTATCAACGTGTATTCACGTTATGCAGGAGAGCCTCTCGAACGCAGTGTAGAGGCCTTACATATTAAAGTAATACTTGAGGTTCAATGAAATGCCAAAGAAGCTCAGATTCTTGGCTTGAATGGCATACCGAATGGGCAAATCACCCCCGGGAGTCCCGGGTGGCCCTACCGTGGAAGCATGGCCCCTCAATGGCTTCCATGCATTGTCGCCGTCCTTGAAATTGTTAAAGGTATCGCCGTAGCGGAATTTCAATCCGACGGAAAACCGTTCACTCCAAGCGTAATCCAGACCCGCGATCCACTGATACCCGAACAACGTGTCGGACAGCGTTTCGTCGGCTAACGAGGCCAGTCCTGCCGCATGACGATTGCGTCCCAATGCCTGGAGCGTATCGCTATTGTTTGTTCGGATGGATGTTCCCGAATAGTCCATTTGCACGTGCATCACCCCTAACCCAACTCCCACGTAAGGAGTGAGATTGGCAGATAGCATGTCATGAAAGTCATAGTAGACGTTGGCGAAGAAATTATCGGCTCGGAAGTCACTGATCTTTTCACTTCGTTCGACAAACTCCGCCTGTTTCGGATCGCCGGGAACGTTGAGCGCTGAACGTTCACCGCTTTGCGCACGACGAAAATACTCGGCTTCAAGACGAAAGTCGTGGAAGGCATAGCCGAGGTTCACCCCGGCCAGCAAGCCCGTGCCAAGATCAAATTTGGTCGCCCGTTTAGGCAGGGCCCTGGGTGAGCATTGCTCCAATGGCAGCGGAACCGTGGTGCCGTCGTTCAACGTGTCCGCTCCCAACCATTGATCGCAGTTTGTCCCAATGCCGTTATTCGTGCGCGTGGACTCGAGATCGTTCGGGACGGAGACGCCTATGTCCGCGCCGAAGTAGAAACCGCTGCGCTGTGAAGCTCCCGCATCCGTGAGCGGGAGCAGGACAGTCATCATGAGAATCGTTGCAATCGGACGCTTGGCCAGTTTACTCATCGAGAATCTTTCGTGCCGCATTTCCATGCCGTATTTAATCAAGCTAGACCGGAACGACTTCACTCGATGGAGGGAAGGGTAGAGGCTGGGGCTTTTTCGGCGCGTTCATAACGGGTCATGGCCTCGGGCATCCATTTCTGAAGGTTTTCAATGCGTGTCTCGTGAGCAGGGTGGGTTGAAAGAAATTCCGGCGGAGAACTTTTTGACGATTCGGCCATGCGTTTCCATAAAAGTACGGCTTCTCTCGGATCATAGCCGGCATCGGCAGCCAGGAGTAATCCAATGTAGTCTGCTTCCGATTCGTGATCTCGACTGAAGGGCAGTAGGACGCCGATCCCCAACGCCTGCATGGCCAGTGTTTGAGTGAGCGGCTTCATGTTAAAAGCCGCTCCGGCGATTCGCATGCCCAGATCGGCTGCCGTATGCTGGCTGACTCGTTCGGCGCCGTGCCGGGCCAAGGCGTGAACGACTTCATGCCCCATGATCGCCGCCAATCCGTTTTCATCTTTTGCCTCAGGGAAAATGCCCGTGTAGAAGGCGATTTTGCCGCCCGGCAGGGCCCAGGCATTTTTGGTCCCGTCAGCCTTGATGACCGTAACTTCCCATTGAAACGACTCAGCCCGTTTGGCGTATTTTGATTGTTTGGCCGCGGCAATAATCCGTTCAGCGACACGTTGCACGGGTTCGACTTCAGCCTGGTTCTTGGAGATGACGACCTTTGGATCATTAAGAGCTTGAGCGTAGGCCCGGTTGCCCATCTGAACTTCCTGGCTTTCCGGGATCAGCAGAAACTGCGACCGGTTTGTGTACGGGTTCGTCGTACACCCTGTAACGCTAAGGAGGACAAGAAGCAGAGTCAGCGCTGGGACCACGCATTTCATGATCTTTCGGAAGGACATCAGAGTCTCTATGTCTGATCGTAATTTTTCTCCGTGAAAATTTCGATTATTATTACGATTCGGGGATGGAAATGTCGAGTTCTTCGACGGTTTCATATCGCGCCAAGGCCGGTGCCGTTTCCTTTCGCGGGCCTATGATCAGGATGACAAACTGGTCCGGTTTGATGTGCCTGCGGGCTGCTTTCTGCACTTGAGGCAGGGTCGTTTCTTCGATGCCGGTTCTGAACCGGCTCAGCCAATCGGCAGGATACCCGAAATATTCATAGGTAAGAAATTTTCCGAGGAGTTTTCCGGGAGAATCGACCGAAAAAACAAAAGAATTCAGGAGACTGGTCTTGGCCTTGTGCACTTCCTCTTCAGTCGGAGGTTCCGTCTCCATGATCTTATGGGCTTCCGCCAATAACGCGTCGATGCCCGCTTGAGTGGTTTCCGTCTTGGTGGACATTGAAAAACTGGCGGTAGCCGGATAGTCCCATCCGAACCCGATTCCGCCATCCACGTCATAGGCCAACCCTTTTTGTGAACGAACATTGGAAAAGAGCCGGGCCCCGAAAGACCCGGAGACGATTTGGTTGATAATGACCACCGGATGGTAGTCCGGGTGTTTTCGCGTGAGGCCCAAGTGTCCGATGATGATCTTGGCTTGGGTCATATCGTCTTTCTCAACGTAATAGACCCTTCTCGTGGTGGAGGTCTGGTACGGGACAACCGGATCGTCGAAGGATTTTCCCTGCGGCCAGCTTTCGAATGTGCGTTTGACCAGGTCCAGGGCCTTCTCCGTTTGGAAATCGCCGACCAGGCCCAGGATGATGCGATTCGGGACAACATATGTGGCATGCCAATCGACGAGATCCTGTCGGGAAATATTGTTGACGGTGGCATAAGTTTCGACCCGGGCATAGGGTGAATCGTTGCCGTATATCAACTTTGCAAATTCCCGGGACAGGATGCCACCCGGATTGTCGTTTTGCCTGGCGATTCCGGCCATGATCTTCCTTTTAGCGAGGGCCAGTTTTTCCTGATCGAAGCGCGGGTTTTGCAGGACGTCGCCGAAGACCGCAAAGATCTCGGCAAAGTCTTCGATCAAACACGTCATCGAGGCCGAGCCTGCGGTGACGCCGATACCGGTTTCAATCGACGCGGCTTTGCGTTCCAGGTAGTCGTCGAGGTCGTCGCCGGTCCACGTCGTCGTGCCTCCGCTTCGCATGACGGTTCCCGTGAGCGCGGCCAAGCCGACCTTGTCGGCCGGTTCCAGGCGAGAGCCGGTCCGGATGCGTGCCGAAACCTGGACAATCGGGAGTTCGTGATCCTCCAGGAGAAACACCACCATGCCGTTGTCCAGGACGACTCGGGTTGGTTGGGGAATATGCAGATCCGGCAGCGGGGGGTACGTCAGTTGCTCAACCGTGTCCACCTGGCCGATTGCCTGGGGGGCCAACAAAAGAGCGCCTGCAGCGCATATGATGAAGCATCGCAGAACACGTCGCGGGGTTTGCCGGAGGTATCGGAACGCGGCTTCTTTCACGTCATGATTCTTTCTTGTGAGCCGTTGGTGCAGGAGCGGTAGGGGGCACGGTTTCGATCTGAGCCACAACCCGATTGGAGTCCGTGAAGGTTTGCCGGGCGATACGCCGGATGTCAGCCTTGGTCACGCGGTCAAAGCGTTGAATGTAGCGAAACAGTTCGCGCCAATCGCCAAAAAGGGTCTGGTAGTCCGTCAAGCTCATGGCCAACCCGAGATTGCTTTTCAAGGAATAGATCAGGCTGGCTTTGGCCCGCGTTCGAAACTTGGCCAATTCCTCGTCCGTGACGTCTTCAGTCTTCAGGCGATCCAATTCTTCGCGGATGGCTTGCTGGACGGTTTCGTTCGCGACCCCTCGCGCCGGCACTGCATACGCCACCCACAGGTGCGGATATTTTTCTCCCGGGTACGCCCCATACGCCCCGGCGCTGACTGCAATTTGTTTGTCCCGAACCAACGAGCGGTAGAACCGGGAGGTTCGACCGTTCGTCAAAATGTCGTCGATGGCGTCGAATACGGGCTGATCGGGATCCGTGGCTGCGGGTTTATGGTACCCCTCCATGTAAAAGGGTTGAGCGGGATCCTTGATTGTCACCACTTTCTCCGCAATAGACGGGGGTTCCACGGTTCTTAAGGCCGGCGGTTTCGGTCTGCCGGGAATCCGGCCGAAATAGGCTTCCAACAAGGGGATCAAGGTTTTCGGGTCAATGTCTCCGACGACCGCCGTGACCATGTTGGATGGCACGTAATACGTGTCAAAGAATTCTTTGGCATCGGTCATGGTATAGGATTGAATGTCACTGGCATAGCCGATCACCGGATGATGATACGGATGAGCCGAGAAGGCCGTGACGACGAATTGTTCAAACAGCCGACCGACGGGCCGGCTCTCCGTGCGCATCCGGCGCTCTTCCATAACCACGTCCCGCTCTTCGTAGAACTCGCGAAACACCGGGTGCAGGAATCGTTCCGACTCCAGATAACAGAAGAGTTCGATCTTGTTGGCCGGGAGCGCATAAAAATAGCCGGTGACGTCGGCACTGGTAAAGGCGTTTAAGGCGACTCCGCCTTCTCGTTCAACGATGTCACCGAATGCGTTTTTTTTCACAAATTTCGCAGCGGCTGCTTGCTTGCCTTTAAAGACGTTCGCCAGGTCTTCGACGTGTCGGGCATCGGATGTGGAATTCAATCTGGCATCCTGGTAAGCCAGATACGCCCGTTCCAATTCATCCAGGGCTTTTTTCTCTTCTTTGTAGTTTTTTGTGCCCAGGCGAGGCGTCCCTTTAAAGGCCATGTGTTCGAACATGTGCGCGAGCCCGGTTCGTCCCGTATCTTCTTGTGCCGACCCCACGTTCACGGACGTCATAAAGGCGAACACCGGGGCTACAGGGCGTTCAACGAGAATGAAGGTCCAGCCGTTCTTGACGGTGTATTCCGTGACATTCCGTTCGAAGGACGCAAGGTCAATGGCTTGGGAAGCGGAAGGAAGAGAGAAAATGCAGAGCAGAAGCAGGGTGAAAAGGCGTCGTGGCGTTCGCTGTGTCGGAATCGAAAGCATAGGCAGGTTTACGCAAGAGTGCTTTCTGATATCCTAACCAGTTCAATGATGCCTTGCAAGTGAAGGGCGAATCGACCGCATGAGGCCGGAACAACCAGCCGGGCGGAGCATACGGTCAGGGGGACTGCCGAGCTATGTGCTTTTTGAGATAGAAAGCGGGCAGGAGCAACAGCACATGGGGATCGCGTGCGATCAGCCTTCTGTTCGTCACGCTACCTGTGCGGTGTCGTGAAAAACTTTGCGTCCTTGCCTTCTGAGAGAGCGGGAGAAGTTGTGGGAAAGGGCCACATTTTCCCCGGGCGGCAAGAGTGCGTCCACCTGGCTCTTGATGGCGTTCAGCACAACTTTCTCCGGGCGGTTGCGGGAAAGCACCCGCAATCCGAGGAACAAGCTCAGTAGAACACGTGAGGCCGTACTCGGAACGACGGACTTGGCAATCTCTCCGCTGGCTTGGCCCCGTATGATCATTTTGCGGAAGAAATTTTTTTCTATGTAGACAAAAGTCCGATTGACGATTTTCGACACTTCTTTGTCATGCGGGGATAACTCCAAGGCCGTATTAATAATGAAACATCCGTTTCGGTCCTCCCCGGCCTGGACCCGGTCACAGATATCGTCGAACATGCCGACAACGGCTTGACGCGGGGAATACTTCCTTTTTCTCTCCGCGATGTACGGCTTGACGTAGTTGTCATTGTAGCTGTTCAAGGTTTTGAGGAAGAGGGTGTACTTGTCGCCGAACGTGTCATACAGGCTGGCGCGATTAATCCCCATGGTATCCACAAGATCTTGCAGGGACGTGGCTCGATAACCATGGTCCCAAAAAGCAACCATGGCTTTCTCCTTGACTTCGTCAATACCGAATTGTTTTTTCCTTGGCATGCGTGCCTCGCATTCAGGGTTTCAATTTCATGCTAAATAAATAGTTTGATAATACTATCTCAAATTGGCTTAAAATTCAAGTACTTAGGAAAATACTTACATGAATTCTATTATTTTGCTAATGTTGGGCAACGGAACACCCCTCTCGTTTCCAGCCCAAGCGACGGTAGACAATTCCGTGGTTGTCGCTTGAAAGATGGTCCTGGACAAGGGCGTCTCGAGATCCAACATGAAACAACCAGTCGGGCGGACAATGCGGTCAGCGAGACTGTCGATCGGTGTTGTTTTGCAAAGGGAAGCAGAAGGCATCACCATCACGGCGGAATCGCGTGCGACCGGCCTTCTGTTCGTCAGACTACATGAGCGATACCGGCTTGGATTCTCCGGTCTTGGTTCTTGGAGGTGCGGGAGGGTGGGTAGGAAAAGACCCTGGTATCGGCTGGAGGTAAAAGCGCTTCCACTTGGGACACGATCGCCTGCATCACCGTTCTGTTCGTTTCGCCTCGGGAAAGGACACATAAACCGATGAGCAGGCTCAGCAACGTCTGTGCGGTCGTGGTGCAAGCCACCGTCTCGGAAATTTCTCCAGTGACTTGGCCCTTTTTGATCATTTTCCGGAAAAAGTTTTTATCTATATAAGCAAAGGCTTCATTCACGATCGTTGCCACCTTCTTGTCATGCGGCGATAACTCCAAAGCCGTATTGACCATCAAGCACCCGTTTCGGTCCTCAGCCTTCAGTATCATATCCAGAAAGTAATTGATGATGGCTTGGCGGGGCGTGTACTTTTTCGTTTGCCTCGCCAAGTAGGACTTTATGTAGATCGATTTGTAGGTGTACAGACTATCGAGGAAGAGAGCATATTTATCGCCGAACGTGTCATAAAGACTGGCCCGGTTGACTCCCATGCAGTCCACGAGATCCTGTAAGGACGTGGCATTATAGCCCCGGCCCCAGAAGGCTATCATCGCTTTCTGTTTGACGTCATCAACGACAAATTGTTTTTTTCTAGGCATCGTTTTTTCTCTTCGCCTAGTTGTAGTCCCATTCAACTATACGCTACTTGAATATGAAATTCAAGTGGACGCCGACGGGTGGCGCGCAGTCATCACCGGGGGCTCGTTTTACAGGGGGTCGAACGTGGCGGCGTGAAAGGAGGGGATCTGAAGGTCGAGTCCGGGACCGTGCCACGGTTGAAGCCATGGCCCTTCATAGGTGTATCCCCCGGCAACAGGATCGGTTTCCAACAACAACGGCGTGTCGAGATCCAGGACGGAGCACCCGCCGATTCCCATGGCGATGCTGTAAGAGCACCCCATGGCGACCCGGGTCTCCACCATCCCGCCCAGCATCACATGAAGACCGGCGGCTTTCGTCGTGGTTGCCATGAGGACTCCGTCCAATAATCCGCTTTTGGTAATTTTAATATTGACATAGTCCGCCGCCCTGTGACGGATGACGGCCTGGAGGTCGCGTAGTGATTGCGCCGATTCATCTGCGGCAATGGGTACATGGCAATCACGTTTGAGTTCGGCGTGGCCTTCAAGGTCGTCCTTGGCCAGTGGTTGTTCAAGGAGGAGAATGTCTCCGCCAAACAGGTTGACGCCTTGTACCAAGGCCGTGGCCTCTTCACGTGTGTATCCCTGGTTGGCATCGATCACGAACGCCACGCCGGTACCATGACGATGCAGGGTTTCCACTCGACGAATGTCCTCGTCTACGTCATGGCCGACCTTCATTTTGAAGATACGAAAACCCCGTTCATACCATTGTCGAGCGAGTTCCCGTGTTCGCTCCAAAGAGGCGATGGGAATGGTGACGTCCGTTTCACGCGCACGCACCTCCGCTCCACCCCACAGGGCCCACAGAGGGACGTGAAGCGTGCGCGTCAACGCATCGAGGAGCGCGGTTTCCAATCCACACCGGGCCGCGGGCGCGTCGGGAGCGCGTTCGGACAGTTCGTGGCCGAGCCGTTGATAATGAAGCGTCGATTGTCCGAGGAGGTGTTCTCCCAATAGCCGCGCGTTCTTTAGACTGCTCTCGCGATCTTCCCCGGTAATGGCGGGAAACGGGGCTATCTCGCCGTAGCCGATGGTTCCATCACTCAGTGTCAGCCGGACAAAAGCATTGTGCGCCATCTGGAGTTGGCCCGTGGCCACGACAAAGGGGTCGGTGATGGGAAGATCCAGTGGGCAGAATTCAATGTTTGCGATGGTGAAGGAGGTGCTCATTCCGGAACGTGAAGCGTCAGAAGGAAGAGGGCAGGGTCAGGAAAAACGATCACCACTACAATGGATCACCCATATCGATCATTCTCCCACGGTAAGGCGGTGTTGGAATACCCACGCACTTCCCAGAACCCTTTTTGATCTTTTTCCACGAAAGTGATGGTTCTGATCCACTTGGCTCCCTTCCAGGCATACCGTTTGGGGATGATCATGCGAACGGGTCCCCCGTGATCTTTGGAAAGCGGTCTGTGATTCCAGGAATGGACAAGAAAGACATCCTCGTCGTCGCAGACTGAAAGAGGCAAGTTGGTCGTATAGTCGTCATACGACTCGAAGAGCACGTATCTGGCTTCCGGTTTGGGTCGCACCAAGCTGAGGAGATGCCGAAAACTCACCCCGACCCATTCCATCTCAAGCTGGCTCCACGAGGTCACGCAATGGAAATCCGACACAAACGGCTGGTGTGGCTGAGCCTGATAGTCCTCCCAGGTCCACGTGATGGGATGTTCGACCAATCCATCCACGGTGAGCTGCCATTCTTCAAGTGAAACCTGAGGCTTATACCCAAGGTCCAGCACGGGCCAATTGTTGACGAGATGCTGTCCGGGAGGGACGCGATCATCCTGATGCTCCTCTTCGACCTCACGCCCTGAGATCTCACGGCGGTGCAGAGCCATTTTTTGTTTGGCTTGAATGGTTTTTTCGTTAAATTCCATATGACGTTTTTCGTTCTCCGTTCATCATATCCGGTGATTCGAGCTTACTCTTTCCAATTGAAACCGGCGGCGCCGGCGAGTGTCCGGGGAGTCTGCAAACCGGTGAACCGTTTGTCGTCGATGATCCAGGTCGGGTAACTGCGAATGTCGTTTGCCACGCACGGCGGGGTGAGAGGACTGCCGCGTCCCCCGGAACTGCATTCCACGTACGGCAGGCGTTTCGCGGACGCCTTGAACACGGCTTTTTGCTCCTGGCAACGGGGGCACCAATAGGCTCCATAAAACTTGGCTCCCGTTTCGGTCAGGTGGACGGCCAGCGCCTGAAGCTGCGGATCTTCGGGGCCGGCCGCCTCGTCGAACACCCCGCTGTAGTGCAGGTGCAGCCCGCCGATGAGAAGCACGGCAACCACGCTCGCCTCCTTCAACGACGTCGCCCAATCGGGGGGGCGCTGCAGGAGAGTCAGGATCATGATGGCCGTGATGATGCCGAATGAACCGAGGCAGTAGGCGCATGTCGCTTCGATTTCCACGATGGAGATCACGGTCAGGTAGGCACTGATACCGAATCCGCCGATGGCGACGAATATCAGGGGAGTCCAACTTTTGGGTTTTGTCCTGGCCCGCCACGCCAATGCGGCCATTGCCAGGTAGGTGAAGAGGCCCCATGTGGCCGTGGGCATTCCCAGAAACGTTGCCCAACGACTGCCTTGAACCAGGTCGCATCCCGACCCCTCGCTACAGAAAGCCGGGTGTGCTTCAAACAAGGCGGTGTAACTGAGGTACGTCGTCAGCACGATGCCGCAAGCCGCCAGCACTAGGACGATGACCGTGATAGGGCCGCCAGGATTTGACGCGCGAGTCCCGGGCGCATGTGAGAGACGTTGTTCGCCACTTGGGGCTTTTCGCCCTTTACGTTGCTTGGCCATCGTTACGTCCGCTGCAACAGGAAACCCGCCATCAAGAGGTCATTCCGATCGCGGTGAAGAGTCATTCATGATACTCGTTGTCGCGCGGAGGACGCAAAGGTTTCTCTCACTCCAAAGCAGCAGGCAGGGCCTTTCCCAGAATCACCCGTAGCACTTTTTCTTTGTGTTGCCGCAGGATGCGAATGCTGACCGGTTGCAAGGGTCGTGTGTGTTCGATCACATATGTCTTGAGTTGACTGGCCGAGTTAATCGGTTGGTCGTCGATCGACAGCAGGACATCGCCTTTTTTGAATCCCGCCCGTCGTGCCGGTCCCGTTGCCTGCGCTACGGCCATGTGCCATCGGTTTTCAAATTTGACGGAGGTGAGTTGTAGCCCGAGTTTCGAAAAGTGAAACGGCTTTCCCTGCTTGAGAGTCGTCACGATTTTGTTGACCAATGGTCCCGGCACGGCAAAGGCGAACCGGCTGCATCGACGTTCCTCTCGAGAGGTTTCGGTTTGAATGATCGCGTGGACAAGGCCGACGATTTCACCCCGGGAATTGAACAACCCTCCGCCGGAATTGCCGCTGCATGCCGACAGGTCGACTTGCAAAAGACGGGATTGTACGGTTTGCAAAAACGTATTGGGATTGCCGATGTGTCCATAGCTGATTGCAGGACCCCAACCCAGAGGGTAGCCCACGGTGAAAACCCGTTCTCCCGGCAAGGCTTCGGTTTGACTGAACGTCCGTGCTGCGAGCCCGTGAGGCACCATCTCTTGAGAGATGCGATACAGGGCGACGTCCAAAAATTGATTCACGCCGACTAATGCGGCAGGTGCTTCCTCCAACGTGCTGGCTATAACGGAAACGTGTGGAGGGTCCGCAGCTGTTCCGGCGCCCTGCCGCTTTGTGGCGTGTCGGGCAGTGAGGACATAGCCGTCTCCCAGGTAAATTCCCGACCCTCTCACGGAGAAAGCTTTCCCGTCAGGCTGAGTCGATTGAGTGAGAATGCCCACGGTCCCGAGTTTGGCTTGCTCGACAACTTCGGCGAAGCCTGCCCTGAGCCTGTCCTGAGCCTTGTCGAAGGGCGTCGTCGAAGGGTCGGCTGGGTTGGCCGAAAGTAGCGATGGTATGAGCAGGTACCCGCCCCAAACCACGCCCATGGCGATTTTTTTCAGCATGGTGTGCCTTTTGTAGATGTTTGACCGATTGACCAATGTTTGAGTCAGGAACATGTCCGATGTTTCCGCCTCTTTCGCCGTCCTATGTTGCCCAGGCATGGGGCAATTCAACAGCCAGCCCTCATCCGGGTATCTTGCATTTCAATGCTATCCTTGAACCATCCTTTACTCAAGTTCCCGCGTGCTTTGAATGGAATTCCGGTGTACCATAAAGGAACCTCTGATTTATTGTGATAGCGGGATGCAGGGCAAGGCGTCCCGGAGCGAAACCTGAGGCTTATCAGAGAGATAGGTGAGGGTTGAGCGAGGACACAACGCAGTCCTGCGCCCGATAGTGCATTAAATCAGAGGTTCCTAAAGGACGTTCGGGAGAAGTGTCGGCATAGCCTTCTCTCTGTGGAGTAGAATAAAGAAAGCCTTTTGCAATCGATTGCTCTCTCGTGTGGGGAGAAGGAATTCAGTGAAGGAAAGGAGCCGCCGTCATGAAAATGTACAAAGTTGTTCTTTTACTCGTGCTGGGAGGAGGGTTGCTCCTCGGCATGAACAGCACGTCGGTTAGTCAAACCGCCAAGGGAAATTATGCGACCGCCACGTTTGCCGGAGGGTGTTTCTGGTGTATGGAAGGCCCGTTTGATGAACTCGATGGAGTGATTTCCACGACGTCGGGGTATACCGGTGGGCAGACGGTCGATCCGACCTACGAAGACGTCTCCGCCGGGGGAACCGGACACGCCGAGGCCGTTCAGATAACGTATGATCCTCAGAAAATCAGTTATCGCGAGTTATTGGCCGTCTACTGGCCCAATACGGACCCTACGACGCCGGATGCCCAGTTCTGTGATCATGGTGATCAGTATCGCCCCGCGATCTTTTATCACAATGATGAACAGCGTGCATTGGCGGAAGAAACGAAAAAAGAAATCGAACGCACCAAGACCTTCAGCGCCCCGGTCGTGACGGAAATTACCAAGGCCACGGCGTTTTATCCGGCAGAGGAATACCATCAGGATTTTTATATGAAAAACCCCATCCGGTATAAATTCTACCGCTTCACCTGTGGACGCGACGCACGGTTGGCCGCTTTGTGGGGAGACGGCGGCAAGGCGTAAAGCGAGACAATCGCGCACGCACGTGCCTTTAGTCCCGAGAGGGGCCCAAAGCAGCTCGGTGACTTGTGCCGTGGCGCCGGTAACGGCCGGCGCTTGCCGATGAGGAATGGTTGAGATAAGGTAAGCCGACTTCTTCCCGGCGAAGGCACTTGAGATAGTTATCGAGATGGCGATGCGGCTTTCAGGACGACAGATCGGGCTCTTGAAAGAGTACATGCATGATTTGGTCGAACAGGCCAAACAGGAAGAGGCCACCACGGCGGCATTCGGGTATTCCTCCAAGCCGTATCGAGCCGATCAGGCTATTTCAGACCTGTTGGCCATCCTGGACGATCGTATTGAATCGGAAGGCGTACAAGTTGGATTATCGGTGGAATTTCTTCATCACATGTGGACGTTGTGCAACAAGGCCAACGACCAGGTTCAGGACACGGTCTGGCTCCAACGCAGTTTGGATGGAGAGCCGGCGACGAAAGCCAGGGTTCGCGAATTGACGTATCGAGTCTTGCTCGAGTATTTGGAAAGCCTGCCTGAAAACCTGCGGTTGTCTTCCGACTGACGCACTTTTTTCTCCCGTGCGCTCCAACGGTCGTATTCGGCTTGCGCGGGGATCCCCATCATTTCTGAGCATCAATCTTCAACATCATGGATCAGAAACGGCATACACGCGAACGCATGATTGTTCGCGGTCGTGATCGAGGAGCGAGGCTTCTTCTGAAAGGCCGGCGCGTCAGTTTGTTCTTGAGCCGAAGCCGTATGGGACTGGTGCTGGTCGGGCTTCTGGTTAGTGTTTCGTCGTACAAACTTGGATGGTTCATTGCGGGGAATTGGGCGCTACTGGGATTTTTTCTCTGTTTTCTCGGTGTGGCGAACGTCCATAACCGTTTGGAACGACGGTTGCGACGCCTTGTCATGTGGATCGACATTCAGGAAAGCAATCTGGCTCGTTTGCGGCTGGATTGGGAATGCATCCCGGAAACTACGCTGAGTCTATCTTCCGAACATCCGTACGCCGCAGATCTTGATCTCCTCGGGAAATATTCCTTGCTCCGTTTGCTGGATACGACGGTGTCGCGGGACGGGCAGGCGTTATTGGTCGCTTGGATGACTCGTCAACATCCGCTTTCATTCGATCAATGGGAGAGCCGGCAGAAACTCGTCCGGGTCCTGACTTCGTTGAGAGGGTTACGGGACCGGATTCAGCTCGTGGCGCACTGCCTGAGTCCCGATCCGATCAAGACAGATCGCCTGGAGAGCCTGTTAGAGAATTCCGAGCCTGTGGCTCGATTGGGTTCGCTGTTGCTGGCGGCGAGTACTCTCGCCGCTCTCAATATGGTTCTTTTTGTTTTCTGGTTGCTCGGTGGGCCGGGGTATTGGATCGTTTCCTTTCTACTCTACGCGTTATTGCTGCTCGTCACCGGAAGGCGGGTGAGTCACGTGTTTGGGCGGGCTCTCGATTTGCACCTGGAGTTGGACAAGCTTGCCGCGGTGATCGGAATTTTCGAGAAGCGGTCGTATAGACGGTATCCCGCGCTTCAGGCGATGACCGACCCATGGCGAAACGAGAACAGTCGCCCCTCGGTCGCCATCAGACAACTTGCGAGAGTTTGCAGCGGGCTCAGTCTGAAAGCGCATCCTCTTTTGCATATTGCCATGCACCTCGTGGTCCCGTGGGATCTGGCGTGGACGTGGCATTTGCAGAAAGTCTGCAACCGGTTGCGATCCGTTTTGCCGGATTGGATCGTACGCTTGGCGATTGTCGATGCGGCCATGGCATTGGCCACATTTGCTTACTTGAATCCATCCTACGCGTGGCCTCTCAGGCGGCCGGAAGGAAACGCCACGACAATCGGAATTTCCGGAACGGCTATCGGCCATCCCTTGCTTGCCTATGAACAACGGATCAGCAATGATTTGATACTGGAAGGCTTGGGCCGTGTCTTCCTGGTTACCGGCTCCAACATGTCCGGGAAAAGTACGTTTTTACGAACGGTGGGGATCAATGTCTGTCTGGCGCAGGCCGGGGGGCCGGTATGCGCCGCATCCTGGGAATGGTCGTGGTTGCGGATACAGACCTGCATCAGGGTTGGAGATGCCCTGGAAGAAGGGTTGTCGTACTTTTACGTGGAAGTCAAACGCCTGAAAAATCTGTTGGTGGCGATGGGCGACCATCGTGAAGCGCCGGTGTTGTTTCTTATCGACGAGATTTTTAAAGGCACCAATAATCGGGAACGATTATTGGGGAGCGAAACATTCATTCGCGAGTTGACGGCGGGGCGGGGTTTGGGACTCGTCACGACGCACGACCTGGAGTTGGCCAACCTGGATAAGGAATTGGCTCATCTCGCCAACGTGCACTTTCAGGAAACGTTCGGTGACATGGAACTGACGTTCGACTATCGACTTCGTCCCGGGCCCTGTCCCACGACCAACGCGCTTCGGATCATGGCCATGGAAGGTTTGCCGGTTCCCGAAACACATTCAGGGCCGTGAGCAGTATTTCCGACAATTCAGGGAATGAATAACGTGGGTTGGTTCTGCTGGTCCTGGTCGATCTTTTCGCCTGTCGTCGTTCCGCAGTAAGAACACACGTATTCATATTTGTTGCCGGACGGCAGGACGAGCAAAAGCCGTTCGCGGGCAGGTGTTGCCTCCCTGCAAGTCGGACAGAATAGAAGCGTGGCGTTGAGCGAACGAAATTGGGCGTTGGGATCGTCTTGAGGCGGGCCGGGTTGGGGGCGTATACCCGGTCGCCGGGATCCCCCGAAAGAGCGCGGATCAAACGGAATGCGTGCCATGGCCGGATCTTACTCAGGGCAAATCGCGTGGTCAAGAGATACGCCACGATGAGGTCCACCGGGCAAAGCAATCACGGTCCGAACCGTGAAGGCTCATGCAGAGACGTTGGAAAGCGGCTCAGAGGCTGCCGGGATTCCGTTGCGGTAGATTACGTATCGTGAAGGGTGGGAGGGGATCCGGTCGCCAGGGAGAATGATGCCGACGAGGTTTAGGGGATCGGATCCGGAGAGCCGGATTTCCTGGGCACCGGCTTGCGGATCGTTGCGCACGGCCCGAAGGGCTTCCACGGCTTCCGGCAGTCCGAATTGTTCACCCGTCATACCCGAGACGAAGTGGCCACCTCGAATTTCTCCGCGCAACTCCATTCGTCGGTAGATCAGTAGCAGATCGCGCCACGCGACGGTCAGGGATTCCCGTTTCAGCAAATCGCGGAAGACGATTCCATACCGGCGCAATAATTGACGGGCCCAGGCTTCGGTGGGATTAAGGTCAGGTGTCATCTGCTTATCCGGGTCATCCGCGCCGGTCGTGAGCAATGACCATCGCCCGATCGTATGTCGCGGTCGTCGTTTTTGGTGACGCCCGATTCCTCGACGTCGTTTGGGATCGAGCAGGGCGCGGAGATTGTCGAATCCATCGGCGGTAACCAGTCCGACGCTGGCCAGTTCCCACAATCCCTGTTCCACTTCCGCCTGGAGTTGGTGCGTGCCTCGGGCGACGTCGGCAAAAAAACTCGCCCCGCGTTGTGAGAGATAGTGATACACGGTCCGGGCAACGGCAGTCAGTTGTTCCGGAAGCCACGCGAGCTGCCCCTGACGTCCCTTGCGAGCCAAAGTCAATAACCATACCGCATTGTCTCGGGGAAAGAGACTGATCGGGGCGAGGCTGGTGGGGATCATCCGCTTCTTTTGTTTGACGCTGGCGAGGTCATGGTCCTGCGTGGGTGGGGTCAGCCGTCCCCACGTGATAATTCCACGCAAACACAGATAGTCCAACGTGTCCGGCCTGTAATCGGCCATGCGGCTGCGGAGCACGTAGGGCTCCCAGGCGGAAGCCGCGACTTCAAAGCCCGCCAGTTGTTCGAGGATGGTCTGGAGCCCGGGTTCTCCATGCAGCCTGGCGGTGGGAGCGACGTGCTGCCATCGGAACAGAAAGCGCATAAAGTCCGAAGCGGAGACGGATTGAATCTCTCGACGAAGCGCAAGCACGGTTCGTCGATGAATGCGAGCGAGTAACCGACGATCGCACCATTCGACTTCGGGTTTTGCATCGTGGGTTTGTGAAGACGGGAAACCGTCCCGCGGGTGAAACGTTCCTCGAAGGACTTGGCCCTGTGCTTCGAGTTGTTCGAGCGCCGTTTGTGTGGCCGGAATGGGCCAGCGAAGGGTTGTCGCCAATTCCTGCGCCGTGGTGGGGCCGATGACCTCCATCCAATTTCGGACGATCGTGGCTCGTGCCTCCTGCTCATCGCCGGAAAAGCCGGGCGAAGGCGTGTGTTCATGCTGTCGGGTATCCGTGAACGCGGCCAAATCAGGATAGATCGCGGTCAGGAGTGAAAGATGATCAGGCGTGGTCCATATTGAGATCGTTGTTCCTGTTGTCGAGTCCGTGTGGGATAGCACGAGGGCTCGTCCCGAATCGAGCAGATCGGGAAGGAAAGCGCTCCAATCGGTAGCACGATCCTCCGGGACCCAGGCCAGCAGATGGAGGACTTCCTGTAATTCATCCGCATCCCGAACCCGCGGCCACGCCTCTTCGCACACCGCTGCAATCGCGCCGGCATCCAGTGCGCCTACGGTTGCGGCTTCCTCGGGCGGTAGTACGTGTCGCATACTCACGGCGCGTGAGCGTCGTTCTTCGAGCGGCGCGTCGTCCAGGAATCCATAAGGGTTCGCGTTCAGGATTTCATGAGAAAAAGGCGAAGGCGCCGGAGATTCGACGGACAGGCATTGCACGTCGCCCTGTTCAATGCGTTGCAGGAGGGACGTCAGTCCCTCGATATCCATGGCGTCTTCCAGGCAATCCCGGAGTGTCTCTTCCACTAAAGGATGAGAAGGCACCTCGATGTTGCCTGGGGCACGATTATCCTGACAGGCCGTGGCCATGGGAAACACGGCCGCCAGGAGGTCTTCGGCCCGCATGCGCTGCAAATGGAGGGGAACCCGTCTGCCGTTGCGAAAACGCAGTACGGCCAGGGCGCGCGAGACGTTCCAGCGCCAGCGGGCCATGAACATGGGGGATTGCAGCACGGCTTGCGTGAGCACCTCCTTGACGGTGGAAGACCGGAGCAGGGCCCATACCGTTTCCAGGGGAAAGCTGTGCCGTTCGCCCAAAGACAGCACCAGCCCTTCGTCCGTGGCGGCCGCTTGCAGTTCAAAATCGAAACTGACGCAGAACCGTTTTCGTAAAGCAAGTCCCCAAGCCCGGTTGATGCGCCCGCCGAACGGCGAATGAATCACCAACTGCATGCCGCCGGCTTCATCGAAGAAGCGTTCGGCAATAACGGTCCGTTGCGTGGGAACGCCGCCCAGCACCAGCAACCCGGATTGGTGGTACGCGAGAATTTGTTCGGCTGCACGTTGACCGGCTCCGCATTCCGATTCCAGCCAGCGCAGGAGGTTGTGGTGTGGGTCGTGTTCTGACGACGCCGGAGACGTGGTGGGCTGAGGCTTGAGGTGATCCATGACGGCTTGGCGTAACTCCGCCACCTCCTGCGATAGTTCAAAGGTTCGCGAAGGGGCTTCTCCCCGCCAGAATGGAATGGTTGGAGGGGCGCCGTGCGCGTCTTCCACGCGCATCACGCCGGTCTCGACCCCACGAATCCGCCACGACGTATTGCCTAACAGAATAATGTCGCCGGCCAGGCTTTCCACGGCGAAATCTTCATCCACCGAGCCGACCGTGTTGCCGTGAGGCTCGGCAATGACGGCATACGTCGCGGTGTCCGGGATCGCGCCACCGGACGTGATCGCCGCCAGTCGCGCTCCCCGGCGAGCGCGCAATCGATTTCGCACCCGGTCGTGAAAGAGAAACGCCTGTTGCTTGCCGCGGTTCGGATTCCAGCCGCGAGTCAACAAGGCGACGATTTCGTCGAATGCCGTTCCGGACAGGTATCGATAGGGATAGGCTTGGGTGTAGCGTTGATAGAGTGAACCCGCGTCCCATTCTTGAGCCGAGACTTCCGCGATGATTTGTTGGGCCAGAATATCTTTAGGATGTTGCGGGATGAGAATCTCATCCAGGTTGCCGCGATGAATCGCGCGAATCAGCGCGGCGCATTCCACCAGTTCGTCTCGCGTCGTACACAAGAGACGCCCTTTTGGAGTCGCCCCCACCCAGTGGCCTGACCGGCCGATTCTTTGCAGACAGGTGGCAATGGCGCGCGGCGAACCCACTTGGCACACGAGATCCACAAAGCCGATGTCGATGCCCAGTTCCAGAGACGCCGTCGCAATGACCACGCGAGTCTGTCCTTTCTTGAGGCGTTCTTCAGCGGATAACCGTATCTTGCGAGACAGGCTGCCATGATGGGCCGCCACGAGGTCCTCGCCCAATCGGTCGGTTAACTGGTGGGCGATGCGTTCCGCCAACCGCCTGGTGTTGACGAACACCAGTGTGGAGCGATGGGTTTGGACCAACTCGGTGAGACGATCATACACGTCCGCCCAAATGGCATTGGTCGCGATCGCGCCAAGTTCGTCCTTGGGTGTCTCAATAGCCAGATCCATTTCCCGGCGTTGTCCCATGTCAACGACGTGGCAGGGGTTTGGCGCCCATACGGTTTCCCGGTTTTCAGTCACACAGCCGCCGCCGACCAGGAATTGGGCAATGGCTTCCAAGGGTCTCTGCGTGGCTGAAAGACCAATGCGATTCGGTTTCACGTGTGTGACGGTATCCAGGCGTTCAAGGGAAAGCGCGACGTGCGCGCCGCGTTTGTTCCCGGCCAGGGCGTGGATCTCATCGACGATGACCGTGCGGACGGTGCGCAGGATATTTCGGCTCTTGCGGGCCGTCAGTAGCAGGTACAAGGATTCGGGCGTCGTAATGAGAATATGGGGCGGACGACGAAGCATATCCTGTCGATTTTTCGTGGGTGTGTCGCCCGTGCGGACTTCGACTCGTATCTCCGGAAGGAGAAGTCCGGCTGCCAGGGCGTTTTCCGAAATCTCATTCAAAGGCTGCCGGAGATTTTTCTGCACGTCGTTGCTC
>VXOF01000074.1 GCA_009840285.1 Nitrospira sp. SB0662_bin_26
GCTATGGTGATTTATTCCACGATTCGGAGGTCCAGTTTTCCCACTATCATTTCGAGTTCGCGGATATCGCCATGATCCGAACGATGTTTGATGCCTGTGAGGCCGAATGTCGCGCGTTGCTGGAGAAGGAACTCGTGTTGCCGGCCTATGACTATTGCATGAAAAGCTCGCACCTGTTCAATGTCCTGGATGCGCGGGGCGCGCTGAGCGTGGCGGAGCGAACGGGCTATATCGGGCGCGTTCGCGGACTCGCGCGTGGCTGCGCGGACGCCTACGTCGAACGACGACAGCGTCTGGGGTTCCCGTTGCTGGCCGGAGCCGGGGCGGAGCCTGCCGTGTCTGCCAAGGGAAGGCCGAATCGTCCTCCGTCATAATTTTTCATAGCTTGGCCATGTCGTCCCGCCGCTCCACCCCAGTGTCCGCGAAGAAAGCCTCTAAACCCAAGCGTCTTCCCACCACGTCTTTTCTGTTGGAAATCGGGTCAGAAGAATTGCCGTGGCAGATGATTCAGCCGGCCATGGTGCAACTCGTTGAATCGATGACCGGATTGTTGGCGAATCACCGTCTTTCTCATGATCGGATTCAGGTGTTCGGGACACCGCGTCGTCTCGCGGTTCTCGTCCAAGGATTGGCCGCCAGGCAAACGCCGGCCCTGCAGGAAGCACTGGGTCCTTCCAAAGCCGTCGCGTTCGATGCCCAGGGCCGGCCGACCAAAGCCGCCGAAGGGTTTGCGAAATCGCAGGGCGTGGACGTCGGCGATTTGGAGACCCGGGAAACGTCCAAAGGTGTGTACCTCTGCGCAGTCAAACGAGAGAAAGGGTTACCCGTGGCAACGGTCTTGACCGCGCACCTTCCATATCTTCTTCAACGCCTCACGTTTCCGAAAACCATGAAATGGAATGTGTCGGGGGTCCGGTATCCACGGCCTGTTCGTTGGGTGGTTGCCCTTGTGGGGGGGCGGGCCCTGTCCTTTGATTTTGCCGGCGTGGCGTCGGGAATGCATTCGCGGGGGCATCGGTTCATGTTGCGCGGGAAACAAGGTGTGGCAAGCAAAGGAATCCGAATCCGCCGGCCGGAACTGTATGAAACGGCCATGACTCGAGGGGGTGTGGTCGCTGATCCGGCCAAGAGAAGGGAAGCGCTTGCAGGAAAACTCAAACAGCTTGCCCGTTCGGTCAAGGGGCGCGTGTATCAGGCCAACTATGAGGAACTCCTCGACCAGGCAGTGTATTCCTTGGAATGCCCCAATATTCTTACCGGGACCTTTGATGAAACCTATCTGGACGTTCCGGCGGAAGTGTTGATTGCCTCCATGGAGGAGCATCAGGGGTTTTTCTCGGTCGTCAACCGGAAAGGGGAGTTGCTTCCCCGGTTTTTCGCTCCCACGAACATGGAAATGAAAAACATGGAGTTAATCAAGGTCGGCAATGAACGGGTCCTGGCCGCCCGCCTGGCGGATGCCCGCTACTTTTTCGACGAGGACCGCAAGACGAAACTGGCCGATCGTGTGTCTGACCTGAATGGCGTCGTGTTTCACAAGAAACTGGGTTCCCTGCATGACAAAACCCAACGGATGATCAACCTGACATATGACCTGGGCGTCGCCGCCGGGGATTCGCAGATGATACCGCCTTGCCAGCGCGCGGCGTTCTTGAGCAAGGCCGACCTGGTGACGGGGATGGTCGGGGAGTTCCCCGGGCTTCAGGGCGTGATGGGGGAACACTACGCGGCGCACGACGGGGAACCCGTCGAGGTTTGCCAAGCCATCGGGGAACACTACCGGCCTCGCACGCCGGATGACGCCATCCCCGAGACCGCGGCGGGCCGGTTGCTGGCGCTGGCCGACCGGCTGGATACCCTAGTTGCATTTTTCTGCGCCGGGATCGTCCCTTCCGGCTCGGAAGATCCCTTCGGTCTTCGCCGTAGCGCCTTCGGTGTGGTTCGGATCGTGATCGAAGCCGGGTTGAACGTCAACCTGGGAGACATTTTGTCGCATGCGGAACGCATGCTCGCTACGCAGGAGATCGAAGCAGGCGAACACACAGGTCCGCCCCTCCTTAAATTTCTGGAGGAGCGGCTTCGCTATTATGGCCGGACCGTGGCGGGCTATCGCGAAGACGTGATGGACAGTGTCCTGGATCGTGCCGATGGCGCCGCGTGCGATCTCCGTGATTTGTTTTTGCGCATGGAGGCATTGCAGGCCATCACGAGTCAGCAGGACTTCGAGTCGTTAATCGTCGGGTTCAAACGGGCGCACCGGATCGTGGAAAAAGAGGCCTGGACGGAAAGGACCGTCGATACCGCGTTGCTGACTCACCCTACAGAGCGGACGTTACATGAGGCCGTGGAAACGGCCGGCCGTGCCGTCGGGCAGATGCTTGACGCTCGTGATTATCGCGGCGCCTTGCAGCAACTCATCGGATTGAAAACTCCCATCGACCAATTCTTCGATGGCGTACTGGTGAATGCCCCGGAACCCGAAGTTCGCGCGAACCGCTTGTCGCTCTTGCGCCAGGTGGACGACCTGTTTTCAGCCTTCGGTGATTTGTCTCAAATCCAGGTGCAAGGTCAATAGGAGCCACTCATAATAAGAACAGAAATGTACAAAAGTGGTGCAAAATAGCGCAATAATGGTGCTGAAAAGATACAAATCTGCTCCAAAATGATGCATTTTGGAGCAGATTTGTCTTCTTCGGTTATTGTTCAGGATCTATAGCGAGGTCTGTTGAGCCGGAGGCATGAGCATTCATGACTTTTTCCGAGTCCGGATTACGGTGGTTTCGCCGTGGGGTGACGTTGAGCCTCATCGTCGTCTGTAACGTGGTGCTGTTGAGTACCTTGTGGGTCTCCGGTCTTGATTTGGATTTCGTCCTGACCAATTCCGAACTTTACGACCCGAAAGAAGGGCATTGTGTTGGGGTGGCTTGGGCAGAAGTGACCGGGGTCGAGGGACCGATCCGGGTATGTTCGGAATGGTTGGATACGACCGATCCCACCGGCCGGGTCCATACCTTGCGGCCGGGTGAGCCGTTGGCCATGAGCGGCGAGGGGAACCTGTATTATGCCAACGCCAGAGATGCCGAGCATTGGGTGTTGGGGTTGTTGCTGTTTGCCGCGGCCGTCATCTATCTGGGCATGCGAACCAAACGCGTACTCTTGACTTGGTACGAGACGCGCCTTCGCAACCAGGAGCCGTGAATAAATTTTTGAGGGAAATCCGATCGTTGTGATACCATTAGCTTTCCGGAGTCAACCGGCAGAAACGAATCGTTGCGCCGGTCAAGGGGGAGAACTCATGCATGCGTAACAAGAAGTACGTGTATTCTTTTGGCGACGGCAAAGCGCAAGGCACGGGCGCCATGAAAGCGTTGCTCGGGGGAAAAGGCGCCGGCCTGGCGGAAATGACGAATCTCAAGATTTCTGTCCCTCCGGGTTTTACCATCACGACCGACGCCTGCCTCGAATATTTCAAAACCAAGAAACGCTATCCGGCCGGCATGTGGGCTCAGACCCTGAGGGGGATGAAACAGGTCGAGCGGTTGATGAAAGCGGGATTCGGGGATCCGCGCAATCCGTTGTTGGTGTCCGTGCGTTCGGGCGCCCGCGCGTCCATGCCCGGGATGATGGATACCGTGTTGAACCTTGGCCTGAACTCGCAGACCGTCCGGGGATTGGCCGAGAAGACGAACAATCCCCGCTTTGCCATGGATTCGTATCGCCGGTTCATCACGATGTTTGCCGCCGTGGTGATGGACGTGCCGCGGGAAAAATTCGACGAAGTCCTGGAACACAAAAAGCAGGATGTTGGCGCTGCGACTGATACCGACTTGTCCGCGAAAGCTCTCCGCGAGTTGGTCGCCGCGTATCACGGCGTCGTGCAGCGGGAGACCGGACGGACGTTTCCCGAAGATCCGTTCGAGCAACTCGATATGGCGGTCCGGGCGGTCTTTGCATCGTGGTTCGGGGACCGGGCGGTGGCCTATCGAAAGATTTACAATATTCCGGATTCGTGGGGTACGGCGGTCAACGTCGTGGCCATGGTGTTCGGCAATATGGGCGAGACCAGCGGCACCGGCGTCATGTTTTCCCGGAATCCCTCCACGGGCGAACGCGCGATTTTCGGGGAATGTTTGTTGAACGCGCAGGGAGAAGACGTGGTCGCCGGGCTACGCACGCCCCTTCCCGTGTCGGCGCTGAAGGATACCCTGCCCGCCGCCTATCGCTCCCTCATGACCACCCAAAAAATTCTGGAGAAACATTATCGCGACATGCAGGACATGGAGTTCACCATTCAGGAAGGTAAGCTCTACATGCTGCAAACGCGGGCCGGCAAGCGCACGGGGATCGCCGCGGTGCGGATTGCCGTGGACATGGTCAAGGAGCGGTTGATCGATAAGAACGAGGCGGTGCGCCGGGTCGAACCGGAACAGTTGGCGCAGTACCTGTATCCTATTTTCGAACAGGCCGAGGAAAAGAAGTTTCAACCGATCGGGAAAGGATTGCCGGCCGGGCCGGGCGCGGCTTGCGGAAAGATTGCGCTCACCCCCGATCAGGCCGTGGCGCTCAAGGCACGAGGGGAAAAGGCCGTGCTCGTTCGCAAGGAAACCAGTCCGGACGACATTCACGGTATGCATGCCGCGGAAGGCTTCCTGACGGCCACGGGAGGGATGACGTCCCACGCCGCGGTGGTGGCCCGGCAAATGGGGAAAGTGTGCGTCGCCGGGTGTGAAGACGTGGAAGTGTTCGAGGATGAAGCCAAGGTCCGAATCGGTCCTTCGGTCTTTAAGGAAGGGGATTACATTTCCATCAACGGGTTTTCCGGGTTTGTCTACGGCGGCATGTTATCCGTGATGGATTCGGAAGTGATTCAGGCACTCCAAGGCAGGCGCCCGGCTGCGCAATCGGACAAGATCCGCTATTTCTTCACGATCCTGAAATGGGCGGATGAAATCCGGCATCTCAACGTGCGGGCCAATGCCGATGATCCGGAACAGGCCAGAATCTCACGCGGGTTCGGCGCGGAGGGCATCGGTCTCTGTCGTACGGAACACATGTTCTTTTCGGAGGACCGTGCGCCGATCATGCAGGCCATGATCCTGGCCTCGACACGCAAAGAGCGCGAGCGGTACCTGGAACAACTGCTGCCACTCCAGAAAAAGGATTTCATCGGGCTCTACCGGGAAATGAAAGGGTATCCGGTCACCATCCGGCTGCTGGATCCGCCCTTGCACGAGTTTCTGCCGAAACGCGAACAACTCATGGTGGACATTGCGCGAGCGGAGGCCTCGAACGTGCCTTCACCGGAGGTGGAGGATAAGCGGAAGATGTTGTCCCGGGTCGAAGAGTTGCATGAATTCAATCCCATGCTCGGACTTCGGGGCTGCCGCCTGGGCATTACCATGCCCGAGATTACGCGCATGCAGGTACAGGCGATCATGGAGGCGGCTTGCGAGGTGGCGAAGGAAGGGAAAAAGATCGTGCCGGAGATCATGATTCCCCTGGTGGGCATGGCTTCGGAAATGAAAGCGCAAAAGGCCCTGATCAAGGAGGTCGCCGAAGAGACCATGCAACGCTACGGGAAGCGCTTGACGTATCTGGTCGGCACCATGATCGAGTTGCCGCGGGCCGCGGTCACGGCCGGACAGATCGCCGAGGACGCCGAGTTCTTTTC
>VXOF01000105.1 GCA_009840285.1 Nitrospira sp. SB0662_bin_26
TGTTTCCAAAAATCGGCATCCGTCTGAGGGGGCGTTTGGACGTGGATTGTATGTTCGCCTACGTCCTGCAGGTGGCGGTTTATATTCTTCTGTTTTTCCTCGCAAAACCACGACCAGGTGGCTATCCCCGGCAAAATAGGCTTCATAGCTCGGCAATCGCCTCCTTGAGCATGGTCGTTGTTTTGGACAAAATGTCATCTTCCGAAGACAGATCAAGAATGTCGTCTTCCGGCACCATAATGAATTTACGGTTTCCGTCCTTGGTCAGAGAAATCAGGAACCGGCCGTTGGAGGGAGTGGTTGGAATGACTACTTCGACCGTGCTCTCGATGCCCTTCACCAATTCAAGAAATTTTGCTTTCCCCTCTTCAAACTCATCCATATCGTTCTTGAACCCTTTCACTCAAATGGAAAAACCAAGACCGGCTGAAAAGCCGCTGGTCGGCACGGACAGGCCATGCTCCGAGAAAGGCATGGCTCCAAACCTCATAAGGCGGTCGATCCGGAGGAGCCTCCCAACAATTTGTTGACTTCGGCCAAAATAGCTTCATGATTGGCCAGATCCATATTTCCCACTCGCTGCCATTGTATGACGCCGTTTTGATCCAGAATGTACACGTTCGGAATAAAGCGTCCTCCGCCGTACAGTTTATCGGTCACTTGATCAGGGTCCGTGAGATAGGGATATGTGACTTTCACGGGAAAGACGCTGAGAAATTCCAGGACGTCCGCTTGGGAATCGCCCGAGGAGTTCACGCCGATCACCGCGACGTTTTGTCCGCGCGTGGCTTCATAGACCTTTTGTAAATTCGTGCCTTGCACCAAACACGGTTCGCAAATATGAAAGAGACCCAGCACCACGACTTTACCCTGGAAATCTTTCAGCGAAACGGGGTCCCCCGTGACCGAGGTGAGCGAAAAGGATGGCGCCGGCTCACCGACTTTGAAGAAGCCTGCGGCCCAGGCCATCGTTACCATGGCTATGGAAAGCGTAAGCGTTAAAACGAGTTGGCGTTTCATGACATCCTCCACTTTGCTGGCAGCGAACAATGCGGACAACGATTATAAAAATCTTAACACACGATTTTTCAGGCGGGCAATCAACGGAGAGTATGCGGTTTTACCTCCCCCCCTCACCTTTCCCGTGCCGGGGCGAGGGAGCACTATCTGGAAGTGCTCGCGTCGAACAGGCCGAGTTGTTGTTCTTCGGCTTTGGTGAAGGCAATGGGATATTGTTCGGTGAAGCAGGCATGACAGTAGTGGTCGTTTCGACCCGGGGCAGCGTTGAGCATGCCGTCCAAACTCAGGTATTGGAGACTGTCGGCCGTGATGTACTTGCGGATTTCCTCGACGGAATGACTCGAACCGATCAATTCTTTCTGCGTGGGCGTGTCAATGCCGTAAAAGCACGGAGCGATTGTGGGCGGCGAACTGATGCGCACGTGGACTTCCTTGACCCCGGCGTTCCGGATCATTTTGATGATTTTCCGGCTTGTCGTTCCTCGCACGATGGAGTCATCCACCACCACGACACGGCGTCCTTTGAGGACCTCGGGGACCACGTTCAATTTTAATTTCACGCCGAAATGCCGGATGGATTGTTCGGGTTCGATAAACGTCCGGCCGATGTAATGGTTGCGCGTGAGCCCGATTTCAAACGGAATCCCCGACCCCTCCGCGTATCCCAGGGCCGCGGGCACCCCGGAATCCGGCACGGGAATGACGACGTCCGCGGGCACGTGCGCTTCCTTGGCCAATTGCCGGCCAAGGGCTTTTCGAATGGGATAGACGGCGTGGTCACCGAATATTTTGGAATCGGGTCTCGCAAAATAGACGTATTCAAATACGCATTTTGCAGGTTTTTCCGGCGGGATAAACGGATGATGCGAGGTCATCCCATCGTCGTTGATGACGATAAGTTCCCCCGGCTCGACTTCCCGCACGAACTCGCCGCCCATGAGATCAAACGCACAGGTTTCCGAGGCGACCATCCAAGCGTCCTTGAATTTTCCCAGACACAACGGCCGGAACCCATAAGGATCTCTCACGGCGATCAGGTCGTGGTCGGTCAACAGCACCAGCGAATAGGCTCCCCTGACCAAGGAGAGCGCTTCGGTCAACCGGTCGAGTAACGTATCGCCCTTGGAGTGGGCGATCAGGTGGATGATGACTTCAGTATCGGAATCGGATTGAAAAATGGCGCCATACGCTTCGAGCTCGCTACGCAGCATCCATGCATTGGTGAGATTACCGTTGTGCGCCACGGCCAAATTTCCGAATGCGAAATTGACGGTTAGCGGTTGGACGTTGCGAACATGGCTTTCCCCGGCGGTGGAATACCGGTTGTGGCCGATGGCCTTATTCCCTCGCAGGCGGCGAATTTCTTTTTTCGTGAAAATATCCGAGACCAGCCCAATCCCTTTTTCCGTGTAAAAATTCCGTTCGTCGGATGAGACAATTCCTGATCCTTCCTGCCCTCGATGCTGTAACGCGTACAACCCCAGATAAGTGAAATTCGAGGCTTCCCGGTGCCCGTAAATGCCGAACACCGCACATTCGTCCTGAAATTTGTCGGGGGCAATCAGGTGTACAGGCGCGTGGATATTTTTTGACGATTGATTCATGCTTCGCTCAGGCCGACAGTTTGGATTCCAGACTTCGGCTCCATCGTTCGAATAATTCCGCAACAGGCATATCGATCATCGACTGTTCATTCACACGAACCATCAAGCGGTCTCCGCCGACCGTGCCGATATCCTGCGCTGGCACGTCATGCTCTCGGGCAATGGCCGTCACGCGCTCGGCATGCGCCGGCGATATCGAGAGAAGAATTCGTGAAGGACTTTCTCCAAAAAGCAAGGCGTCCGTACGAAGACCGTTCGAATCAAGCCTAATTGTCGCCCCTGACGGCTTGTCCGGGGTCGCCTGCGGTGAAAAACATGATTCCGCCAACGTCACGGCCAATCCACCATCCGAACAATCATGAGCGGACTGCACCAACCCTTCCGTCGCCAAGCGGAGCATGCACGCGTGCAATGTCTTTTCCGTCTCGAGATTGAGCCACGGTGGAACGCCCTGCTCCCGATAATGTACGACTTTCAGGTATTCGGTTCCACCCAAATCTTCCTGGGTCTCGCCTAAAAGAAGAACCCGATCCCCCGGAGTTTTAAACCATTGCGTGATCATGCGGTCGGCCGGTTCGATGAGCCCGACCATGCCGATAATGGGCGTGGGATAAATGGACAAGCCATTAGTTTCGTTATACAGGCTGACGTTGCCGCTGACAACAGGAATGCCGAAAGTCCGGCAGGCATCGGCAATACCTTCAACGGCCAACACGAACTGCCACATAATATCCTGCCGTTCCGGATTTCCGAAATTCAGGCAATCCGTCACTCCGATGGGTTGCCCCCCCGAGCACACGAGGTTTCGGGCCGCTTCCGCCACGGTCAAGGTACCGCCCACGTACGGGTTCAAGAGGCAGTACCGGCTGTTGCCGTCCGTCGTGACGGCCAAGGCCTTATTCGTGCCTTTGATGCGCATCACGGCGGCATCCGAACCGGGACGGACAATGGTATCGATGCCCACCATGTGATCGTATTGTCGATAGACCCAGGCCTTGCTGGCAATGGTCGGCGAATCCAGTAACCGGAGAAGGGCGGTTTCCGCATCCTGCACATCGGGCAGATTTTCAATTGTCAGGGATTGCAGGAGATCCTGGTATTCGGGAGGTTTGGCCGGGCGCTCGTATTTGGGACTTTCATCAACGAGAGCCTTCGCCGGAATTTCCGCCACCACGGTTCCCTGTTCCTTGATACGGACATACCCGTCATCCGTGACCTTCCCGATCACCGCCGCATCAATCCCCCATTTTCGGCAAATGGCAATGACCCGATCTTCTTTCCCTGCATCGGCTACGAGTAACATGCGTTCCTGGGATTCCGACAGCATCAACTCATAGGGCGTCATGTTCGGCTCGCGTCGTGGCACGTCGGCCAGTTCCAATTCAATGCCCGTGCCGGCCCTGGAGGCCATTTCACAGGATGAACTCGTGAGCCCGGCCGCGCCCATGTCCTGGATGCCGACCAGGAGCCGTTGGTCCAGGAATTCCAGACAGGCTTCCAGGAGCAATTTTTCCAGAAACGGGTCGCCGACCTGGACGTTGGGTCGCTTCTGTTCGGAGGCGTCGTCGAAACTGTCGGAAGCCATCGTGGCCCCATGGATGCCGTCTCGACCGGTTTTGGCGCCGATGTACAAGACCGGATTGCCGACGCCACGGGCCCGGCCCAGAAGCAACTCATCGGTTTTAACGATGCCTAGGCAAAAGACGTTCACCAAGGGGTTCTTGGCATAAATATCGTTAAACGTGATTTCGCCGCCGACCGTGGGGACGCCGATACAGTTCCCGTACCAGGAAATACCGGAAACCACGCCTTTTAAAAGATGACGATTCTTGGGCAGATCCAGTTCGCCGAACCGGAGTGAATCCAGCAAGGCAATGGGCCTGGCGCCCATGGTGAAAATGTCGCGTAAAATCCCACCGACCCCGGTGGCCGCGCCCTGGAACGGTTCGATAAACGACGGATGATTATGGGATTCCATTTTAAAGACCGCGGAGAGCCCGTCGCCGATATCCACAGCCCCGGCATTCTCTCCCGGACCCTGGACTACCCGCTCGCCCTCGGTGGGAAATCGCTTCAAATGGACCCTTGAACTCTTATAGGAACAATGTTCGCTCCACATCACCGAAAAGATCCCAAGTTCCGTCAGGTTCGGCTCCCGGCCCAAGTGCTTAAGGATCTGCCCATATTCCTCTTCTGTCAGGCCGTGTCGCTGAATCACTTCGGACGTAATGTGTGTGGATTCCTGCCCCATTATAATTTATGTTGAACTTAAATTATAGTTCATAACTATTTATAAATATTGAATTTTAGTATTTTCTTGAATACATTAATCATGGTCCGGCTTAACACCAAGGATATACGTGATCCATGCCGTATCGGGTTCCCCGTTTTCCGAGCGGTGATAGGTGCCTGTCCCTTCATTGGTCTTTTTGTTGGTGCCTTCCCACAGAAAATGCACGTCCCGGAATCCGGCTTCATTCAGCAATTCCATGACTTCAGGCATGGTCCACATACGCCAGTCATAGACAAAGGCATTGCGCATTTCACTCCCGTCCTGAAATGCAAAATGCATGCGCATCGTACAGAAGTACGTGGCAGGATCGAAGGCGTCCTGGTCCCAAATGAAGGTAAAATCGCCAATGCCGTCATCATCGGGGTTGTCGATGTCACGGGGCTCTTCCTGTAAAATCTGGCTTTCACTCCCTCCCCAAATGTCCAGGAGAAATATGCCGCCCGGCTGAAGGGATTCTTTTGTTCTTTTGAAATATTGCAGGAGCGTGGGACGATCCTTGAAGACCATGTAGCTGAAGTTCAACGCCATGGCCAATTGGACGTGTGCAGGATGAGCGTCCAACACGTTGCCGTGGATGAGCGTCAGGCGGTTTTGCTGATCCACGGTCAAAGTCGACACGTTATGTTTGATGCCCCAATTGAGCGTCGGCCAATCCAGATCAATGCCGATGGCGTGATTCTCGGGGTGCTGCGTCACGAAATACGCGGACAACGCGGCGGTGCCACAGAAATCTTCACGCAACGAACGCAAGGGCCGGCCTGTATAGTCCTCAAAATATTCGGCAAAAAACGGAACGTCGAAATCCGGACTTTGAACGCTCTTCTGGTACAGGACATGAGGATCGGCCAACTCAGCCATGGACGGACGTTTCCTGGCCTGCTTACGCACTTTTTTCATAAAACGATTCCTTTGTTTTCATGCGATTTGATTTGTGGTGCATGAACGGGACAAAAGATATGTCCGTAACCACAAGTTTGTATCATAAGGGAAAACCGTTGCAGGGAACAACGATCGTTGTTCCCTGCCGCTTGGCGGTGACCAACAGTTGTCCTGTTCCGGTGAATTTTTTATGATACGATAACGATTGTGTTCTATAGGAACCTCTGATTTATTGTGATAGCGGGATGCAGGGCAAGGCGTCCCGGAGCGAAACCCGAAGCTTATCAGAGAGATAGGTGAGGGTTGAGCGAGGATACAACGCAGCCATGCGTCCGATAGTGCACTAAATCAGAGGTTCCTATTTATCCACGTCCGGTTTTGTGTTTAGGAAGGAGCGTCAGAAGTATGGAAACGTATGCACGTGAAGAAGGCAAAGCTGAAATCGTCGATGACTCCAGCGCTCGCGAGTTGTTGCGACGCGCGTTTGAGAAAACGTCACGGTGGCCCGAAAACTTCGGAGGATTTGAAGCCGACCTCCGCATCAACGTGAATGGCGAGGAAACCACCGGGAAAGTCACGGTGAAGTCCTCAAAGGAAGTCGAAGTGTCTCTTCCGAACGAGGAACTTCAAAAATGGGCTCAAGGTCAAATTTCCATGATCGCCGCGCATCGGGGCCCTCGAAGCTTCGAGGAATCCGATGGAAAATACAATCTATCCCTTGAGGGTGAGGAAAATCATCCCCAGGGACCACGGATCAATCTGGGCGATTCCATGGGCTCCACCTATCGCATCAAGGACGATCGTATCACCCAAATCAACCGGAAGATGCCGCACGTGGCGTTTACGATCAACGTCGAAGACAGTGCGTTGACGCAGGATGAAAAATACCTGACGACACGGTATACCGTGTATTACTACTCGCCCAAGGATGGTTCACTGGCCAACGTGGAGAGTTTTTCGGATTCTCACGCCAGGGTGGGAAACGCTGATCTGCCTGCGACCCGGCGCATAATTTCCTATGAAAAAGGCGCCACGGTGACGCGGACCATCACGTTTGAAAACCACAAGCCGCTGTAAGCGTGACAGTTGTCATAACAAGGCTGTGACAATCGTCATTGAAGACGATCCGGCGAAGCTGATTTCTTT
This sequence comes from Nitrospira sp. SB0662_bin_26, assembly GCA_009840285.1. GTDB lineage: Bacteria > Nitrospirota > Nitrospiria > Nitrospirales > UBA8639 > Bin75. Next base: position 6,943 of record VXOF01000105.1, read on the forward strand.
CCCTTCCCCTCCTTTGCCTGCCCTGAGCGTAGCGAAGGGTCAGGAGGGACGAAGGGGAGGTAGAGAGGATTTCCCGAACCTTCAGCACACATTACGATAACCCCTGCCCTCGCGTACTCCCGCCGAAACCGCCGAAGTTCCCTTTGAAGCCACCCTGGCCGGTGCTCCAATATCCGCCTCGTCGCCAGCGTTGAAACGGATGCCGCCGTTCCGGGCGGGTAAACCGCCAAAGGGCAAACAGCATGGCTAGCGCCACGGCCACGTTCATCCAAAACCCAGCACTCGAAGCCCTTTTTGGTTCTGAGGCCGCTTGGACTGCGCTGCCCGAGGCCGCAGCCAATCCGACGGTCGCACGATACAAGGATTCTCCGTACCGGGCATTTTGAAACATGGGGATGAGATACTGTCCGGATAATTCATCCAGTTTCGTTTTTCCGACTGCCGAGAGCAAACTACGTCCGAGGACCACGACGGCTTGTCGTTCCTTCAACGAAGCGAGCAACAACATGCCCCGCTCCTGTTGCGCCGCGCCAATATGCCATTCCTTATACAATCCCTCGGCATACTCCCGCGCATGCGAGTAAGGGCCGGCTGTCGCAATCGTCACGACAATCATTTCGACTCCGGTCCGGTCTTCCAGTTCTTTGCAAACTGCACGGATTCGGCTTTGCCAGTCGGAGCCAATCAACTCCGCATAATCGCTGACGTAACCGAGCGGCCTCGGGAAAGCAGATTTCTTTTCCACTCCAGCTGCGCCGGCCAACCCGGGAGCCCCCCAGACTAATGGCACAAAGAGAAAAACCATGGCTGCCGATCGCCACGTATTCATGATTGAAACTTCTCCTCGTGATTTATCGCATCTACCCGGTCCACCAATTGCCCCAAGCCTGTTAGGTACCGTTCCAACAGCTTGGGCAGTTCATGTTTCCCCGGTGTACTGAGGCCACGTTTCAGGCGCCAGACTTCGAGGAACACCGACGGGTCCACGTCCAGCGTTACTTTTAGTTCATCCAGCACGTCCGGAGATTTCAAGTTCGCCGGATGGTCCAGCAGGCGGTGCAGGCCGCGGAGACACGGGAGCAGCGAGGTTAACGAGAGGGGTAACAGGGTTTGAATGGCTTCGATCTTGCCCCATCCTTCGACGTAATTTTGGCGGACACGTAGGAGGTTGGCATGGACTTCCTGCCGGCATTGAAGAAACAGGTTGGCGGTATTGACGTGTAGCTCCGGGAACGGATCACGCCCTTCCAGGAGGACATGATGTTCCTTGATGCCCAGAAATTCCAATGGAAACACGTCCGATGATTGTTGAAGGTCCTTGTGCGTGAGAAACAACGGGGCGACGATCTTCTCCCTGGCCCATTGTTTATGAATACCGCTCCACTGTTGAAGCACGGGTTGCGTGATATGTTCGAGGACGATCAGGACGTTGATGTTGGAATATCCCGGCAGAAACTCACCACGCGCAGCACTGCCATAAACGAGGATCGATTCGAACGTCAGGCCCTTTTGTTTTTTGATGGAACGGAGAAAACCGCGTAGCGGGGCGTGCGTCTCTTCCTGCAACTGTGACCAGGGTGGATTGGCGGACATTCTTACGATCTCATCCGTAATGCGTCGTGAAAATTGGCCTCATGAAAGCGCATGAGGTGGTCGTTGATCCGCGCGAGGATCAGACACGAATCCCAAAGCCAGAAAGCGATCCAATAACCCGAAAGGTGGAGTCTCACGAAGACCGGCGGTCGCAGTCAAGACTCGATATTTCAGCCTGCGGTTTTGATCGATGGTGGAAAAGACCCGGTTACGCAGCCACGCGAGTGCCGGGTTCCCCGTATTCCAAAAAAAGGCCTCTTCATCGGCAAGTCGCTGCAGCATTTCGACTTTGGGACGACGCTGTTTTTCGAATGTTTTCAAACGCGATGCTTGAAAATTGTCTTCTGCGAGACACGCAGGAATCAAATCCGCCAACACCGTGGCATCGACCATGGCCTGCATGCGCCCCTGAGAAGCATGGGGATTCATCCCATGGGCCGCATCCCCGATCAGCACGGCCCCGTCGGCGACCCACGTTTGCGCGCAGGTACGGCCCGTTGGCATCACTGTGGTTTGCTCCCAGTCGATGAACCCGTGAAACGTGGCCAAGAGTTCAGGGTAAATCGACGACCAGCGTTTCTGAAGGGGTTCGACCCCGGCAGCGTATAAAGCATCCTGGGATTGGGCGTCGATCAGGTAGACGAGATAGAGTTTCTCCTTCGCAGCCGGGAATAAACCCAGAATTTCTTTTTTCCCGAGAAAGTACTGTGCTTCCTCCAATTTCTCCGGGCAGTCCAGGATGGCGACAAGGTAGCTTTCGGGATAGCGATACAGCTTGGTGGGAATGTCGAGTGCGCTACGAACTTTGGAGGCCGGCCCATCGGCCCCGACGATCAATTTGGCGGAAATGCGTACAGGTTTGCCTTGAACGTCCGCTTCCACCCCTATGATGATTTCGTCTTTTTTCAAAACGTTGGTAAACGACGCGTTGTACCACAAGCTTCCCGGATTCTGTTTCTCCAGGGCTTCGAGCACCGTCCGATGCGCGACATGCGGTAAGGTGACGAGGGCGCGATTATAGGGAGGAGGCAATTCGTCATAATCGATCGAACACAACCGGCTCCCCCCGATTTGCCGGAAATGAAAATGCCGGACGGGCTGCACCGCGTGTTGCGGCAATTGATCCAACAGGCCCAGTTCATCCAAAATTTTCTGCCCGTTCGGCTGGAGGATTTCTCCGCGTATCCCGCGTGGAGGCCCTGAAGCCTGTTCGAGAACGAGGGTCCGGATGCCTTTCCTGGCAAGCAGAAGACCCAGGATTGCTCCTCCGCCTCCGGCGCCGACGACAACGACATCAACGTGTATGTCCATATGAGGGAAAGGAGCGAATCGAAAAACTCGGGGAACCTCTGATTTATCGCACTATCGGGCGCATGGCTGCGTTGTGTCCTCGCTCAATCCTCACCTATCTCGATGATAAGCTTCGGGTTTCGCTCCGGGACGCCTTGCCCTGCATCCCGCTATCACAATAAATCAGATGTTCCTCAGGATTGGATTTCCCGGGCAAACCGCCTATTCAAATATTTTTTGGAAATGCTCGTCGGCTTCTTCCCATGCGGTGGGATTCGTGTTTTTCAGCCAATCTTTCAGGAAAGCCTTCTGCTCAGGCGAGAGCATTTGCTTGATCTGGTGGGAACGGCCTTGCAGGGGCTGTAAAAATCCGACCTTTTTGACGGGGTCGAGCGTGGCAGTCCGTACGTAAACATTCGTATAAGCCCCGGGCTTTTCATCATCCCCCTCCCCTTGGAGCCAGACCGAAATGTACTTGTCCATGACCAGTCCGGAACTGTCCATCGCCGGATCCGTTTCATGAAACACGTCATTTTCCGTTTCAGATAACGGGACGGCTTCATGAGCCCGAAAAAGAAAATTGTGATTCCACATGAGGAAAAAGGGGGTTAAAAGAAACTTGTTTCATAGTGGCAAGGAGCCGGCATGAAAGTCAAATGTGGCCACTTACGCAAGATAACCCTTGTATTTTCTTGCCGGCTTGTCATAGTGTTACGGACAAACCTCTCGTGGAATACTGGGTGCCGGGATTGTTATGCAGAAGGCGCTCATGAGATGTGCAGCACCGCTTATCGAATCACACAAAAAAGGAGTATCGCCTCATGAAACCATGGTGTCTCACTGGATTTCTTTTGGCCGTTCTGTTCATTTTCGGATGTCAAGGCCCTGGCCAAATTACCAAATTACGTATCCAGCATGTCGAATCCGCAGTTGAGTCCAAAGCGTCGCCTCTCACGGTCGCAGTCTCTCCTTTCGATGATAAACGGCAACCATCGGAGCACTTGGGCATGCGAGTCCGTGGCGGAGGAAACCAGACCTATTTTGACGTGATGGACGGCACGCTGAGTCAACGTATCACAAATTCTTTTGTCGATTTCCTAAACCAGGCGGGATTTTCTGCCGCACCGGCTAATGGCGCGGGTTCCGCTAATGTAAGGATTGAGCCGATTATCCAAAAATTCAAGGTCGAGGCGACCGATAAAGCGTTGGCTACCTACCTCGAAGTCGACACGATCATGGCCTTTACCGTCCGTAATGCAGCCGACGAAAGTACCGTTCGAATTGCAATCAGGGTCGGTGGAACGGATCATGAAGTATTTTTCTCCGAAGAGGATCTGGAAAAACTTATCGGGGAAGTACTCACTGAAGGTTTCGAAGAATTTCTGGAAAAGGTCGAAGTCCAAGGAGAGGCCCTCAAGTTTCGTCTTCCTGAGGGAACCTCCTGAGGCTGGATTTAACAACCCCCCCGGCTAGAGAACCTCTGATTTATTGCCCTATCGGGCGCATGGCTGCGTTGTGTCCTCGCTCAACCCTCACCTATCTCTCTGATAAGCCTCGGGTTTCGCTCCGGGACGCCTTGCCCTACATCCCGCTATCACAATAAATCAGAGGTTTCCTAGGGTTCTTCACTCGCACCAAACCACCGATAGCGATATCTCGCTACAAGTTCATAGCCGGCAGTCATGGCCTGACGGCACAAGCGAAACCTCCAGAAAAACAGGAGGAGTTTCCCGCTCGTCAGGCCGTGCAGGAACGGAAAAAACGCTTCCAACCCACCGACAACGGCCCCCTTTTCATCGATCCAATAGGCCATGGGAGGCCGGGAGTCAGACTGATGGCGGCTTCCCAGATATTCGGCAGCATCTTGACTGTCATAGGGGAGATACTGAACGCGTGTGGAACGTTGCTCCAATTTCCGCTTCACTGCGACGCAAAGACGACAATGAGAATCATAAATCAGGCAACCGGACCGCGGTTGACCGGGAACTTCATCGTTCATATTCCATCCTGGCCTCAGGCAGTTCGCCTAGCTCTTAAACGTGTCTGCAATCCGCTCCGGGGACACGATCCCTTGCTCCGTAATGATTCCTGTGACGTATTTGGCAGGTGTCACGTCAAAGGCCGGGTTAAAGACGGCTACATCTTTTGGGGCAATACTTGCCTCTCCATTGATGGTGGTGACTTCATGGCCGGGACGTTCTTCAATAGGAATGGCCGAACCGGAGGGCATTGACACGTCGATAGTCGAAGAAGGGGCCGCCACGTAAAAGGGAACGTCGTGGGCCTTGGCAAGAACCGCAACGCCATAGGTCCCGATTTTATTCGCGACGTCTCCGTTGGCGGCGATCCGATCGGCACCGACCACACACAAGTTGATTTTGCCTTGCCGCATGACAACGGCTGCCATGCTATCCGTGATCAGCGTCACGGGAATGCCGTCTTCCATCAATTCCCACGCCGTCAATCTGGCGCCCTGAAGAACGGGCCGAGTCTCATTCGCAAAGACGTGCACCTGTTTCCCCTGCTCCGACGCCGCCCTGATCACTCCCAAGGCCGTGCCATATCCGGCGGTTGCCAACGCCCCGGCATTACAGTGCGTCAAAACGGTATGCCCATCCTTGATGAGGCCGGCTCCATGCTGGCCCATGGCCTTGCACATGGCAACGTCTTCTTGTTGGATCGCCAAAGCTTCCTGCACAAGCCGGGACTGGATCTCGGCGACCGTACAAGCACGATTTTCCCGTACAACGGCCTTCATCCGCGTCAGAGCCCAAAAAAGATTTACGGCCGTGGGACGAGTTGCGGCTAATTGATCACAGATGCCCAAAACGTGGCGCTCAAACGTCGAGACATCGGCCGCGGACACGGATTGTGCGCCCAGTGCAACCCCCATGGCGGCGGTCACTCCAATAGCCGGTGCGCCTCGCACCTTCAACTCTTGAATGGCGGATGCCACGGCAGCCACGTCTTTGCACTCGAGCAGTTCGGTATGGCCGGGCAACCGGCTCTGATCAAGGAGCCGGACGACTCCATCTTTCCATTCGACGGTAGGAATCATGGCTAACGCCCGTTGACAATTGCTTGGGGCACGTTTTTATCCTTTGATGTTCCCGATCGGCAATAATTCAGCCACTTTTCTTGTAATCCCCGCAGCATCCACCGACTCCACCACGTCGGAAATATTCTTGTACGCGATTCCTGCTTCTTCGGCCAATCCCGACATCGAGACGGCTTTCACCAAAATGCCCTGTTCGGCCATGTTCTGCTGAAGGGTCGCCCCGCGAACCATTCGTTTTGCCTGAGCCCGCGACATCGTCCGGCCCGCGCCGTGCATCGTCGATCCGAAGGACTCCGAATTGGCCTGCGCCGTTCCCACCAGCAAGTATGATCCGGTCTCCATGGAGCCGCCGCAGATTACCGGCTGGCCGACCGTTCTGAATGGATCCGGAACATCGGGGCTCCCCGGGCCAAACGCCCGAGTGGCGCCCTTACGATGGACCAGGAGATTCTGCCTTTCGTACCGTTCGACTTTGGCGATATTGTGGGCCACGTCATAGACCTGTCGCATGCCGAGCCTTTCAGGAGACTCCCGGAACACTCGACAAAAGGCTTCGCGAATTTGGTGGGCGATGACCTGCCGATTGGCGAAGGCCGTGTTTGCCGCACAGTTCATGGCCGAAAAATACTGCTCCCCTTCCGGTGATTGATATGGCGCACAAGCCAATTGTTGATCCTTAACGAAGATGCCATAGCGCTTCATGGCCTTTTCAAAGATACGGACGTAGTCGGTGCCGACCTGATGTCCGAGACCTCGAGATCCACAGTGCACCATGATCACGATCTGATCATGCCCATGAATGCCGAATCGTTCAGCCACGGACCGGTCGAAAATACGGTCATTTCTGACCACCTGGATTTCAAGATAGTGATTTCCCGAGCCCAAAGTTCCCAATTGACCCATGCCCCGTTGGCAAGCGTGTTCGGAAACGTGTTCCGGGTCGGCTCCGGACAAACAGCCCTGCTCTTCCGTATGGATAAGATCACTATCCCATCCATAGCCCTGTTTCACGCCCCATCTTGCTCCCTGATGCATCACGTCCTGCAAGGTGCGTCGGGACAGCTTCACAAAACCTTTTGCCCCGACCCCTGCAGGCACCGTACGAAACAATTCCGTCATCAAGGCATCCAATCGCGGCTTCACGTCGGCCAGTGTTAAATCCGTGCGGAGCAGCCGCATTCCACAATTGATATCATAGCCCACACCTCCCGGAGAAATGATGCCGTTTCGAACGTCGAAGGCTGCGACACCTCCGATGGGAAATCCGTAGCCCCAATGTCCATCAGGCATGCACAAGGCATACTTTTGAATACCGGGCAAACATGCCACATTCGTGACTTGCTCAAATACGCCGGCGTCCATTGACTCAAGAATTCTTTTCGTTCCATAAATTCTGGCAGGAACCAGCATGCCCGACTTTTCCGTCTTGGGAATTTCCCAGACAGCATCGGCGAGCCGATTGACTTTCATTGCAGTGGCGAGATTCATACACGATAAAGTTGAGTTTAAAGTTTATATTTTGTTTATAATTATTTGATATACATGGATTATCAAGCTCATTTTATTGCATTATACGTCCAGGACTATGCGAGCATACCAACCACTTTCGTCAGGTCTGATTTCAAATAAATGCTTGGTCACCGCTTTCACGTCGGTTCGTAAATCCTGACGAGTCGCATCAACGCCGTCACCGGTCAGAGTGGCATCGAGATGCCACAGATTGTTCTCCGAATCATGTCTTACCATAGCACGGACGCTATGAAAGATAACTCCTTCGGCATCTTTGATGAACACGATGCCGTTCAACCATTCGAAGAATAAATCCTCTATTTCACTTTCTGACAGAAGACAGTCCTTCGTCCAATTGGTTTCTACGGTCAGCGGGTCAGCCATGGCTTCAATCACGGCCAATGCCGCCGACTCGAACAACTCTGACACTGAATCGCCAGTGGCTTCAAACGCAAGATCCCCCAAAACAATTTCATCGAGAAACCGGTATGCTTTCCCCATATCATCTGCCAATAAGGATCAGAGAAAATATGTTTTCGCTTTGCAACTTTTCGGAAGAACGAAGGCCGCAAACGATGAAAGATTCGGTCCCTCGAAAACCGGGATGTACCGTCATGGACATCGTTCAGTAAGTTTCCATGGACGCATCCTCGGATTCCTGTTCTTTTGGCTCGTGCGATGAGGTATTGGCTTCTTTGTTGTCCTCAGGGAACAGTAATTTCTGTGGCAACGTGATCGTATTTTTCAGAATCGACAATGCCAATTTGGCAAATCCTGTTACTCCAAACGCCACGGATTCCACAGCCAGCGGCTCAATTGCCGGATTCTGAAACGGGCCTTTGACCGAGAACATTGCCAAGTCGATTCCCCGCTCATCATCGTCAAGCAAGAGATGTACCAACGGAATTTCTTCCAGAAGCTCAAAATACGAACCCAAGGGGCTGACCGCGGTCACCACATCCAAATCATCGTTCACCAAGTCGTATTGTCCGGCAGCCGTCATTTTCACAACCGGTCCATCCATCACCATGTCCCTTGAGACAATTCGGCCCTCGCCAATGGCAAAGGTTCCGCTTTGCCGGTCAAAGGGATACCCGTCTTTTTCAAGATCCACTTCCCCCTGTAGCATGTTCGGCAAGTTCATGATGGCCAGAATTTTAGGTATCACGACCCCTCGCTTGATCCGGCCGTCATGGATCGTGAGTTTCAACGTGCCTTTGAGGGTCGGAAGCACACCCAAGGGATTTCTACCATGTCCTTGCAGTGTGCCCTCCATGGTCATCAATCCCGTCATCAATCGCTTGTCGAGTGTTTGTTTATCAAGAAGGGTTTTTTCCAGGGTTAACAACGGAACCGAGTTGATCGAGAACCACGTTTTCATCGCGGCTGGTTGTCGCACGGGCAGATTGACCAATACACGCCCTTGAATCGTCCCTTCGTCGGCTTTCCCGCGAATGCGGTCTATGCGGATGATTCCCTTATTGACGTTCAGTTGACCGGACAAATTCCGCACCTTCAAGTTGCGGTACGAGGCACGATTGAACCGCAATCTCGCGGAGACCTTGGCCGTGCCGGCAATCGTTTCCAAAAATTCCCGAAGGGGAGAACGTTGTTTGTCTCTCGACAGCAACAGATCGAGGTCGAATCGAGTCGCAGTCAACGACAGTTTCATATTCGGTTTACTGTCCCACGCGAGGATAATTCCCTTGGCCTGAGTTTGACTGTTCTCAAGATTCCATTGAAGTCTCTCTAGCTTGGCGGTATGGCCGGCCAGTTTCACTTGAAGCGCCACTTGAGAAATCGGCGATCTGACTCCTTCGATGTTGACGACTCCATTCTTTAAGGTCACTTGCCCCGATTTGCTCCATGACCTCCACTCGCCTCCCGTTCCCCGAAGATGCACCACTCCTTCCATGGTTCCGGAGGAAATAGTCTTCTCAAATAATTCAAGGTCCGTCGGTAACGACTCGAAGCGTATCGGTTCGGCCGTCAGTGAGGCATTGAATGTCAATGTTTGGTCGTAATGAAACGTTCCTTTTCCGGCGAAGCGAACCGACGGCAGATCCAGGGCCATGCTTTCAAACGTGAATTGACGCTTTTTGCCGACTCGAACGTGAAAATCCAGATTGCCGGCCAGGCTCGAAGGCTTATAGAGAATGCCCGGCAAGTGAATTTCCAATCCTTGCAGAGAAATTCGCCCCTTCACCGAGGGGTTTCGCAGTTGTCCTGAAACCATGAGGAGATACTGCGACTTGCCTGAAATTGTTTCTTGCGTCGGAAGCGCCGGGCCTGACAAGAGAGTCGGCAGGTCGCGGTCGTTGAAATGACCTTGAATTCTCAAGTCATCGGTATAAGCTTGATCTTCAAGAGCAATCGTCCCTTGGATGTCAAAATCGCTATTTCCATAGAGCCCTGTGACGTTTTCGAAACGAAGACGATCTTCTGAGACGGCAAAAATGCCTTCCACTCGGGTAAGAGGCATGCGTAGTCCCGGCAATTGCATGGCGATCCGTTCAGCATGATATTCGGCGCTTTGGAACGCGATGGCTTGAGGATCCTTGAGTGGTCCGGCAAATCGCATGGTCAACAATCCGCTCCCGGCCTTGCCTTGCAAAGCTTCTTCAGGTCGTTGCGACAAACTCCACCCGGCAATGGTTTGCATAAGGCCGATAATTTTTGGGGCGGAAACCCGCCCTCCGAATTCTGTTGTCAACCAAGGCCCTTGTTCGGCAAATACAATTGTCCCTTCGCCTTGAGTGACGGGAAGTTCCTCATATCGGCCACGAAGGTCGAAAAATCGAATTTCATCAGCTCCGACATTGATGGTACAGGTCATCTCTTTGACCGTTCCCAGCTGAGGATCTAAGTTCAATCTTGCTTCCGAAAGCTGAAATTTTCCCGTCAGTGTATGCCCCGCTTCTTTGCGGGATGAACCGGTGAACGTCGCCGAAACCGCTTGAATTTTTCCACTGATCGACTGTCGATGAATGGCATCAGACAATTCTGACGGAATAAGTCCTTCGGGCAGTAATTGGGGCAAATGTTGAATGGCTACAGGTGCGCTGGACCATTGCCCCGAAAAGGTAAACGGTTCAGGCCGCCACAAACCCTTCACGTTGATATCTGAATTCAGATCAACGCTGTCGGTTAAAACCACCAGATCGGACACAGACAGATCATACCCTGCAATGCCGGGAGCAAAATGGAGGTGTCCTTGGACCTTGGTTCGACCTTGCAACCCAATCGGCACTTCATGCACGTCTAACAGATCGGCCAATTGCACAAGCGTTCTGCGATCGAGGTCCATGCGAGTATGGAGGTCGAATTGCGGCGACGCGTCACGACCTATTGTCGTTCCCTCTTTGAGAAAACCCCCGATGTCCTGGAGCGTCCCATAAGCAGAGAGCACGGATCGCGTGTCCCCTTCGGAAAATCGCGCGGACAGAAACATTTCCGTGGGGCCATCCCACACGAGCTGCTCGACTTGCAGTTCTACGTCTTCCGCGTGAATGATAAACGCGGATTCACGGCGATATCGATCCTCCAGATGGACTGTACCGTTGGTCAATTTCAATGAACGTCCCAAGAGCCACGCCCCTATCTCCACCTGATCGGATGATTCCTTTTGAAAAATGTTCTGGTAATTCCATTGTCCGTTTTCGTCGCGTTTGAGATCAAAAACGGCATGTTCGATGATCAGGGCATGCGGCATGGGTATATCCTGCACGAAGGACAGAAAATTCAAATCCAGTTGAATGTACGTGGCCTGAAAAACCGGGGTGCCTTGCTCCGGGTCTTGAATGCTGACGTCTCTCAATTCCAGGTGGGGAAAGGGGAAAAACCCTACCTGTATATGTTCGATGACGACGTGATCTCCCAAGGATCTTGTGACAAAATCTCGAACGACAACTTGCATGTCCTCCTTGTGAAACGTCGCGAGATACACGAGACCCACAACGCAAACGATCATGACCAGAAGGAGGATTGGAATCAGACTCTTGCGCTTGGAAGACATGTATTCATTCCCGGCCTTGATGGGCACAAATCTTGGGGATTACCAGCGGGTGTTCCGCTACGAGCCGTTTGGCGTATGCACGTTTATCTTGGCGTTTTCTTGACAGTCTGAGGAATTCACCGTTATGGTCCTCCCCCATTCTAACGAAAGTCCACTCGTTATTCTATCGGCAGTTTCCTGACCATGAAATCGGTTTCCCGCGCAGCTTTCTCTTTGCCATATTCATACACGCATCTTCTCGTGTCGCGGTCCGTAGCAGCCGCACTGCTAAAATGTTATGACTATCCTCATCCGAACAAACCGGATGTCGTTATCAGAGGATACGACAAGGCCCATGCCTTTCGGACGGCGAAAATGTGTGCGGTCGTGGCCCAGCACCTTTCGTATGAACGCTCACGTGTCCGACAATTTCAGATTGCCTGTCTATTGCATGATTTGGGAAGGGCCGGACTTGAGCGCCGGCTTTTTGGCAAAATATGGTCATGGGCGCGTAACCGGAATATTCCCACGAGGCCTGCCGAATGGCGATTGCGACATCCCGATTCGAGTTATGGCAAGGAGACCGAAGCATTTGTGAAAACGTATCGAAATGCATTGGCCGAACAAGGATTGCCGCTCACCCGGTGGGCACGCGAACACATTGAAATGCGCTTGGGATTTGCTCGTCGCCATCGCCGGCAACTCGCAAGAGTCGCTCCCCTCTTGGAAAGCCTGAATATTCGTTGGTTGCCATGGATGGAGAAGGTGACGTTATATTATTATTATCCTGAAAAACTGGCACGGTCTCCTGACTGGGTCAGGGAACTTGGAGAAATCCTGGTCGCGTGTGAACAGTTGGAAGCCTACAGCAATCGCCGGCGTGGAACGGACTACTACGTGCGCTCACAAGAAAGTTTTCACGAGGCCTTTTGCTACCTCGACTCATTGAAACGACAGGGCCGTTTACGGACAAGAGTCATCAAAGCGGTTCGACAATTGACAGCTTCCGGAAATTTTGATTCCATTCTCAAGGCGGCCCGAGGGGGAACTCTATCACGATCAGAACAACAATTCCTTCGCTCCCTCCAATAGACAAGAGATACGATTCGATGCCCGTCTTGACCCACCACTTCTCGGTCGCGATGCAAGGACATTCGCAGGTTGAGAATATTTCCGACCGCGTTCGGGAGTTCCTTGCCTCTACTCCCATGCAAGCCGGTATCGTCACGATCTTCGTGAGACATACGACTGCTTCGGTTCTTATCATCGAAGATGAACCGGGTTTGCGCGCTGATACCAAAACCGTCTGGGACAATCTGATTCCGGCAGCCTTAACCTGGCAGCATAACGTGAGAAACCCCGGTGAGAACAATGGGCACAGTCACTTGCGAGGCCAAATCCAGGGCCAATCACTGGCCGTTCCCTTTGCCGACAACCAATTACTCTTGGGGACATGGCAGGAAATAGTTATTCTCGATTTTGATACACGGGCACGATCTCGGGAGATCATCGTCCAAGTGATGGGCGAGTGAACCTAAGGAACCTCTGATTTATTGTGATAGCGGGATGCAGGGCAAGGCGTCCCGGAGCGAAACCTGAGGCTTATCAGAGAGATAGGTGAAGGTTGAGCGAGGACACAACGCAGCCATGCGCCCGATAGTGCATTAAAGCAGAGGTTCCCTAAATACGTGTGAGGCTGACTCCCGGGATTGACCGTGCTTTTCGATTCACCGCTTCGCAAGCACGGAGTTCCCCGAACGGGGAGATCTTTCTTGCTTTTTTCTGAAAATGAGAGACAATGAAATAGAGGATCGGAGGTCATAGAGTTCATTTCATCGTGGTTTCGCGGAGAGGATAATCCATGACACACAAAAGCCAAGACGACAAACAACGACACAACACCCCGTTGTTCTTCTGGATGACGGCCCTTCTTTTCACTTGCTTGTGCTGGACTCCCGCTTGGGCTGATAGTTTGGATCAGCAACAACTTGTTGAAAAAGCCTCGCATACCGTTTCAAGCTTTATGGAGGATCCGAATCTCACCTGGTTTCAGGATCACGTCAAGGAAGCCAAAGCTCTTTTGATTATCCCGCAACAATTGAAGGCTGCCTTCTTCTTTGGTGCGGATGGAGGCAGCGGAGTTTTGGTCGCCAATGATGCCAAGACGGGAGAGTGGGGCGAACCGGCCTTTTACGTCCTGGGAGGACTCAGCTTCGGATTTCAATTCGGTGGGGAAGCCTCGGAAGTCATCATCCTGGCCATGACCCAAGGCGCAGTCGAAAAGCTCTATTCCTCATCCTTTAAACTGGGCGGTGATGCCTCCATTGCAGCCGGACCCTATGGAGCCGGAGTCGAGGGCGCGACCTCAGCCAATTTGAACGCCGACTTTCTTTCGTTCTCGCGTTCAAAAGGGGCCTATGCGGGGGTCTCATTGGAAGGATCGATCATCTACACGGACGATGATTCCAATCAAGCCTATTATGGAAAAAAGATTCGGCCCGTTGACATTCTTGTCACTAAATCCGTCAAAAATGAGCATTCGGCCGGTCTTCGCCAAGCCATCACGACGGCCACAAAATAAGCAGTAGACACCAATTGGCATGAAAATAACCCCCTGCTATCCCTTCTTCTTGGCCCGTCTCTCTACCCCACCCGCATTCTCTCTTCGGAAATGCGCCCACTTACAAAGGGGAGGAAAAGACGACGCCCCTCTTTGTTCCCCTCCTTTGCCTGTCCTGAGCGGAGTCGAAGGATAAGGACGGGAACTTTTTCCGAAGAGGGAAAAGTTGGGAGGTAGCGCTCGCATTCGTAGGAGGGCTCGCTCATTCCCGAATGCTGGGAACGATAACAACCTCCCCGTCTTTACAATCGATCGTCACCGCGTCACCGTCTTTGATCTCTCCTTTGACCAACAGCTTCGACAGGGGTGTTTCGACGTCGTGTTGGATCAGGCGTTTCAAAGGTCGGGCGCCGTACATGGAACTATAGCCTCGCGATCCCAAATTCGACAGCGCCTCTTCGGTCACCTCCAACCGAATTCTCCGGTCCTCCAGCCTTGCCTTTAGTCGCTCCAGTTGAATGTCCGCGATTCGACCGACCTCATCCGTGCTCAGCGGATGAAAGACGACGGTTTCGTCGATACGATTCAAGAATTCAGGACGGAAGTGTCGTTTGACCTCGTTCAAGGCCATGGTCTGCAATTCCTCATAGGTTCGTTCACGCTCTTGCGTTTCCAGAATTTCCTGACTGCCGATATTCGACGTCATGATCAGGACCGTATTTTTGAAATCCACGGTTCGTCCTTGTGAATCGGTCAACCGGCCGTCGTCGAGAACCTGCAAGAGAATATTGAACACGTCATGGTGGGCTTTCTCGATCTCATCCAGGAGAATCACGCAGAAAGGACGACGCCTGACGGCTTCGGTCAATTGCCCTCCCTCTTCATAACCAACGTAGCCGGGCGGGGCCCCGATCAGTCTCGCCACGGCATGTTTTTCCATGTATTCCGACAAATCGATCCGTATGAGATTGGCTTCGTCATCAAAGAGGACGTGAGCCAAGGCCCGAGCCAGTTCGGTTTTCCCAACACCGGTCGGACCGAGAAACAAAAATGAACCGATCGGCCGGTTGGGGTCCTTGATGCCCGATCGTGCCCGGAGGACGGCGTCGGCGACGGCTCGAACCCCTTCATCCTGGCCGACCACGCGTTGATGGAGCAACGCTCCCAATTGCAACAATTTTTCCATTTCCCCTTGGAGGAGGCGGCTCATCGGAATGCCCGTCCAACGACTGACCACTGCCGCAATGTCTTCTTCGTCCACTTCTTCCTTCAATAGACGAGACTCCCCTTCCTGTCGATCGAGATGCGCTTCTTCAGCCTGGAGTTCCCTCTCCAGCCTCGGCATCGTTCCGTAGCGGAGTTCCGCAACGCGATTGAGATCATATTCTCGTTCGGCCTTTTCAATCTGGTGCTTCAAATCTTCAATGTGTTGTCGGATCTGCTGCAAGCGTCCGACCGCGGATTTCTCCGCTTCCCACTGCTGCTTCAATTCGGCAAGTTCCCGGTACTTGTCATCGAGTTCACCTTCCAATGTTTCAAGTCGCGCCTGGCTACCCGGATCCTCTTCCTTTTTGAGGGCTTCCCGTTCAATTTCGAGTTGCATCACTTTTCGGGAAACTTCATCCAATGCCGCGGGCATGCTGTCGATTTCCGTACGCAGTCGTGCGGCGGACTCATCAATGAGATCGATGGCCTTGTCCGGGAGAAACCGGTCGCCGATATATCGATGGGAAAGCCGTGCAGCCGCAACCAGAGCCGCGTCTTTAATGCGGACCCCATGATGAACCTCATACCGTTCCTTGAGTCCCCGCAAAATCGAAATCGTATTGGCGACCGACGGTTGTTCCACGAGCACGGGCTGGAACCGGCGTTCCAGTGCCGCGTCTTTTTCAATATGCTTGCGATACTCATCCAAGGTCGTCGCTCCGATCAGATGGAGCTCCCCTCGCGCCAGCATCGGTTTCAACAGGTTGGCCGCATCCATGGCCCCTTCGGCCGCTCCCGTGCCCACCACGGTATGCAGTTCGTCGATAAACAGGAGAACCTTTCCGTGCGACGACTGAATGTCCTTCAAGACAGCCTTCAGGCGTTCCTCAAATTCGCCCCGGAATTTGGCTCCGGCCACCAAGGCTCCCATGTCGAGGACAAGCACGCGTTTCTGCTTCAACCCTTCAGGAACGTCGCCCTTGATGATCCGTTGAGCCAGCCCTTCGACAATGGCCGTTTTCCCGACACCTGGCTCACCGATGAGCACGGGATTGTTCTTTGTCCGTCTTGACAGAATTTGAATCGTCCGCCGGATCTCCTCGTCACGCCCGATCACCGGATCCAGCTTTCCCTGGGTCGCCAAACGGGTCAAATCCCGGCCATATTTTTCCAGCGCCTGAAAGGTCCCTTCAGGGTCCTGACTGGTCACTCGCTGATTGCCGCGAACCTGTTGCAGGCCGGCCAACAATTTATCGCGCGTCACGCCCAGGTCCTTTAACGCGCCTTCTTGAGCCGCCATGGCCAGCAGGAGATGCTCGACACTGATGTACTCGTCCTTCAAGGATTGTTTTTCATCTTCGGCACGAGCCAGCAGCGTGGCCGTGCGCTGAGTCAAATGTAGCTGACCGGGCGCTGCTCCCGTGCCACGGACTTGGGGGATTTTTGCGAGTCGTTGCTCGGTCTTGGCCTTCACAGCGGCACCGGACACCCCGCTGTGTTCCAGGATCGGATCGGCAGACCCGTCAACTTGCTCCAGCAAAGCCGCCAGCACGTGTTCCACGTCGATGCCCTGGTGATTCCGGCGCATGGCCAAGGTGGACGCGGCTTGCAGCGCCTCTTGCACTTTCAGCGTCATGCGATTCATATCCATGATTACCGACTCCTCCGTAGATATTTTCGATCAACGATCCTCTATCATCAGATAATCACATCCCCGAAAAGATCAAGTAGGAATCAACGATCGCCGCTCCTTACTCCCGACGATCAAATAAGCGATGATATCAGTCGTTCGTAAATCGTGAGAACCCGGGTCCTGATGGATTCATAGCGGGCGAGGAAGCTTGAGGTCGCGGAAGATGACGGTTGGTCCGCGTAGCCCATGCGGACGGCACATTTGGTCAATTCGGCAGGTTGCTGCGGCAATGTATGGGTTTGTAGTTCATGGACCATTTGTATCTTATTCTCCACATCACGCAGAAACAGATAGGCCTCCTCCAGAAACTTCCCGTCGGCCCCTTGTAAAAGGTCAAGTGCCTGGAGTTGCTGAAGCCCTGCAATCGTATTCGACTCAAATAATTGCGAATGCCTGGCAACATGCAACAATTGAAGCGTCTGGACCATGAATTCGACGTCACGAATGCCTCCAGGGCTGAGTTTGACGTTACGTTCATGTTCTTTTTTCCTCTCGACCCTTCGGTGAATCTGAGCCCTTAGCATGTGAACCGTTTCGACAACATCTTGGTTCCCCTCATCTACTTGCCCCATGACAAACGGCCGGATTTTCTTGAGAAAGGTCCGACCCAAAGACCGATGCCCCGCTATGGGGCGCGCCTTCAACAGTGCCAGCCGTTCCCAAGTCCTTCCTCGCGTTTGATAGTATTTCACGGCGTCACGGCTTGCCCAAGCCAATGGTCCAACGTCTCCCTCAGGCCGCAACCGCAAATCCACTCGAAACAATCGCCCTTCCGAAGTGGATGCCGACAGGACTCGGGTAAGCTCCATGGCAACAATTTGAAAAAACATTTCGTTACTGATTGGTTTTTTTGCGGTTTTTATCTGCCTGTTGCTCGACGAGTATAAGTAGATCAGATCGACGTCGGAGCTGTAATTCAGCTCACCTCCACCCAGTTTTCCCATTCCCAACACCACGAATCCCTTGCTGCTTCTACTTGCCCCAGGGCCTCGCTTGAGGGGAATTCCATATTCTTTGTACAGTTCTTCGTGAACGAGTCGGTACGCGGCGTGGATCACGATTTCCGCAAGTCGTGACAGGGATTGAACCGTCTCCGCGACGGATGCAACGTGAAAAAGGTCCCGCGCACCGATACGCAGCATTTCCCGGCGATGGAAACGTCGAAGGGCGTCGAATTTGCGTTCGTAGGTATGCACGAGACCAAGGGTTTCGTCCAAGACCGTTTGTAAGCGTTTGAAATCAGGCGCGCTCTTTAGGACATGATCTTGCTCGATCCAATAGATCAGCATGGGGTCTCGAATGAGCGTTTCCGCCATCGCAGGGCTGTTTCCGAACAAGACGCACAACAATTGCAGGACGTGCGGTACCTGCGCTAAAAAACCGAATACTTGGGTTCTGGCATTACCGGCATCAAGGTATCGCTCCCATTCTCGTAAGGCGTGATCCGGATCGGCAGTCACTGAAACGGCGCGCAAGAGATCAAAAAGAATGACCGCGAGCAGTTTTCTGCTTCTAGGTTCGCCAGCCATAAGTTGAAGGTTGGCATCGGCTTTCTTCCAATTCCGGAACCCATACGGCGTCAACAGCCGTTCGACTTCCGAATGGGCTAAATTCGGAGAAAGCAGCAAGGGACGAGGATCAGGGTTAAAACGCGGGTTGCGCATGATCGCCTTTAGGACGAACAACGAGAAACGTTTGAGGTGTAAGCCTTCTCACAAGAGTCCCGCGTTAAGGTATACTGCACTGCCATGAAAAAGTCATTCGACCAGACGGAACTGGAAAAACTCTCTCCACAAATCGACCGTGCAGTTGTCAAAGACTTTCTGGATCGTATGGATCCGGATTATTTCCTGGAATTTTCAACCCGGACCGTGGCGGAACACGTGACCCTGGCCAACACCCTGACTCTGGAAGAGCCCTGCATGCTCCGTGTTCAACCGGCAAACGATGCGAATCGGTACCGGCTCACGATCGTCGCCTACGACTATTTTGCGGAATTTGCCACCATTTGCGGCCTGTTGTCCGCCTATGGCTTCGACATACGCGAAGCCCTTGTTTTCACGTACCATGACGACCCGGTTTCTGCGTCGAAAACTTTGCGTCACATGCGAGCGCCCAAATGGCCGATCCGGCGCCCCCGCCAACAACCGGGCCTCTTCAAAAGAAAAGTCGTGGACGTCTTTCAGGTTCAGCTTCTCCCGGGGACGACATTCAATGCGGCAACTGAGCAGGAATTGAGCCAAGACCTGTCCCACATGATTTGTTTGCTCGAATCCCGGAAGCTCCAGGAGGTCCGCAATTATGTAAATCGAAAATTAGCGGAAACGCTTGGCCAAAGAAAAACAGCGGCTTCCGCCCTCGTGCATCCGGTGGAAATATTCTTCAATAATGCGCGTTCCACGCGAGATACCGTCGTCGATATCAGAGGCACGGATTCTCCGGCTTTCTTATACGCCTTTACGAATGCGTTGGCCATGAGAGGACTGTATTTTTCAAAAGCCGTGATTGATGGAGACGGCATCAAAGTCCGTAACCGATTTTTTGTCAGGGATCGACACGGCAAGAAGATTGTCTCGACACAAGAACAACAGGAACTGACCGTCGCCGCCGCCCTCATCAAGGAATTTACCCATTCCCTCACGTGGGCCCCGGATCCCGGCAAGGCGTTGAATCATTTCAGTCATTTCCTGGATCAGTTGCTGGAACATCGTCTCAACAAAAAACAGATCGGCTGGCTTACCAGAAAAGATTCGTTGGCCAACCTCGCCCGGTTATTCGGTACAAGCGATTTCTTATGGGAAGACTTCCTTCGCCGGCAACACGTCAACCTTCTGCCCATTGTCGAAACGTTCCATCAGCCTCAGGCCCGCTTATCAAAAACCGCTCTCGCCAAGACGTTGAAGGCCGCGCTTGGAAAGAATCGAAATCCGGGAAACAGAAAAACGATCTTGAATCGGTTTAAAGATCAAGAATTGTTTCGTATCGACATGCATCATATTCTTAACGAAACGTCCCTCCCCTCGTTCTCCGAATCACTCACGACCCTGGCTGAAGTGATCTTAGCACAAGCCCTCGTCGAGGCCCAGGCAGTGGTCAACCGAACACTTCCACCGCCGGCGACGCTGAACAAAAGTCCTCTGCCGTTCAGTATTTGTGGATTAGGCAAGTTGGGCGGGCGTGAGTTAGGCTACGCCTCCGATATCGAGTTGATCTTTGTCTATGGGACGAATACCTCGGATCGTCCCAGCCCCGGCCTTGGTGAATACTACGAACGACTGGTTCAGGAATTTCTTCATTGGATCGAGGCGAAACAGGAAGGAATTTTTCAGCTCGACATCCGGTTGCGACCTCATGGAGAAAAAGGTCTGTTGGCGAATTCCTTTGACGACGTCAAACGCTATTATCGAACGGGAGGCGCCGCTGCGCCGTTTGAGCGACAGGCCTTGATCAAGTTGCGGCACGTCGCGGGGCACGCCGCGCTGGGCCGTCGCATTGAACAGTACCGGGATGAGTTTGTCTACAGTCGAACCTCCTGGCCGTTGGACACCGCCCTGCATTTGCGCCGCAGGCAGATCCGGGAATTGATCCCCAAGGGCGCCATCCACGTGAAATACAGTCCTGGTGGACTCATCGACGTTGAATATGCCGCTCAGTACCTTCAAATGCAGCATGGCTGCCGGGATGCCTCGCTGCATACTCCCAATACCCTGGACGCACTTGAGGCCCTTCAAGCGACAAAAATTCTCTCACGTCACGACGCAACGATCCTGATGGAAGACTATCTGTTCCTGAGAAAGGTGATTGATGGCTTGCGCATCGTTCGCGGAAATGCCAAGGATCTGGTGCTGCCGGAATCCGGTTCCGACGACATGATCTATCTGGCAAGAAGATTGGGGTATCTCACCGACGTCTGGAAAGAAGGGGCGCAAACGTTTGAAAACGAGTTACAACAACGCATGAACCGGACACACGCCCTATTCGTCAAACTGTTTCGTCAAACGCCTTCCGGCAAAAGAAAACGGCGTCTTTCCGATTGAACCGGAAAGACGCCGTGATGTCCAAATGGGGCTCGAAGCCCCATCGCGCTAAATATCGTAGTACAAGAAGAATTCATGGGGATGAGGACGAATGCGAACCTCATCGGCTTCGTTTTCCCGTTTATAGCTGATCCAAGACTCCACCAGATCTTCACTGAAGACCCCGCCCTTTAGCAGGAACTGATGGTCGTTTTCCAGGTTGTCGAGTGATTCATCGAGGCTCGCAGGCACGGTTGGAATATTCGACGCTTCCTCCGGAGCCAAATCGTAGAGATTTTTGTCCATGGCTTCGCCCGGGTCGATCTTGTTTTGAATGCCGTCGAGTCCCGCCATCAACATCGCGCTGAAGGCCAGATAAAAGTTAGCCGAGGGATCAGGGAAACGCACTTCGATCCGTTTGGCTTTCGGGTTGGTCGAATACATCGGGATTCGAATCCCGGCCGACCGGTTCCGGCTTGAATAGGCCAACAACACGGGAGCCTCGAATCCGGGCGTCAACCGTTTATAGGAATTGGTCGTCGGATTCGTAAACGCCGCCAGGGCCGCAGCGTGCTTCAGCACGCCGCCGATGTAATGCAGGCACGCTTTGGACACACCGGCGTATTCTTTGCCGGCGAACGTCGGTTTTCCGTCCTTCCAAATGCTTTGATGCGTGTGCATGCCCGTCCCGTTATCCTGGAACAACGGTTTCGGCATGAATGTCGCGGTTTTGCCGTGCCGTCTGGCTACGTTCTTGACGATGTATTTGTACATCATCATTTTGTCCGCCATATTCAGTAAGCTGTCGAAACGAAGATCGATTTCGGCTTGTCCTCCCGTAGCCACTTCGTGGTGGTGTTTTTCAACATGAATCCCGGCCCTTTCCATTTCCCGGACCATTTCGGTACGAATGTCCTGTTGCGTATCCGTCGGGGGAACAGGGAAATAGCCTTCCTTATGCCTTGGCCGTGACCCCAGGTTGTGACCGTCGTCGCCTGAATTCCATATACCCTCTTCGGAGTCGATAAAATAATAGCCAGAGTTGCTGGTTTGGTCATAACTCGCGTGATCAAACACGAAAAACTCGGCTTCAGGCCCCCAATAGGAGACGTCGCCGATTCTGGTGCTCTTCAGGTATTGCTCCGCCCGTTGAGCCACGCCTCGCGGGTCCCGCTCGTAGACGGCGCGCGTGATCGGATCTTGCACGTTACACACCATACTGAGAGTGGGCAGCTCGGTAAACGGATCCATCCGGGCGGAGTTCGGATCGGGGAATACCAGCATGTCGCTGTTCTGAATCGCTTTCCACCCGCGGATGGATGATCCGTCAAAGCCCGCTCCATCCTTAAACAAATCAAGGTTCAGTTCGGAGGTCGGGATGGAAAAATGCTGCCACGTCCCGACCAGGTCGACAAACTTGAGATCGACCATTTCCACTTTGTTCTTTTTGGCAAAATCCAATACTTCACGCGGAGTCATTCCGTACCTCCTTCTTCACACAATAGGTTTACAACACGAACGCCATCTCAGGTATAAGCGCGCTCACTATGCTGGCTCAAATCGAGCCCGGTTTCTTCATCTTCCGAAGACACGCGCAGACCCACCAGCAGATCCACGACTTTCAAAATAACAAAGGTTCCGACCACCACAAACACCAGCGTGGAAACGGCAAGCACAAACTGAGTCACGAATTGCCCCGGGTTCCCGTAAAATAAACCCTGGGCCCCTATGGATGCGAACAACCCGGTTGCGAGGATCCCGGTAAAGCCGCCCACTCCGTGAATGGCGACGACGTCGAGCGAATCATCGTACCCCAGCCTGATTTTCAAGACAACTGCGGCATAGCAGAGGGCACCAGCCACGAGTCCGATCACTAATGCCGGCAGGGGCGTCACGAACCCGGCACCTGGAGTAATGGTGGCCAAACCCGCGATGATCCCGCTTGCCACCCCCAGCATGGTGGGTTTGCCGGTGCGTAGCCATTCCGCTCCCATCCAACTAATCCCACCGGCACAAGCCGCAATGTGCGTGGCGACAAACGCCGAGGCCGCGCCTCCGTTAGCACCCAACGCGCTCCCGGCGTTGAACCCGAACCACCCAAACCACAACAACCCCGTCCCTAGGACCGTCATGGGAAGGTTGTGCGGAAGCATGGTCTCAACCCCGTAGCCTTTCCGTTGTCCCAACACCAGGGCACAGACGAGAGCCGCGAATCCCGAACTGATGTGCACCACGGCTCCCCCGGCAAAATCCAATGCGCCCATCTCCGCCAGCCAACCGCCTCCCCAGACCCAATGGGCAAGCGGCGAATAGATCAGGACTGACCAGAGTACGGCAAACAGCAGCAACGCCGAGAATTTCATTCGCTCGGCAAAACTGCCGGTGATCAGCGCCACGGTGATGGCGGCGAACATGAGTTGAAACACCATGAAGGCCAAATGCGGGATTCCCGTGCCGGGAAAGGCGTCCTGTCCCACGCCCATCGAGAAAAGAAATTCTAGGCTGCCGATGATTCCGCCCACGTCGGTGCCGAAGGCCAATGAATATCCGAGCAGCACCCACACAATGCTGATCATGCAGAGGATGATGGCAGTATGCATCAGCGTCCCGAGTACATTTTTGCTCCGGACGAGCCCGCCGTAAAAAAGCGCCAACCCGGGCAGGGTCATACAGAGTACGAATGCGGACGACACCAGAACCCACGCCGTATCACCCGTGTCAATGGCTCCTGGGGTCCCGTCCTGGGCCCATCCGGTTACCGGCCCGCACCATAAACTCAAAATCACAACCACTAGCCACATGAATGAGAAGGTCGAGTGCTTCACGGTTCCACCTCGGGTTAAGGGTTATCTGAACCGGCGCAGCCGGATACGCCAGAAACCGTCCGTTGCCGGAAAGTTGAAGAATTACACCTCAAGTCCACCAAGACCCGTTCCAATGCCGCCTGTTTTCGTTTGTACAAGTGTCTTCAAGGGAGCCGGTTACAACGCGCCTTCTCCCGTCTCTCCGGTACGAATACGAATCACACCACTCAAATCTGAAACGAAAATCTTGCCATCGCCGATACTTCCCGTTTTGGCGGCTTTTCCCAGGGTTTCGATGACTTTGTCTTCCATGCTGTCGGCAACGGCGAGTTCCAGTTTGACCTTCGGCACAAAATCTATTTGGTATTCCGTTCCACGATAGGTTTCCTTATGGCCTTTTTGCCGGCCAAATCCTTTGACTTCGGTGACCGTCATGCCCTGAACGCCTATTTCAGTCAGGGCGTCTTTCACCTCATCGAGTTTAAAAGGCTTGATTATGGCTTTTACGAGTTTCATGGGTTTCTCCCCTTTCAATATTGAAAGTGTCGGCGGAAAGGCATCAACGGTCACGGCCGCTCATGCCTGACGTGATCCAATATCATGAATCGATCTGACACCTAAGTATATGCGCGTTCGCTATGTTCACTCAGGTCAAGCCCAACGATCTCCTCTTCCTTCTCCACGCGAAGGCCTATCACCATATCCAACACTTTCAAAATAATAAAGGTTCCGACAAACGCAAACACCCAAGTGGCTCCAACGCCCACGGCCTGAATGAACACCTGACCCGGATTTCCGAAAAACAAGCCTGTTCCACCGCCCACACTGGCAAAAAGTCCCGTGGCTATGGCCCCCCAAGTCCCTCCGATGCCGTGAATGCCCAGCACGTCAAGCGCATCATCATAGCCGAATTTGGACTTCCATACCACAGCTAAATAGCACAGAACCCCGGCGCCGAAACCGATCACAATCGAGGAAATCGGGCCGACGAAACCCGCCGCCGGGGTAATCGCCACCAACCCGGCAATGGCGCCGCTGGCCCCGCCCAAGGCGGTCGGTTTGCCGGTATACATCCATTCAATCACGAGCCATCCCAGAACACCGGCAGAGGTGGCTACCTGAGTGGCGACAAAAGCCCCCGCGGCGATCCCATCAGCCGCCAGGGCGCTCCCCGCGTTGAAGCCGAACCATCCCACCCACAACAAGGCCGCCCCAACCACGGTAAAGGGCAGGTTATGGGGAGCCATCTTTTCGGTTCCATAGCCGTGGCGTTGTCCCAGGACCAACGCCGCAGCCAAGGCGGCCACACCCGAACTGATGTGCACGACGGTGCCGCCGGCAAAATCCAGGGCTCCCAATTCGCCCAACCATCCGCCGCCCCAGACCCAATGAGCCAGCGGGGCATAGATCAAGGTGACCCACAGGACCGCAAACAGCACGTACCCCATGAACTTCATGCGTTCTGCGATGGCTCCGCTGATCAGCGCCACCGTAATCGCCGCGAACATGAGTTGAAACACCATGAAGGCAAGATGCGGGATGGCCGTGCCGGAAAAGGCTTCCGGCCCGACGCCACTCGACCACAGAAATTCGAAATTGCCTACGATGCCAGCCACGTCCGTGCCGAAGGCAATGGTATAGCCCCACAGCACCCAGACCACGCTGACCACGCACACGGAGATGAAGCTGTACATCATGGTGCTCAGCACGTTCTTGTCGCGCACCATCCCTCCGTAAAAAAGCGCCAGGCCCGGAATAATCATGGCGAGCACCAATGCGGAAGACGTCAGAAGCCATCCCGTATCCCCAGCACTGATCGCCGCGCCTCCTTCTTCCGCCAGGGCCGATCCCGTAAAAACTGAAAGTAGTAATACTGAAAATAATATACTTATATATTTTAATGAAAGTTTCCTGTTTTCCATTTTCTCCCTCCTGTTATGTGGTTACAGGACTTCCCTAAAAGAGGAAGATCATTTCACCGGCCAACGTTGATTGGCTGTCTGTCGGACCGTCACTACCATCAAAGGTATTTCTGTCGGATTTATCGTAACGGAATTCCGCCCGGGTAATCAGATTGGGAACCGGCTTGTACTGCAGGGTCCATGTGGTTTCCCACAACGTTTGATCAGGCACGACTCCTGCAGCACAAACATGAGCATTGCCTATACTTTCATCCCCAAAGCAAGAGAAGTAACCGGCCGCATCCTCAAAGACTTCCGCCCGGGCGTGAAGTCCCCACTGGTCGTTGAACTCATAGATGGCGTAGCCTGCCACGCCATTCCATCGGGCGTTGGCAGCTCCAGGGACTGCCTGATTCCCGTAATATCCTTCCAACACGAGTTCCAGTTGATCGGTCGCCTGCACATCGATGATGCCTCCAACCTGCATGCGGTCCGCACTTTCTTCTCCAAAAGAGTTATCCTCCGGCCCCCAGAACCCGAATATCGACACCCCCAGGTTGTCCGCTGGCGCGAGAGACAGCAGCGCTTCGATCGATTTGCCGTTGTTCTCATCCCTTTGCAGGCCCTTAAATGAATTGATGGCGCTCATGGCAAACGAAACGTTATCCGAAAGATCAAACGAAGCGCGAAACCCCGTCACCGTGAACGGTTCGCCGATGCCGAAGAGGAACGAACGCGAGAAGTTGGGGTTGAGAGGGCTTTCGATCACTTCATACCCGATCAGCGTGTTCATGCGGCCGGCCTGGAAGGTGAGATTATCCGCCGGCATGTATTGGACGTAGGCTTCCTGAAAGTCGAAATCGTCGTTACCCGTCCCACCGGTAAATTTGGCATCTTCCCCGAAGTTCAGCTTCAGGCGGAATCCCGCCCGGTCGGCCAGGGCTCCTCCCGGACTCGCGGCTTTTTCCAGGACGAGTTGCGCCATGTTGGGTCGGAAGGAATTCGCGTCGCCGTCGAAACTCCGGTTGTTGTTCACGCCGGTGGAAGGATTGTTGAAATTCTGCGTGTACGATGTTTCCACGTAGCCGTACAGCGACAGGTTCAGTTTGTTGGCCAACGTGTCATTTTGAGCCAGCGCCACGGAACTCAATAGTGGCAAAGGCAGCCACCCCACGACCGCAAGGCTGAAAACAAAAAAGAATATTCGAGTCGTCATTCGTTTGACCATGTCAGGTTCTCCTTCGTCGAAATTTGTTGCAGAAAGTCAATTCGGCACACTCCTTTGTGTGCGTCCTATTGTGAATGAAAGGGCCTAGATTTAATTTTCAATGCCCTTCCTGACCAAAAAAAAAGCCCCCAACCCCTTTTACGTGGTTGAGGACTTCGTCGTCCTTTGAATACAAATAATAAAGGCCGAGACACCGATGTCCCGACAATGAGGCATTTTTACATCAGTTCCAGGTAACAGTCAAGACAAAATTGTGGGGAATTACATACGGAACCTAAGCTGTGTTATAGAGTTAACCGTTATGCCTGAAGACCCCTCCTCACCTTTGGATTCCTTGGGAAATGCGCCCGTGCTTAGGGAGCCGCCTCCGAATCCCGAGGGCGGCAAGACCCTCATTGTGGATCAGGCCGATCCTGCGTGTTACCCCCGCCCAAGTGCGGCCCTGAAGGATGCGGGACCGGATGACCAAATTTTTGTTCGCCCGGGGATCTATGAAGACCGTCTATTCGGCACACAGCAACCCATTCACTTGATTGGAGCCGGACGGGACCACGTCCAGATCTTCAGCCGCCGAAGCGGGCCTTTGTATTTGCAACAGATTCCCAGCGGGCGCATTTCCGGCATGACGTTCCGTTACGTCGGCAGCGACCAGCACTCCGCGATCAATATCTTCGATTCCACCTGCACGATTACCCAATGCCGGGCCACCGACGGTCTCCTCTCGGGAATCGTGATTTATGGCCCGAATTGCCGGCCTTCGCTTATCGAAAACGAGGTATGCCGAAATCGTGAATCAGGAATTTTCTGTTTCGCCGGGGCACAGCCCTATCTGGCCAAAAACGTCTGTTTTGACAATCACCATTTTGGCCTGGCGGTCAGGGATGATGGAACTCGACCCGATTTTCTCAAGAATACCTGCCATCATAATATGCTCAGCGGCATACTCCTGTTTCATGGAGCCCAGGCAATGCTCCTGGAAAATGAGTGTTACGACAACTGTCACTGGGGACTCGTCATGACGCCCGACTCCAAATCAACGCCGGAGCCGGACCAACTCCTGTCCTGCAACGCCCTTGCTCAGAACCCACGAGGAGCCTGTATTGTCACGGAACAACCCCTCGGAGAGATTGGGCGATAGGGAACCTCTGATTTAGTGCACTATCGGGCGTATGGCTGCGTTGTGTCCTCGCTCAACCCTCACCTATCTCGATGATAAGCCTCGGGTTTCGCTCCGGGACGCCTTGCCCTGCATCCCGCTATCACAATAAATCAGAGGTTCCTTATCGCAAGACAAGATATAGCGAGAGAAACGTTCCGTACTGAAAACGGTTGAGGCAGGGAACGTCAGATTCAAAATGTGCGGGCAGCACTGACGACATGAGCGAAAAAGATCCGGTCAGGAGCGTTGAAACCCGTAGCGCATCTGGCTGCCTTTGCTAAGGCGAGGTGACCGTGGGCAAAATGCGGCCCCATGTGATTCGTTGCCATAGACGTTCATGCCCCCAGTACAGAACAATTTTCGCCAACGCATCGAAACTGCCGACAATCGCCGCTGCCACCAACTCACCCGAATACAGATAAACAACGATTGTGGTCACCATAGTGGCCAAGACTCTCCAACTGATGCCTTTCACCACGCTTCGAAAATGTGTATCCATAACCCACTCCTTATTGAGTCCTGCTCAGGGCGTTCTTTCCTCGACGTTGGGGAGATTTCCGGACTCGACGATTCCGACCTAGATCGTAAAATGCTCTCAACGTATATCCGTCCAAGACGCCGGTAATGGCGTTTCTGACGTCAAACATGACGTCTTGTATCGGACAGTCACGGGCCTCGGAATATGGACAGTCCTGACAAGTTTGATAGGCCGTCTGGCTTACGCAGGGGATGGGAGCCAGAGGACCGTCCAAAATACGAATCACCTGCCCGACCGACACGTCTTCCGGCGGTTTAATCAACCGGTAGCCACCCTGCACGCCGGGACGACTCCCCAGGATTCCGGCCCGCTTCAATTCCAATAGAATGGTTTCCAGGAACCCCACGGGAATGTGTTGGACTTCGGCAATATCCGATCGTCGCAACGCAACCTGACCATACGCCTTGGTCAATTCAAGCAAGGCCCGCAATCCGTATTCGCTTTTTCTGGAAAGTCTCATATTCTTAATATTGTTTAGAAAAGTTATTAAGAATTAGCGCAAAAAATTTTCTACTCTTTTCTCATCTGCCGTTGGGCCGGCGACACGACGAATTCCGCAAATCAAGATTGGTGGAGGGCAGGGGACTTGAACCCCCGACCCCAACGTTGCGAACGTTGTGCTCTCCCAACTGAGCTAGCCCCCCACGTCCGGCACTCTATCAAAAGGATCTGCGCCCTGCAATCAAATCAGGAATGACGTATATGGACTACCCGACCCTCTACCCTCAGGCGACCTTCAGCAAATAACTGGATGGCCCGGGGCAAAGCCCCATGTTCTTCCTTCAGGATTCGTTCGGATAAGATGTCCGCAGTATCACCTTCTTCCACCGGCACGGCTCTTTGCAGGATGATGGGACCCGTATCCATACCTTCGGTGACAAAATGAACCGTGCAGCCGGCGACCTTTACTCCATGGTCCAATGCCTGTTGTTGGGCATGCAGACCCGGAAAATTCGGAAGCAGTGAAGGATGAATGTTCATAATGCGCGATTCATAGGCATCGATGAGGACCGACGTGACGATTTTCATGTATCCCGCCAAGACCACCAATTGGACCTGGTGATGCCGCAACGTCTCCAGCAATTTCCGGTCATAGGCTTGCCGGGGGTCCGGCATGCCCGCTACTGATTTCGGATCGAGAAAAACGGCGTGGAGCCCATGACGTTCAGCGTGCTCCAATGCCGGGACTCCCTGCTTGTTGCTGATGACAACCGCGATCTCAGCCTTGAGAGTGCCGGCCTCAATCTCGTTAATGATGGCTCGAAGATTGGATCCCCTGCCTGAAACAAGCACGCCGAGCCGGAGCACGTTCATTGCGGCCTCCCGAACATTTCTACCTCCCCTTCACCCCTTTTATCCTTCGACTCCGCCCTTCGACTCCGCTCAGGACAGGCAAGGGAGGGGTAGAAAGCAGCATGACCATCTTTTCTCTCCCCTTTATAAGTAGACGCATTTCCGAAGAGGGAATGCGGGTGGGGTAGAGTCCGAACGCCGAGACTACGCACGAACGAGTTCCACCAGGGTTTCGATCTGCGCGGTCTGCGGGAACATGTCAAATGCCTGCACTCGCCGGACGCGATAGTGAGTCGCACACAGCCGGTTAAGGTCTCGAGCCAAGGAAGAAGGGTTACACGAAAGATACAGCATGCGGGACACTTTGATACGATTGAGAGACTCGGCACATCGTCGGCTCAGCCCCGCGCGAGGCGGGTCCATCACGATCACGTCATATTCGTCTATGGCCACCGTCTCCAGAAAGTTTTCGACTTTTGCCGCACGGATACGGTAACGACCGATGTGGTTGTCGGAGGCCGATCGTTTCGCGTCAGCCACGGCATAAGGATTTTCCTCGACTCCCGTAACCATCGCTCCGTTTTTTGCCAACCCCAACCCGATACAACCGACCCCGGCATAAAGCTCAAGCACGCGAATTTGTCCATCCTCCACACTGAGCCAATCGTTGACGGTTTCGAAGATCGTCGAATAGACCGCCCAATTCGCCTGCATGAAGGAACGGTCGCTGATTCGAAAAACCAGGTCCTGGAAGCATTCATACAGATGCGGTTCCCCTCTGACGACTCGACGCACGTGTCTTCGTTGAGACGCCGTTATGGAAGAGGAGGTCAGGACGCACCCAACCACGGAAGGAACGTCTTCAAACAATGCCAAGAGGCTGTGTGCCTGGTGTCGGGTCGCGCGGGGCACCGTGCAGAGGATCAGGTGTGTTCCGAACGCGTCCGAGAATCGAATTTCCACGTGCGAGAGAAACGCGGGAAGCCTCCGCAGGCGAGCCAACCGTCCTTCGACGCCCTTGATCACCTCTTCCATGGGCTTGGCAACCAACAGGCAGCCCGCTCCTCTGACCGGGTCGTGCGAACGTTCACGCACGAATCCCAGGTGAAACGTCCCCTGCTGTTGAAAAACTCTGAAGCGAACCCTTCGCCGGTATTCGTATGGCAACGGAGAAGGAACGGGATCTTGAAAGACCGCCTCTGTTATCCGGCCTATACGCGAAAACGCCTCTTTCAGCATGTCCTGTTTATACGCTAATTGTGCCGCATAACGAACATGTTGCAATTGGCAGCCCCCACAGTCTTCGTAGACGGTGCATGGTGCTTCAACGCGATGGGGTGACGTGTCCCGAACCTCTTTGAGGGTTGCAAACTGGTAGTCGGAATGCCGTTCGCCGGGGGCGGCCGTGACCACTTCGCCGGGCAATCCGCCCCGGACGAACGTCACCATGGAATCCGATCGGGAAAGACCCCAGCCACCGGCAACCATACGTTCAATGGTGAAAGTCTGAGGCATCAGTGTTCCGAACGAAGTTCCACGTTCAACAGCTTAATTTTCCGATGCAGGTGACTTCGTTCGATTTTCAGATCATCTGCAGTCTTTGAGACGTTCCAATTGTTTTCGCGCAAACGAACGGCAATATACTCACGTTCAAACGCGTTCCGGGCCTCCCGCAGGGAATCGTAGGCGTCCAGAGGATTGACCCGGTTGAATCCTCTCGGCATAAACGGCAAGACGTCGTCCACCTCAATGGTATTTTTCGGGACCATGATCATCAAACGCTCGACTTGATTGCGCAATTCCCGGATATTGCCCGGCCAATCATGACGTACCAAGACGTCCAATGCCTCTGAAGTGATGTCTTTCAACTTCACGCCTTGTTCTTCTGCATGAATCTTCAAAAAATGGTGGGTCAGCGCCGCAATATCTTCACGTCGCGCGCGAAGCGGCGGGATTTCTATCGGCAACACGTTTAACCGGTAAAACAGGTCTTCGCGAAAATTTCCTTTTTCGATTTCCTGCTGAAAATCCTTATTGGAAGCCGCGAGCACGCGAACGTTGACCTTAATCAATTTTCCGCCTCCGACCCGGGTAAACTGCTGCTCCTCCAGGACGCGAAGCACTTTGGCTTGGGTCGCCAGGCTCATATCGCCGATTTCGTCGAGGAAGAGGGTACCGCCGTCGGCAAAGTCGAATTTCCCTCGCTTTTGCGCAACGGCTCCCGTAAATGCGCCGCGTTCATGTCCGAACAGTTCCGTCTCAATCAACGTCTCGGGAATTGCCGCACAATTGACTTCGACAAACGGACGATTATGGCGGGGGCTTTGCAGGTGGATGGCCCTTGCCACCAATTCCTTCCCCGTGCCGTTTTCCCCGGAAATCAGCACGCGACTGTGAGTCGGCGCCGCCGCCGCGATTTGCTGCCGAAGCTTTTCCATCGCCGTAGAGGCTCCAACGAGTTTTGAATGCCGCTCAACCTTGACACGAAGGTTGATATTTTCTTCTTCCAGCTTGTGTTGGTTTAAGGCATTCCGGACCAGAATCGTGACCTTTTCAAGGTCCAGAGGCTTTTCCAGGTAGTCATAGGCACCCAGCTTCGTGGCTTTCACGGCAGTTTCGACGGAGCCGTGACCGGACATCATAATAACCATCATGTTGGGAAAGAGCTCGCGCACGCGCGTCAAGACTTCCAACCCGTCCAGTTCCGGCATCCAAATATCCAGAATCACGACGTCCGGCGGCTCCATTTGAATGACTTTCATGGCTTCTTCACCGTTTTTCGCGAGCGTCACCTGGTACCCCTCGTCTTCCAAAATGCTACTCAGGGTATTCAAAATGGACGGCTCATCATCGACGACGCAGATGGTACCGGACATGCTCATTCCTCCAAGTCATGTGAGATCAACGGCTGAACGACAACGGGTTATATTAGCGAATATGCCGACTGAGGTCTTGTGGTGCATGCACCATCTCCAGCCGTCAGGCGACTGGAAGTTCGATCAAAAACGAGGCCCCATGGGGAAAACGATTGGAAGCTTGGATCGTTCCGTTGTGATCCGTCACGATTCGATGAACAATCGCCAGCCCGAGTCCGGTTCCCGTTCGTGTTCGTGAAAAATGCGGGATAAATAATTTCCCATGATCTTCCTGAGGAATACCCGGCCCCTCGTCGGCCACCGTAATACGAACTCGATGGTTCTTCCAATCCATCTTCGTGGCAACCCAAATTCGCCCCTTATGCTTCATGGCCTGGATGGCATTGTCAAACAAATTCACAAAGACGCGGCGCACCTGTTCCCGGTCGACGCTGATGTCCGGCACCGAAAAGTCGAAGTCCTGAAGAAATTCGACGTCATGGTGACCTCCACGATATAACGCGCTCACCTTTTCAATAATATCATGCAACGATTCTTTGGACATATGCGGTGCCGGCAACCTGGCAAACTTGGAAAATTCATCCACCATCCGTTTCAAACTGCCGACCTCGTTCACAATCACGTTCGTTGATTCATCGAAAATGGCTTTGAAATCGGTCGACCCTTCAAAATATTTTTTTCGTAACCGCTGCGCCGCCAATTGAATGGGCGTCAGGGGATTCTTGATCTCGTGCGCGACGCGTTGTGCCACTTCCTGCCACGCTGCGGTTTTTTGCGCCTTGATCAATTCGGTCCGATCTTCGAAGACAAATACAAACCCCAAATTTTGACCTGCCTCGTTTTTCATGCGGGAAAGATTCAATCCCATGGTGAGGAGTTTTCCTTGCACCTCCATCTGCCCATCGAGCGTGAGCGTATCCCGCGCGTCGAGCAAGACCCTGTCATAGGCTTCCTGAAACAACGTAAATTGATGCGATTTGAACACGTCATAAACCGAGCGCCCGCGAACGGCGTTTCCCTCCACCCCCAAAATCCGTTCAGCCGAATGGTTGAACGTCGTAATCGTATCGCGGGTATCAATGGACATCACGCCTGACGCAATCGTATCCACCACGGCTTCCGTATAGGCCCGGCGGCGGTCGACTTCGACGTTTGATTCCATGAGAGACTGATTGGCCTCTTCCAGTTTGACTTTGCTGCTGGACAGGTCTTCGGTCATTCGATTAAACGAATCGATCAACGTCCCGATTTCATCGGTAGCATTGACCTTAATTCTCACGTTGAGATCGCCACGGGCAACGGCTTCGGTCCCTTCGGCCAATTTTTGGATCGGAACAGTGATGCCTCGCGCCACGTAAAACCCAAACCATGTGGCGCTGAACAGCAACAAGACCGTGACGACAGCGACGAACAGATAGGCTCCGGCCTTAATGGGATCTTCCAACGCCTTCATTTGCAGGTAGTCCGTATATTGTTTGGCAATCCCCTGCATCTTCGCCAGAATCGATTCCGAGACGTAGGTGTTGACCACCACCACTCCGGCAATGCCTCCGGGTTCGGTGTTGGAGGCCACCGGCACCGCCGCACGGATCAGCCGTCCGGCTTGGGCGACTTGCACCGACGTGACCTCGTCTTGCGAATCCAACGCTCGACGAACGAGTTGCCCCACCGGCAACCGGAACGTCCTGTCGGTTGCCTCCGGGGCAGTCATGCGAACGAGCATTTCCAATTTCGACGAGAAGACTTCCACGCCCGTGACGTTGAATT
>VXOF01000046.1 GCA_009840285.1 Nitrospira sp. SB0662_bin_26
CGGATGGTTTTTGCTGAGTTACCATTTCTGGGGCTCCTCGGCCATGGTGGTGATGGTGTTCGCCCACATGTCGCAAGTGTTCCTGTGGGGAGCCTATAAGAAACCCAGGGAACTGATTTGGCTGGTCGGGCTGGCCCTCTTCGGACTGGTCATGGCATTCGGCTTCACGGGCTACCTGCTCCCATGGGATCAACGGGCGTATTGGGCCACGGTCGTGGGTGTCGAGATCATGGATAAGACCCCGATCGTTGGAGATTTCCTGAGTCGATTTTTGAAAGGGGGACCGACCCCGGGTCAAATGACCCTGAGCCGGTTCTTTACCATTCACGTGATGATCTTGCCTGCGGCGTTAATGGGTCTGGCCGGTCTCCATCTCTTCCTGTTCCGAAAAGCCGGACCCGCGGGTCCCTTCCGTGGAACTCCCGAACAAATCAAGGCGAAGACGGATTATTTCTTTCCCAGACAAATCTGGAAAGATATCGTGGCCATGGCCACGGTCTTCCTGATTATTTGCACGTTGTCGTTTATCGAGCCGGTGGTGTTGTTGGAAGAGGCCACGCCTGACCCGGGGGACTATCATCCGGAACCGGAATGGTACTTTCTGTTTCTTTTCCAGCTGTTGCGATTAAAGATTTTTGGCGGAGAATTCGGTCAGTTTCTGGGAGCCGTCGCGATTCCCGGAGCATTTATGGGGTTCCTCGCGGCCTTGCCTTTTCTTGACAGGAGTCCTGAACGGAATATTTTCAAACGGCCGATTGCGTTGATCGGTTGGATTGCCATCATGGCGATGATTTTAATTTTCACGGTTTCCGCGATTCTGAATAGAGAATTTCTGGATTAACGATCATGTCGAACGCGAAACTCGGTTTGCTGGTCGCATGGCCAACCTTCTGGACAGGTTTTCCTCTGAAACTGGTCATGGCCTTGCTCATGTTGGCGGCCGGGGTCCATCCGTGGGAGGGCGTTGGGCTTGAGGCGTTGCTGGTTCTTTCCATTCCCATTGACATTTGGGCGCTCGGCCTGTGCTCCCGGACCGTTTTTCTCGAACGGTTGAGCGTGGACCCTCCCAAGGGGACGGGCCTTCGCTTGTGGGGGCTGTGGGCAATTTTTTCCGTGGTCTATCTTCCCCTGTTGTTCATGATCGTAAGCGGAGTCAAGTCCCTGGCTCAATCCGCGGTCCATGCCACGGTGCATTTCGTCGAAGAAAACGTCATCGTGATTCCGATTGCGGAAAAAATCAGCCTGGAATTGGTGATGTGGGGACTGCCGGCCACCATCGTCCTCATCGTCCTGGTGTATGGCTGGTTGTTCGGCTTGGGCGCCTTGGCGAACCGCTTTGTTCGCGCGTCTACGCCGGTCGAGGAGGCATTTCAGGACATCGTCTCGAAATGGGATCTCCTCCGCATTCCTCGAGATCAACCGCTTTTGCTGACGGCCTTTACAGGAACCGGTGTCGTGCTGATCATGTTGTTTTGGGGTTTGCTCCCCGTGAGTACGCCACATCCTCATGAAGAATACGAATTCGTGAATGTGAAAAAGGCGGAAGAAAAGATTGTTCCGAAAAAGGTCATCAAAAGCGCCGAGCAGGTCCTGGCTCGTGCCGAAGCCACGTTGAAAGAGTTGGAAAAAGACAATCCCGCGGGGGAAACGGCGAAAGGGGAGAAAGTAGCGGTGGGCCAGGAGAAGTCGGTGCCCCAGGCGACACCGGCGGCTGCCAAGAAACCGGCGGCAACGGGTACTACGGGGTCCGACGGGCCTGACCACGACCATGGCGATCATCAGCATTGAGAATCGCCGATGTTTGAAGAGGGATGATGCGACTGGCGGCGATGTGCTTGGCGATGGCGTTGAGCGCATGTGTGGGCAATCCGACGTTTGATGACGCGCACCTGTTGCTCAATAGCGTGTTGGACGGGGCGTGCAATCAACCGTCGTTCAAGCGCCCGTTACAGCCCCATGAGTATGGAACGTACTCGAAGGAAATGATGATTTTGCGGGGGACCTGTCAAAGCATCGCGCCGCTGTTACCACACAACTATTGAGGGTACGATGAAACGGTTCAATGAGGGCTCACACATGAAAAGCCACGGCATAATCGACAATCTGAAGTCCCTAGTGCCAACGGTGAAACCCTCGTCCCTCTTCGGATGGAGTGTCTTTTGGGCGCTCGTGCTTCTCCCGGCGCTTGTCTGGGCCCAGGACGCGGCCACCCAAGCGATGTCCGTCGAATATCGGGACATTCCGGGACTCGGAAGCCGCAACGTGGTCTGGGTCGTGGCCCAGCAGCATTTGCTGCTCGCCGGGTTCGTATTGGGTGTGCCGATTTTTGCCTGGGTGTGCGAAATCGTAGGGTGGAAGACCAAGGAAGCCCGGTACGACAAACTCGCAAAAGAGTTTACCAAGCTCCTGACGTCCGCGTACGCCACGACGGCCCTGTTTGGAGGCATTCTGCTCTTTTTGCTGATCGGGCTGTACCCGAAGCTCATGGCGTATTTGTCCGACATCTTTTTCCCGTCCTTCATCGTGTATTGTCTGCTGTTCCTGTTGGAAACCGTCACGCTGTACCTGTACTGGTACGGATGGGACGCCATGCAGGGGAATAAGAAGACGTTCCACCTGTTTTTGGGATTCCTGCTGAACGTCTTTGCCCTGGGTATCATGATCGTCCCCAACGCCTGGGCCACGTTCCAGGCGAGCCCGGTCGTGGTGGCGGAGGGCACGGCGATCGAGCGGGCATGGGCGGCCACGTGGAATCCCACGTGGTGGCCGGTCAACATTCATCGACTGATTGCCAACGTCGTCTTGGGCGGGTTTATTTGCGGCGCCTATGCCGGTATCCGGTATCTCCTGGCGGCCAGCCAGGAGGAACGGGAGCACTACGATTGGATGGGCTACGTCGGAAACTTCATCGGCGTGTTCGGTATGCTTCCCCTTCCCTTCGCCGGGTATTGGCTCATGCGCGAGATCTATCAGTACAACCAGCAAATGGGCATTACCCTCATGGGTGGATTTCTGGCCTGGCTCTTCATTCTCCAGGCGATGCTCATCGGGGTGCTGTTCCTCGGAGCCAATTACTATTTCTGGATGGGTATTACTTACCGGATTCCCGGCTCCGAGCGATCGTACAGACGACCGATCCTTGCCATGCTGGTCGTACTCATGGTGTGCCTGGGCGTCTGGATGACCCCCCACTCTCTGGTGGCCAGTCTTGAAGAAGCCAGAAAAATGGGGGGGACCCACCACCCGCTGCTTGGGGTGTTCGGAGTGATGTCCGCAAAAATGACAGTCGCGAATCTCATGATCCTGGTCACATTCATGAGTTTCATCATGTATTGGCGGGCCGGAAAGCAGGAAACGGCCGGGTGGGCGAAGATCGCCAAATCCGTGATGGGCGCCTTGCTGGTGATCGCGGGCATCGCGGTCATCGTGCTCGGGGTCTGGGGGTATTTCGTGCCGGCCATCATACGGATCAACTATTTCTCCGTTGCCCAGGTGTTGATCGTCTTGTTTGTCATGGTGACCTTCACACCCCTGACGGCCATCCTGATGAAAAGCGCCAAGACCACCACGGAAATGGTGTGGGGACAAATGCCGATCCGGGCCGGGTATTCATTGGTATCCAACGCGGTCATGGTGATCCTGTTGATGTCGCTGATGGGCTATGCCCGGTCGTCGTCCCGGGTTCACTGGCATATCTACGGCGTCATGAGAGACACCTCGGATTACGCCTATTCTCCCGCCTTGGGATACGCGGCCGCCTTCATGTCCCTGAACACGTTTGTGTTCTGTTTGCTGGTGGCGTTTATCTTTTGGGTCGCCACGATGGGGGATAAGGGGAAGAAAACCCCGGACCAGGAACAACCCGAACCAGCCAAGATCCCGGCGGGTGTGACGCCGGCCATGGCGGGCGGCGCCCCGCGGGAGCAGGACTGAAACGCAAACGGGGCGTGATTGAGAACCTATTGACGTTAGCATTTCCGAACCGGAGCGAGAGGAACCCATGAGTGAAGTCGTATTACTCCAATTGATCGGTCTTACGGTCGTAGGACTCGGAATCTGCATCCTGCTCTTCATCAAGGGAAAATTCCTCAGAGTGGTCGGCTTCGTGGTGATCGTATTGGGGACGTTTACCCTGATTGCGTTGGGGGTGCCGCAGATGGCCTCCCTGCCTCCGGCAATCGAGACCTTTGATATTGCCGAAGTCAAAACGCCGGATGACCTGGCCGCGATCGGTCAAAAGATTTTCTTCAGCAAAGGCCAGTGTGCCTTGTGTCATTCCATCGGCCCCAGTGAATCCGCCAGGTGTCCGGATTTGAAAGGCATCGGGGCGAAACTCGCTCCGGAATTCATCTATGAGAGTCTCACCGATCCTCAGGCCTATATTTATCTGGATTTCAGGCATGAAGGCCTGCCCAAGGAATATCCGGCACGGATGCCCTATATCCACAAGAATCCGATTGCCTTGTCGCAACAAGAGATATATTCGGTCATTTCCTTTCTCCAGAAAATGAGCGGGGAACCCATTAGCGTCAAGATCGAAGACGTGATGAATATCGGCAAGGCAAGCGAGGTGGAGGTCGCTTCCCTCGCGGCCGAAGGAGCACCTTAACCAAAAGGGTGAATTATGAAAGGTCCTCTTGCGAAAACGGCGATCCTGTTGGTGGGCATGTATGTGTTTCTCAAGTTCGTACTCCCGCTGGTCACGGCACCGCTCCCGGCCAGTCTGATTTTCCTGTACCTGGCCCTGACCCTTGCCTCTGCGATGATTTTCTATACCATGAGCGGGGGCAGTCTCGATGAATTCATGGGGCCGGTCGGGCGATTCCTCACCGGCTCGGGACAGGCGGGTGTTGCCGGGACCGCGCGGATTCTGGTGTTTGTGGTGTTCCCCCTGTTGGTGGGGTGGCAAACGTACACCAGACTCGCCCCGAGCGATATGCCGCCGGCGGAAAATCGAACCATTCATCCCGCGCCTCCGGGCGAGTTTGTCGGGCTGGCCAACCCGTATCCGACGACGCCGGAAAACGTCATGATGGGGAAGGGTCTCTATGCGGCGTTCTGTTCGCCCTGTCACGGAGCCAATTTCGACGGGAAAGGCCCGGCAGCGGTGGGTTTCAATCCACCTCCGGCGAATTTCAGCGATCCGGGAACCATCGCTCAATTGCAGGAATCCTATCTTTTCTGGCGGATCAAAAAAGGCGGCGTCGGGCTGCCGGTCGAAGCCATGCCCTGGAAATCAGCCATGCCGCGATGGGAAGTGGAATTGCCGGACGAATGGATCTGGAAAATCATCATGGGTGAATATGACGGCGCCGGCCAGTCTCCACGGACCTGGGAGGAAGAGGAATAAGGAACGGGTTGAGGTCGCGCCCTCGTAGGTCCGACAACCGTCGGACGTGTCGAGGGGAAGGATCCAAGGAGCAGGAATATGGGATATAAGAAGATCTTCAACGTCGCACTTGGGCTCACCCTCATGGTGACGGGAGTCGGGGCTTCCTGCGTGTTCGCGAGCGACCCGCCGCCGGAAGGCGGAGCCGGAAGTGTGGCCGTTCGTCTGTTCTTGACTGAGGGAGCCGTCCCTGCGGATGATCCGAACGCCGCCGTGTGGAACACGATCCAGCCGGCAGAATTCAAGTTGGCTCCACAAGTGCATTGGCCGGACCGCATTCAGGAAGTCACGGTGAAGTCCGTCAATGTCCGCGGAATCCATAATGGCCAGGATCTGGCGATGCTTCTGGAATATGCCGACCCGTCCGAAGATGCCGCCGATGCCGCCGCCATCGAGTTTATGGTCGGCGATAAAATGGCCCACTTCGCCCATGGGCAGGAAATGCTCCAGGTCGAGGGGGGAGACGTCAACATCTGGTATTGGAAAAAAGAACACGGCAAAGCCACCGATATGACGGCCAAGGGGTTCAAGACGCTTCGGCCGCAGGAAAACCAGAACGTTTCGGCAACGGGAGCCTGGCAGGATGGAATCTGGCGCGTGGTCTTCTCCCGGCCCTTGCAAACTGGCGATGAACAGGACGTACAAGTCACGCCCGGTGAATGGCGAAACGTGGCGTTCGCGTTTTGGGACGGGGAAATCGTGGATGGGGCCGTGAAAGAAAAAGGTTCGCAGAAAGCCGTTTCTTCATGGTGGTATTTTCGGGCCGAACCGCCACCGGACAATTCCATTTATGGATACGTCGTGTTGGGCATCGTGCTTGCTGCCGGTTTTGAGTTTTTCCTGGTGAGAAAAATTCGGAGAGGGAACGAATCATGAAGGAAGAACGACGCATGCAGCGGGTACTGGGCAAGGTCGCCGTCGTGGTCGTCGCCGTGTTTGCCGTGACGAGCGGCTGCGCCTTGTTTGAAAATGAACGGACGGCGAAAGGCCGGAAACTCTATAATCATTACTGCATGCACTGTCACGGGGAAAGCGGACAACAGCAGGAAGGCTTCAATTGGGGACGCATGCCGGACCCCCGTCCGCGCGACCTGTCGGAATCCGAAGCGATGTCGACCTTTTCCGACAAGGAAATCTTCGACACGATCTCCCGAGACATGCGGGATACCTCGTTGCAGGAAGTGCTCGACGATGAAAATTACTTCGCGGTGTCGACGATGCCGACCTTCAAATATACCCTGTCCGAAGAGGAATTGTGGGCCGTGGTCGGCTACGTCCGGACGCTTCACGGCGGGTCGTTGACGTTTGACGTCGACGGCCGGAAAGCCGAGTTGGAGTCCCGGTTGCAGGCCGTGACGACGGAACACGATCAGGCCAAACAGGTCATGGATGAAGCGCTGGCAAAACAGGAAGCCGAAGAAGAAGCCAGGGCTGCCGCAGAGGAAGCAGCCGAAGAAGATGACGAAGATATGGATATGGAAGACGACGAGGACGATCTAGAGGACTACGAAGAGGAAGAAGAGGAAATCGTGCTTCCCGAAGAAGAGGCCTATGAAAAAGTGGCGGAACAATTTGAAGCCGCCAAGGCCGCCGTGGAAAATTTCTCCAAACGTCCGAAAATGTCTCAAATCGCCCGTCCGGATCTGACCGTGGCGGAAGAGGAACGGGCCGCCCTGCAGGATAAAGGGAAAAACCTGTACTTCAACAAATACGGCTGTAACGGGTGTCACAGTATCGGAGACGTCGGCGGTCTGGTGGGGCCGGCCTTGGACCGTGCTGGCTTCCGTCTCAACGACACCTGGGTCTATCGCTGGGTCCGTTACCCGCAAGGCATGAAAAAGCACACGCGCATGCCGAACCTGGGTCTTGATGACCCGGATGCGCGAGCCGTAACGGCGTATCTCGACACTCTGCGCGCACCAAAACCCGACAAACCCATCCCCCCGCCTGAATAACGAAGGCAACGTCGCGTCGCCGCTCCTTCTGTCATCCTCGACACCTGTCCCCGACCTGATCGGGGATCTAATCGAGGATCCAGAGTCTTTGCTTCTTCCTTTGATACAAACCCTGGCTTCCCGGCATTCCCGGCGCCTGCGGGCGTGGCTGCGCCCCGGTCCCGAAACGTCTATTTTGGGGGCGAGGACTGTCTGAGCGAAGCGAGTTCCGCAGCCCAAGCAAACGGGACTGGGGCAAAGGCACCCCTTGGGGCTACGCCCGGGCGCCAATGGTTTTGGGTCCTTTTGCCGAAACAAAAGGACCTCGTCGCGCGGGGGCGAAACCCCGCAGGCACGCCTACAGCGTTCCTACCCAGATCCCGACCAGAAGAACGAGGCCGATGATCGTGTGTTGTTTGAACATGGCAAACGCCTCAGCGGGGGAGACCTCACCGCGCAGGCGAAGGACTTGCTGGCTCAAGAAGCCCGCGACGCCGGCCAGTCCTCCATAAAACGCCGGATTGAGATTTTCCAGCCAACCCGCCGTTGCCAGGAGTCCCAGCATGAGCGTCTCGATGATGCCCACGGCGATCCATACGTGAGAACCGAAGAGAATCGCCGATGAGTTCACCCCGATACGAAGGTCGTCCTCAATGTCCTGGAGCGCATAAATGGTATCGTAGGCCAAGGCCCAGCAAATCGTGGCGGAAAAGAGGAGCCACGTCGCAGGATCGAGCTGATTGCGAACGGCAGCCCAAGCCATCACGGCGCCCCATCCGAACGCCAGCCCGAGAAAGAGTTGAGGGACGCGAAAGAATCGTTTCGTAAAGGGATAGATCGCGGCCAATGCCAAGGCGACGGGGCCGAGCCGTATGGTCAGCGGATTCAGGAAAAACAGGAGGCTCACGGCTATGGCAAGGAGGACGCC
This sequence comes from Nitrospira sp. SB0662_bin_26, assembly GCA_009840285.1. Lineage (GTDB taxonomy): Bacteria > Nitrospirota > Nitrospiria > Nitrospirales > UBA8639 > Bin75. Next base: position 8,252 of record VXOF01000046.1, read on the forward strand.
GAGGAACAGGATGGCGTGCCAGGGGCGAAGGGCCCCGCTGGCGAGAGGCCGGGTTTGGGTGCGGGTGACTCGCCGGTCGAATGATCGATCAGCCAAATCGTTCATGATGACTCCCGCGCTTCGCATGATGAACGACCCCGCCACGAATAGGACAATCAGCAGACCGGCGGGCTGGCCTTTTGACGCCAGGACCAGCGCCCACAAGGTTGGAATCATAAGCAGGAGCGTGCCCGTTTGATTCGAGAGCCTGATTAGAGAACACAGGTGTGCAAACGAGAACCGGGGAATTGATGCCGAAGCAGATTTGCCACCAGGGGAGGACATCGTTTCACGGTAGCGTAGCAGAAAAAATGGTGTCAATCATGCCCGACGCGGGTCTCGTTCGGGCAAGGATTGAACGAAAGTTGACACAACTCTTATCAGAAAATAAGATGACCGTCGGGTCGGTACAGCAGTCTCCCGCCGAATTCACGATCCGTTCTCTCCAAGGCCGGCGTAGCTCAGTGGTAGAGCAGCTGATTCGTAATCAGCAGGTCGGTGGTTCAATCCCACTCGCCGGCTCCATACCGCATCAACGTGGGATATCCCGCCCCGTTGCTTCACAGAAGAAGAACGCTTAAAATATCCGAAAGTATGGCGTAATCAGACACGCCGTTTTAGCGGTGGTCAACCTTTGTGCATCGCTGGATGAAGAGGATGTTTCGATGAAATTGAGAGCCGGCAATTTTGTCGTGTATGAGAAAGCAAAAACCTCAACACACCCCAGCCCGCGAGCCGAGCGCGTTTTTCCCTCTCGCCACGGCGATACCTATTCTTACGTGATCAAGAAATTCTGGAAGGTCCTCAGGGTTTTTGAAGATGACACCATCGAAGTCGAAACCCGTCGCGGGAAACGGCACACCTTGTCACCCGGCGACCCTCGTCTGCGCAAAGCCGGACTGTGGCAGCGGGTATTCTTCAAAGATCGGTTTTTTTGAAGACCGAGCCCTTGTGGCGAGAGATTCTTCCTTCCTACTCTCGCAAAGAAGAAACCACGGCTAATCGAGTGTCCGGGAAATTGAGGGTCGTCCTGCGGTGATTACGTGTCCGCATGTTTCTTGCCGGACCCCAGCGCGGAAAAAACGACGCCTCCGACCAGGACTCCGACGACAAACACCATACCGAAAACCAAACCGGCCTGCACTTCCGACCAATTGCGCAGCAGGTTGGTCATCATGGGAGACGGAGGGAGATTGACGTGCCCTTCCCAGCCCAAGGCTTCATCAAGGGTGGGATGTTCCGCCGATGGTTGACGATCGGCCTGATTCATCGATCCTGAAGTGAAAGAGGTCATGATATTTGCTCCATGATGGCTGTGGGCATCGTTGAATGGCTGGCTGATATGGTGTCAGTCTCCCGGGTCCGTGTCAAGGTCTCCAGGCGACGTCCGGGGCCGGATTGACGTTCAGTCGAGATATGGAGTCTGGTGTTGCTGTGGTCGGGAAACGTCTGACGGTGGCGTTCCTTCCAATTCCGTCACCCGTTTAGTGAGTTCCGCGATTTCCTTTGATTTCCGTATGCGCGCCGGCATGGAAGCCATGATATGAATCACGATGCCCAGGCAAAGGGTGGTCAGCAACACTAGGACGAGCGACCCTTCAAACGTCCACTCGAAAAATTGGATGGAAACCGTCTGGTCGTTCTGGAGGGAAAAGGCGACGGTCAAAAAAACGACAACGAGGGTTGCGATGAGTGGAAAGGGCATGGGTCGGCACCCCTGGCAGTATCGAAGGGTTACTTGAGTATATACCGAATATGCCGTTGACGTACACCCCGCGCCGAAAGCCCGCGGATTCCGGGATGAAAGGCACCGTTCTCCACGGACCGTCGGCGGGCAAGTTTCGTTGATGCTGACGAGGCGCATTTGGTAAGCTCGCTTTCCACCTTTTTTCCTTTCATTCACCGTTGCAGTGACTATCGAGGGACGAACAATGGGCAAGTTGAACCATGCGTTGATCAGTGTGTCTGATAAGACGGGTGTCGTGGAGTTTGCCAGAGGTCTGGTCGAACTGGGGGCCACCATTCTTTCAACGGGCGGCACAGCCAACGCCATACGCACGGCCGGCGTTTCGGTGACGGAAGTCGCTTCACATACCGGATCTCCGGAGATTCTGGGCGGCAGGGTCAAAACCCTGCATCCCAAGATTCACGGGGGCTTGTTGGGCCGGCGAGGGCTGGCCGAAGACGTCCGGCAAATGCAGGAGCAGGGGATTGAGCCCATCGACGTGGTGGTCGTCAACCTCTATCCCTTCGAGTCGACCATTGCCAAACCGGATTGTACCTTCGAGGATGCCATCGAGAATATCGATATCGGCGGCCCGTCCATGCTCCGGTCCGCCGCCAAGAATCACGAGGATGTCGTGGTCGTGGTGGACCCGGGCGACTACGGTCGTGTACTTGAAGCCTTGCAGTCCGGAACGGTCCCCGTATCGTTGCGTCGTGAATTGGCCCGGAAAGTGTTTCAGCATACCTCGCGGTACGACGGTCTGATCGCAAATTATTTAAGCCGGCAGGGCGAGACGGCCGATAAATTTCCCGCGTCCCTGTCTCTGACATATGAACGGGCCGAAATCCTGCGATACGGTGAAAATCCGCATCAGGAAGGAGCTTTTTATCGGGAGATCGGCAGTACGGAACCCTCGATTTCCCTTGGCCGGCAGCTGCATGGTAAGGCCATGTCCTACAACAATTACCTGGACGCCAACTCGGCGTTGGAGTTGGCTAAAGAATTCAGCGACACAGCCGTCGTCATCATCAAACACAATAACCCCTGTGGTGTGGCACTTGGAGCGACGCCGGTCGAGGCCTACCGGAAAGCCAGGGAAACCGATCCGGTCTCCGCGTTCGGAGGGGTGATTGCCTGCAACCGCCCCGTGGATGCGGACATGGCCAAAGAAGTGACGTCCACGTTCGTCGAAGTCCTGATCGCGCCTGCGTTTACCGACGAGGCCCTGGCTGAATTGCAACGGAAAAAGGACTTGCGGTTGTTGACCGTCGGCTCTCTCGAAAGCCAAACCCGCGACGGGTATGACTTGAAGAAACTTGTCGGGGGATTGATCCTGCAGGATCGGGACCTGGGTGCCCTGGCGGAAGTGAAAGCGCTGGCGGTGCCGACCCAACGGAAACCCACGGATGAGGAATACGCGGCCTGTGCCTTTGCGTGGAAGGTGTGCAAGCACGTGAAGTCCAACGCCATCGTGTTTGCCAATGCCACGCAGACCGTAGGAGTCGGGGCCGGCCAGATGAGCCGGGTGGATTCCGTCAAACTGGCCGAGATGAAAGCCAATCTGCCGGTCAAGGGCTGCGTCATGGCCTCAGACGCTTTTTTCCCGTTCCGTGACGGGCTCGACGCGGCCGTTCAAGCGGGCGTGACCGCGGTGATCCAACCGGGAGGCAGCATCAGGGACGAAGAGGTGGTCAAGGCCGCGGATGAACAGGATGTGGCGATGATCTTGACGGGCATGCGCCACTTCCGACATTAAGCCGTGATTTATTGCACCATTGGGCGCATGGCGGCGTTGTGTCCTCGCTCAACCCTCGACTATCTGATTTGATATGTCTCGGGTCTCGCTACGGGACGCCTTGCCCTGCATCCCGCTATCACAATAAATCAGAGGTTCCTTGAGCCGTGTTTCGCAGACGTTGGCTTGAATGAAGATTTTGGTTATCGGCAGTGGCGGGCGCGAGCATGCATTGGCCTGGAAACTCGCATCCAGCCTCCGGGTGAGCAAGCTCTATTGCGCGCCGGGGAACGCGGGAATCAGCCAACTGGCCACGTGCGTGCCGATTCCAGCCACGGATCTGGCTAGTCTGAAAGCGTTCGCCGAGGAGAAGGCCATCGATCTCACCGTGGTCGGCCCCGAAGCGCCCTTGGCGTTGGGGATTGCGGACCTGTTTCGAGAAAGCAAACTCAAGGTCTTCGGCCCGACCAGGAACGCCGCCAAGATCGAATCCAGTAAAGCATTTGCCAAGAACCTGATGATGCGCCAGGGGATTCCGACCGCGGAGGCGAGTACCTTCGAGAACGTCCGTCCCGCGCTGGACTACCTGGAGCAATGCGCGTTCCCCATCGTAGTCAAAGCGGACGGGTTGGCCCAGGGAAAAGGCGTGGTCGTGGCCCGGACAGCGCAGGACGCCAAGGACGCGGTGGTCAACATACTCGAGCATCGAGCCTTCGGCGACGCCGGTAACCGGGTCGTCATTGAGGAATGTCTCGAAGGAGAGGAACTGACCCTGATGGCCTTTGCCGATGGGAAAACTGTCGTCCCCATGCTGGCCGCTCAGGATCACAAGCGCCTCGGGGAGGGCGATACCGGCCCCAATACCGGAGGCATGGGGGCCTATGCGCCGGCTCCGCTGGCCACGCCGGCCTTGCGCTATGCGATCATGCGAGACGTGTTGCATCCTGCGATCGAAGGGCTGTCGCGCGTGGGCAGTCCGTTTTTTGGGGTCTTGTACGCGGGAATCATGGTCAAGGACGGGACGCCTTACGTACTGGAATTCAATGCACGGTTCGGTGATCCCGAGACGCAAGTCGTGTTGCCGTTGTTGAAAACGGACCTCGCCGATGTTCTCGAAGCCGTCGTGGAACATCGGTTGGATCAGATCCATCTCGACTGGTCAGAGGAGTCGGCGGTGTGTGTCGTCATGGCGTCAGGCGGGTATCCCGGGAAGTATGTGAGCGGCCTGCCGATCACCGGGCTTCCGGATGCTGCCGCCGATGACCGGGTCTCGGTCTTCCACGCCGGGACAGCCTTAAACGGTCAAGACGTCGTAACGGCCGGGGGGCGAGTGTTGGGAGTGACGGCTTGGGGATCCTCCCTCAGAGCGGCGCATGACCGGGCCTATGATGCGGGGAGGCGCATCGCGTTTGAAGGGCAATATTTCCGCACCGATATTGCCGCGCGAGTCTTGACGTAAACCAGCTCCGCTCGGGTAAGACGTTCGTGGCCAAAATCCTTCCGGTTCCAGCAGACCCCTCTCCCTCCTTTTTTGTTCCGATTGCGGATCTCGTTCATCGAGGCGGCCTGCTGGCCGTCGGGACGGAAAGTTCGTACGCCCTGGCCGCATCGGTGTCCAATCCCACGGCTCTGGACCGCGTGATCGAGGCGAAAGAACGGCCTTCCGGGAAACCCCTTCTCGTGCTGATCGGGGAACGGAGCCAACTTGATGCCCTGGCCGGGTCCGTTCCATCCTGGTTCCACGCGATGATCGACGAATTCTGGCCAGGTCCGTTGACCGTCATCGTTCCGGCCAAACACGGGCTTTCTCCCGTGCTGACGGCCGGGACCGGGACCATCGGGATTCGGGAACCCGCGCCGGCGTTCCTCAGGGCCTTATTACGTCACACGGGTCCGTTGACCGGGACGAGCGCCAATCGATCCGGGCAACCTTCGTGCCTGACCGCCGACGAGGTGGAAGCTTCACTGGGTCACGACGTCGATCTGATCTTGGATGCCGGTCCTGCCCCGGGGAACCGGCCTTCCACCCTGTTGAGCGTGGTGGATGAGCCGGTCATCCTCCGGGCAGGCCCCGTGTCCGCGGAAGAGATTCAAGGCGTGTTGTCGCAAATCGGGCTTCTTGTTCCCGTCAAGGAGACTGCCGTAGAATAAAGAAAGGAACGAGTGTAGAGAAAGGCTTACGATGATCGACCTGCGTAGTGATACCGTTACCAAGCCGACACCGGGCATGCGAGAAGCCATGGCGCAGGCCGAGGTCGGCGACGACGTGTATGGTGAAGACCCGACGGTGAATGCCCTGGAGGCCGAGGCTGCCCGCGTGTTGGGCAAGGACGCGGCCCTGTTCGTGCCCACCGGGGTGATGGCGAATCAACTGTGCCTTCGTCTCCATACCCGTCCGGGCGACGAAGTACTCGTGGAAGGCACGGCCCATATCATTCGGTATGAAGGGGGGTCGGCCTCGGCCTTGTCTCAGGTCCAATTATGCTGCATCGACGGCGACCGGGGCCTTTTGACCGCCGATAGCGTGCTTGCGGCCATCCGGCCTAAAGACGTCCATAATCCCCCGACGACGCTGCTGTGCCTGGAACAAACGCACAATTTCGGAGGGGGGTCGATCTACCCCTTGTCCACGATCCGGGAAATCACGAAGTTGGCCGGAGACCAGGGGCTTGCGTTGCATTTGGACGGCGCCCGGTTGTTCAATGCGGTCGTGGCCACCGGGGTATCCGCCGACGAATTTGCGCAGCCGTTCGATACCGTGTCGTTTTGCCTGTCCAAGGGGTTGGGGGCTCCGGTCGGTTCATTGATCACCTCGACCAGGGACCGGATTGCCAAGCTTCGGCGTTTGCGAAAAATGTTCGGTGGTGGCATGCGGCAAGCAGGCATTCTCGCGGCTGCGGGCCTCTATGCTCTGGAGCACCACGTGACCCGGCTTCAGGAGGACCATGAGAATGCCAAAAGTTTCGCCCTGCAACTGCAACAGATCCCAACGGTGTACGTGGACCCCGACCATGTCGAAACGAATATCGTCGTGTTCGAGGTCGTGCGAAGCGACCGTTCGACGCAGGAACTCCTGCAAGCGTTCAAGGAAACCGGGGTTTTGTTGAATGCCATCGGCGATCACCTGTTTCGTGCGGTCACCCATTTGGACGTGTCGAATGCGGACGTGGAACAGGCGACGCATAAAATCGGCAAAGTGCTGGCGGCCGCCTAGGCTGTATTTGTAGCGGCGCCATCTTATGGCGCAGTCTTCTCTTGGCAGCCTTGCTTGGCCGCATAAGATGCGGCCCTACAACTACGAAGAGGCCGCTTGGCCGTATGACGCAAGTCCCTGGTCGTGAACCGGGATGCTGTCGCTACACGGTGTTTGGTTATGGCAACACGTGATCGAGATTGGCCGGGGTATACGGTGTGGTTCTTTTGCCCCGGTTGCGAGCGGCTCTGGACGCATCAAGGCCCTGATGTGGTCGCCTTGGACCGGAACATGGCCTTGGGCCCGGCTGTGGCCAGTGAAGGGATTCCCAGCCAAACGTGTGTGAACTGTGACGGGTCGAAAAAAGCCACGGCTGCAGAGATTTGAGTCGCCTACCACGACGGCTGTAGGGGCGGTGTGCGCCCTATTCCAGGGGAACGGCTTTGCCCTGCACGTCGGTTTCCCCTTCCGTCACCGTGGTTTTTTCCAGGGTCCATTCCAATGGCGTAATCGTGAGGGTGTGGCCTTTCAAGGTATAGAACTCGCCCTGTGAAATCACGAGCCGACCATTCTCCTCAAGAGTCATGTTGAGGATTTCTTTCCCGCTGTCCTGATGCCGCATCACCAGACTCGTGGGACTTCGGTCGAGTGCATAGGCCTGGCCTTCATTGATCGCCAACGTGCTGTCCGTGAGTTTGGCCGGCATTTTCCCGCCCGTCTCAAACAAGGCAAAATTCACTTTCGGGAATCCGCCTGAGGGACGCGGCTCGATATCGATTTGCGGCACGCCTTCGACTTCAATCGTGCCGTTGCTGTTACGGTACAGGTGAGGTCCGATTTGAATGTCCATGCAAGTCCTACGTGGTTGTGCGGTCCAGGTTCCGATATTGTATGGCCTCGGCCAGATGCGACGGTTCGATAGCCTCTGAGTCTGCCAAATCCGCAATCGTTCGTGCAACACGCAATATCCGCCCATAGGCGCGGGCCGAGAGCCCCAAGCGGGTCACGGCCTGATCCAGGAGTTGCTTGCCGGTCTGGTCGAGCCGGCAATGCGTTTTCATGTGCCGGGGTTTGAGTTGGGCATTGGCAAACAGATGCTCCGTGGCATACCGGTTCGCCTGGATTTGACGGGCATCGGCCACGCGTTTCCGAATGGCGTCCGAGTGTTCGGCCGGTTGATCGTGCGCTAGGTCGGACACGGGTACCGCGGGCACCTCCACGTGTATGTCGAGCCGATCCCGGAGCGGGCCGGACAAGCGGCCCCGATACCGCCGGATTTGGTGTGCGCTACAGATGCATTCCCGCGTTCGGTCGCCGTGATATCCGCACGGGCAGGGGTTCATGGCCACGACCAGCATGAATCGCGCCGGATATTGGAGCGACGCATTCACCCGCGTGACGGTCACGGTCCCCTCTTCGAGCGGCTGGCGTAAGCCATCCAGGACCGACCGCTTGAACTCCAGCACTTCATCCAGAAAGAGCACGCCGTTGTGCGCCAAAGAGACCTCCCCCGGCCTGGGAATGGTGCCCCCTCCGATGAGGCCTGCGTCCGAGACGTTGTGATGGGGGGCGCGAAAGGGTCTCGTGGTCATCAGCGATTGGTTGGTCACCAAGGTGCCGGCCACGCTGTGGACCCGGGTGGTGTCCAGAGCCTCCTGGATGCTGAGGTGAGGCAGGATCCCGGGGAGGCGTTGGGCCAACATGGTTTTTCCCGAACCCGGTGGTCCGATGAGCAGGACGTTGTGCCCGCCGGCTGCGGCGATTTCCAAGGCGCGTTTGGCGTGGAATTGGCCTCGGACTTCGGCGAAATCTTCTTCCAGTGCGCCGGTGGACCGGAAAAACGATTGCTGGTCGACTATGAGAGGGGCGACGCGTTGTTTTCCGGTCAGGAACTCGACGACTTCGGGAAGTGTATGCATGCCGTATACCTCGACGTCGTCGATGACCGCGGCCTCATGTGCGTTCTCGGCGGGGAGAATCAGCGGGTGCCGGTTCTGGCATATCATGCCGATGGATAATCCGCCCCTGATGGGTTTAAGGCGACCATCGAGAGACAGTTCACCCACCAGCACGTAGCGTTGAGCCATTGCCTGGTCGATGATGCCTTCGGCCACCAGCATGCCGACGGCCATACTCAGTTCGAGTCCTGCGCCTTCTTTTTTCAACCCGGCGGGCGCCAGGTTGACCGTAATCTTTTTCGGAGGGAGGGCGAAGCCGGTGTTTTTCAGGGCCGCGCGGATACGGTCCCGGCTTTCCCGGACGGTTGCGTCGGGCAGGCCGACGATGGAAAATTGAGGGAGGCCGCCGCCGATATCGACTTCGACCTCGATCAACTGGGCGTCGAGTCCGAGCAGTCCGGCACTGAAGACTTTGGCAAGCACGGCTGCCTCATGTGAAGGGTAAGCGAAAGGGGGAGCGTGCGACGATTATAGTTGTGGATCTTGTGAGTTTTCAACTTAACGGTCTAGTTAGACGTTTCTGAAGGATACGGGATGAAATCTTGGAGACATGATCCACCTCGTATGCTCGACGGCGGTGTATGGTTTTACGCCGTCATACTGGTGATACCCTGTTTGCTGTGTGGGGGCGCATCTCGGGTTACAGCCCAGGATGGGGCTCCTGCGGCCGGCGAAGCCGGATTAGGGCATTGGATGACCGGGGCCCCGGCGCCGACGGCAAGAACCGAGGTCGCCGTGGCCGCATTGGACGGACTTATCTACGTTGTCGGAGGATTTGAACAATCGAGTTCATGGAGGAGCCTGCAATCGTCTGCCAGCACCAAAGTCGAAGTGTACGATCCGGTGACCAACCGCTGGTCCTCAAGGCCGGATCTTCCCATGGGGCTGCATCACGCCGGTGCCGCGGTGCTCGACGGAGCGTTGTACGTTGTCGGTGGGTTTACCGTATCGGATGACACGCTCTGGAATCCTTCCGACCGGGTGTTTCGGTTCAATCCGGCTGATGAAACATGGACCGAACGGGCTCCGCTACCCACGGCTCGTGGGGGATTGGCCGTGACGACCTTACAGGGGAAATTGTATGCCGTCAGCGGCTACGACGGCCAGAGGAATCCCGCGGCCGTGGAAGTCTATCATCCGGCCCGCGACCAATGGACAGCTGCCGCGCCATTGCCCACACCCCGCGATCACCTGGCTGCGGTCGCGATCAACGAGACCCTCTATGCGATTGGAGGCCGGGTGCGACTCAACTACCTGGAGAACCTGTCCACGGTGGAAGCCTATGATGCGGCGTCGAATCAGTGGATTCCCAAGGCCGATATGCCGACGCCCAGGAGTGGTATCGCCGCCGGCGTGGTGAACGGGTGGGCCTATGTCTTTGGAGGGGAATCCGGGGAGGGGACTTTTCATCAGAACGAACGGTACAACGCGCGTTTGAATCGCTGGCAGACGATGGCGCCCATGCCCACGGCACGCCACGGATTAGGTGCCGCGGCGGTTGCCGGACACATCTACGTCTTGAGCGGCGGTCCGCAACCCGGAGGATCGTACAGCCGGCTCAATGAAATTTTCATTCCACCCTCTCCGCCCCGCTCGATGCGATCCGGACGGACGCCGGCTGCGCATATCGGATCGATCATGGCCCTCCTGGCCACGTTTCACGAAGCCGGCGCGCTGCCGCCGGGATCCAGCCGTGAAGCCGATCGACTCATCCATGCGTTGATCCAATCGCAGTCGCTGTTTCTCAACAATCGGGATCCAGTTGTGCGGGACATGTTTGTCTCCGCATTGTCCGATAAATTCGGCGCGAAGAAGGCCGCTACGTTGAGTCAGGCGTTCGCTGTAACGGGCTGGACCTCGGAGACGCTGGAGGCGCTGGTTGATCATACCACGCCACGAGCAATGGGCGAGGAACCGCGTTTAGAAAACTTGCTTCGCGAGTATAACGTCACCGCAGCCGATTGGGCGTATGTAGAGCAGGTGTTTGCCAAGGCGAGGGGAGAGCTTCTGAAACAAGGGAAGCACGTGCATGCAGTGTTCGCCACTCAACGCGCATCCATGCCTGGCGCTCGCCAAAACTTGCGCTAACTCCTGGCCGGCTCAAGAGCTTTGCGGTGCTTCTTCAGGGGCCTCCGTATACGCATCGATGTTAATGCCAGCACCTCCACCGGGATTTCTTGTTTGCCGTTTCATCACATCTAGCCACTCTGGGCCGGCTTCGTCCTGCAGTACCGATACGAAATATCTGCGCCACTTGATCAATCTAGCTCTAACAACAATAGGGCTGTCCTGATGCACCTCTAGTTCTTCCATCGATGTGTAATAGGCAACCAATGGATCGAGAATTTTGGGACGAAACCCTCTATATGCAGGGTGTTTGGATCTACCATACTCTTCCTTTTCCACATTATTGAACAGCAATCTGCCTCGATCAATCAATGCAGACAATCGAAAAAGCACCTTGTGCTTCCGAATTTGATAATCTGATTCGCGATGGTCCATAAGGCATAGATGATCAGCTTCGGAAAGAACGTTTATGCATTCCATACCCCATTCCTGAACCTTAAATACCCATTGTATTTCCATTTTCGTAGAATTTTGTCGCCAAGCAAGCAGACCAATCACCAGTGCGATCGATGCCTGTGTAAACGCGATAGCGAGACCAATCCACTCAAGAGAGCTTGTCATTGCAATAGCCTCCTTTCATACCCCTGAAGGTTTCATAAACTCGCGACCTATGTTCAGCGCGAAATTTCGTGCTACATGCATCATCTGGCACCCTTTACAGCGCGACGATAAAGATTGGTCCGCTGTGCCCACCTTTGACCACGCGACGCTACTTCGCCTAGGAGACCGTAGGTCGGGTTAGCCCTTCGACTAAGCTCAGGACAGGCAGAGCGTAAGCCGACAGCAGAGCTATGCCTTTCCTCTCGCTTTTCTTCCCGGCTCGAGACGGATAAAGCAAAGCGGATCGCCGACGATGGCGGTCGGGTAGAGTTGTTCTTCCACGTGAAACAGGATCCGATTCCGAGTGAGCCAGTCCTCCATCCACGTGACCTCTTCCACCGTGGTGGAGAGAATTCCCGGACGTGAGAGTTTGGGCAGGCATGCATCCAACAGTTCCTGGATCCGGGTTCGTTCCCGTTGAAAGGCCACGGGATCGAATCGTACGGGATCGGCCCGGCCATAGGCCAACGCCGAGGTTTCCTGAAAACATTCGGGATCATTGAGTACGCTGGCGATCCACAGGTGGTCGAAGGTTCCGCGGGCCGTTTGGGCCGCGGTTGCGTGAACGGTAAACGGCAGACCGTCACACGCCCGGTTCAGAACGTCCACTTCACGTTCTCGAAGATTATGGGCCTGAACGGTCCGGTTCATTTCAAGGGTTTCCAGCACCAACAGGGGAAGTTCAGCCACCCCGGCTCCGACGTAGAGACTTTTTCCCTTTTGCGGGAGGTGCTGTTTCAAGGCCTCACCGATTCTGATGCCCATGGTTTGACATTTGTTCTTATGGGCTTTCCAAAAGGCCTCGCCGCCTTCCTCGCAATAAATGTCGCCAAGCGCATCATAGTCCAGCCTGGCAAAGACATCCCGGATCATCTGCCTGGTTTGAGGTCGCAGGGAATGTTTGTCGGCGTTTCGCATATATAGTACAATAACTTAGGGTTAAAAGCCGATGTTACGTTGACTCCGATTCAGGGAATGTGCTGAAGTATTTTCTCTGTCACACATCAAGAAGGCAATCTCAAGCCTTTTTTTTCCGAGAGAGTATCTGATGGACGTTCTGGCTGAAATGCGGCGAGTGATTGATCTGGAGGTGCGGACGATCAATGCGCTCAAGCCGGCCCTGGGCCCGGCGTACGAAGAAGCCGTGCGATGGCTCTTTGACTGTCAGGGGAAAGTCGTGGTCACGGGCGTGGGCAAATCCGGCATTATCGGGCAGAAAATTGCGGCCACGATGGTATCCACGGGGACTCCGGCCTTGTTCCTGCACAGCGCCGATGGGCTGCATGGCGGTGTCGGGATCATCAAGCAAGAAGATATCGTGCTGGCCGTCGGCAAATCGGGCGAGAGTGATGAGTTGTTGGCGATTCTCCCCGTGGCCAGAAAAATCGGCGCCAAGGTCATTTCGATAACGGCCCAACCGCATTCGTCGATGGCCCGGCAGTCCGATCTGGTCCTGCATACGCCGGTAGAGGAAGAAGCCTGCCCTCTCAACATGGCGCCCACGTGCAGCACGACCGCGGCCTTGGTGGTCGGCGACGCCCTGGCCGTGGCGCTCATGAAATTACGCGATTTTCAACCCGATGATTTTGCCGTCAATCATCCCGGGGGCCAACTGGGGAAGCGACTGCTCCTGACGGTCGGTGATCTCATGCGTGCCGGTAAGGCCAACCCCGTGGTGCATGGGGCGAAAGACGTGGGGTTTATGTTGACGGAAATGACGCGGCAGCGGGCGGGAGCCGTGTCGATCATCGATGATGAGCAACGGTTGGTCGGCTTGGTGACCGACTATGACGTGCGCCGGGTGCTGGAGGCGCACAAGGACGTGTTTGGCCTGGCGATTCGGGACATCATGAACGCGAAGCCGGAGTTTGTGTTTGAGGACGAAAACGCGTACGCGGCCCTGGAAAAAATGGAAAAACGGGAGAAACCCATTTCCGTGTTGCCGGTCTTGAATCGTCAAAAAGAGGTCGTCGGGATGATCCATCTCCACGACCTCGTCGCCCGCGGGCTGTAGGGAGCAGGATTCCCGTTATTTCACCTTCGTGCCGGGCTCAAGGTCGGTGTCCTCGAACGTGACCAGGCCTTGGACTTCTTGATCTCCCGCCGCCAAGACCATGCCCTGCGATTCCACGCCCATCAGTTTCGCCGGTTTCAGATTCGCCACCACCACAATCGTCTTTCCGACAACGTCGTCCGGGCCGTATTTTTTCCCGATGCCGGCCACTATCTGTTTTTGTTCGTCGCCGAGATCCACCTGGAGTTTCAGGAGTTTGTTTGACTTGGGGACGCGTTCGGCCGCGATAATCTTGGCGACTTTCAACTCGACTTTTTGGAAGTCCTGTATGCCGATCAGGTTGTCCGCATCCGTCTGACTGGAAGCGGATTCCTCGGGTTGAGGCTTTGAAGGAGATTGGGCCGCGGATGCCTCGACTCGCGGGAACAGGGCCTTTCCCTTGACTACGGTCGCGCCGGATGGCTGGTCGCCCCAGGCGATGGAATCCTTGAGGAGCGGTTGGGAAAAATCATAGGGCAATCCCAGTTGCCTGGCCATTTCACGTGCGGTATCCGGCATGAAGGGATACACGGCCAGGCAGAGGAACCTGAGGGTTTCCGCCGCGTAAAAAAGCACGGTCCGGAGTCGTTGAACGTCCTTGGGATTTTTGGCGAGCACCCACGGCGCGGTCTTGTCGATGTATTGATCGACGAGTTGAACCAGTCCCCAGATCGCTTCGAGTGTGCGATTGAATTCGATCCGCTGCAAGTGACGGGGCAAGGTCTCTTGCATCAGGGACCCGGCCGCGGCTTGCAAATCGGTTTCGAGTTCGGTGACTGCGGAAGGATCCGGTGCCGGCACGGCGCCGTGACAAAACCGGTGGATCAGGGTCACGGTCCGGCTCAACAAGTTGCCCAGTCCATTGGCCAGGTCGGCGTTGATGCGACCAATAAAGGATTCATGCGAAAAGTCTCCGTCCTGTCCGAACGGGATTTCGCGGAGAAGGAAATAGCGAAACGCATCCGCGCCGAATTGGTTGACCACGGCGTACGGATCGACCACGTTGCCCCGGCTCTTGGACATTTTCTCACCGTCCACCGTCCACCAGCCGTGCGCGAAGATCGCGTGGGGCAAGGGGATCTCCAGTGCCATGAGCATGGTGGACCAGTACACCGCATGCGTCGTCAGAATGTCTTTGCCCACCAGGTGCACGGTCGCCGGCCAGAGGCGATCAACCGAAGGCTGGGGCGGCAGGTATTCCAGCGCCGACACGTAATTCACCAGCGCGTCGAACCACACGTATGTCACGTACTCGGCATCGAAGGGCAGTTCAATGCCCCAGGACAAGCGGGCCTTGGGACGCGAGATCGAGAGGTCCTCCAGCGGCTTTTGCAAAAACCCCAGCACTTCGTTGCGACGGGATTCCGGGCGGATGAACGTCGGGTTGGCGTCGAGATGGTCGAGCAGCCGTTGCTGGAACCGGCTCATGCGAAAGAAGTAATTGCTTTCGCTGAGCTGCTCCACCGGTCGTTGACAGTCGGGACAGCGGCCGTTGTCCACGTCCTTCTCCGTCCAGAACCGTTCATCGAACGTGCAATACCAGCCGGTGTATTCCGCACGATAGATGAGATCGGCGTCATACAGTCGCTGGAGGAATCGCCGGACCACGGCCTGATGCCGGGCATCAGTGGTGCGAATGAACCCGTCGTTGGAAACGGCGAGCTTCTGCCACAGGGTTTGAAACTGCGGGGTCAACCGGTCGCAATGCTCCTGCGGAGCAATCCCGGCTTTGGCCGCAGCCTGCTGGACCTTTTGCCCGTGTTCGTCAAGGCCCGTCAGGAAAAAGACCTCGTCTCCGATGAGGCGGTGCCAGCGTGCCAGCACGTCCGCCGCGATGGTGGTATACGCGTGCCCGATGTGCGGCACGTCGTTCACGTAGTAAATGGGGGTGGTGATGTAGAAGGGGTCAGGCATGGTCAGTCACATGTCACTCCCTGCTGTCATTCCAGGTTTTCTCTTTCTGTCATCCCCGACTTGATCGGGGATCCAGAGTCTTTGCTTTTTCATGCGGGGTTTCGCCCCCGCACGACGAGGTCCTTTTGTTTCGGCAAAAGGACCCAAAACCATTGGCGCCCGGGCGTGGCCCCAAGGGGTGCCTTTGCCCCAGTCCCGCTTGCGTGGGCTGCGGAACTCGCTTCGCTCAGACAGTCCTCGCCCCCACAGAGTTTTCGGGACTGCGGCGCAGCCACGCCCGCAGGCGCCGAGACTTTGCATGTTTTGTCATTCCCGACGTTTCTCCCTTGCTGGCATTCCTGCTTCCGTAGAGATGACAGAAGGAAAGGGATGGAGAAGACAGAAAAAGACTCGATGGGAGCGCATGTCTGCAATACATACCATGTTGTTCAGGCGGCGTCACGGTGCATGGTTTGGTGAAAGCGGAACAGGAAATTTTCCAGGCAGAGTTGAAGATTTAAATTCTGCGTCGGGGCTTGTTCCAGGGTTTGCAGGACGTCCATGAGTTCCACGACATCCGCCGGGGTTAGGGATGCGGCGATTTGTTCAAGCAACGGGATGTGCGATTGGTGCAACAGGAGGTCCTGCCGGGTTCCGAGGGTCATCAGCAGCACGTCACGCAGTCCGTGCGAAAGCCAGTCGATCACGTCGGGGAAGGGTTGGGCTTTCGAGAGTTCCTCAGCTTGCTGAAGCACGGCCGTGGTATGGGCCAGGGTTTCGGATCGGCACAAATCAAAAAACCGGTCGTGGCGGCTGCGGAGTTCCGCGAGGTCCGTGCGCAGGGCCACGCCAATACGATTTCCGCACACACGGGAAAGAAACCGGGCGTCCTCAGTTGCCGTGGCCTGTTTCAGGGCCAGGGCTCCTTCGAATTCAGCTGGCGTCGCGGGCGAAAACCTGAGCGTCAAACAGCGGGACCTGACGGTGGCCAACAGACGCAAAGGCCGGCTGGTCACCAGGATGAACAGGCTGTGTTCGGGCGGGTCTTCGAGCGTTTTCAAAAACGCGTTCGCGGCATTGGCGTTCAGGCGGTCGGCGTCGTCGATGATGCAGATTTTGCGCGCGCTCAACAGCGGCCGGTAGATCACGTGACGTTCGATTTCGCGGACCCGGTCGATTTTGATTTGCGGGTTGGCTTTGTCCTGTTCCGGTTCGATGATCAACAGATCGGGATAGGTGCCTGAGTCGATTTGCTCACATGCGCGACAGTGGCCGCAGGAATCCGGTTGCGATGAGGCGGGCGGGGTTTCACAGGACAGGGCCTGCGCGAACCGCAGTGCCATGAGGCGCTTGCCGATGCCGTCGTCCCCTGAAAAGAGGTAGGCATGACCGATGGCCTGCTGGGCCAGCGCCGTCCGGATTTTCTTTTTCGGTCCGTCCTGACCGATGACGTCGGCAAAGGGCATAGGGAGTTACGAACGCGTGACCGTGAGGCGTTGTTTCTTCAGCCCCTGTTCGAGCAGGGGGGCGATCAACCTGATCAGGTGCCGGGCGATCGCCTGGGTCGACCGGCGGGCGTTGATTGTATGAATCCGTCGCGGCGCTTGTTGGGCCAAGCTCAGGAACCCGTTTCGCACGCGTTGATGAAAGGCCGCGGTTTCATGATCCAGGCGATTCACGTCCGTGCTGTTCAGTCGTCGCCGCAATCCTTGGGACACGGGCAGATCAAACAAAAAGGTCGCATCGGGAGTCAAGCCCGTGGCGGCCCACCGCGTGAGTGACCGCAGTTCGGCTAATGGGAGTCCTCTGCCGTACCCTTGGTACGCCAGCGTCGAGTCGGAGAAGCGGTCGCAGATGACCACGGCCCCGTGCTCCAAGGCCGGCAGGAGCCGGTTGGCGACGTGTTGACTACGGGCCGCCAGGATCAGGGCGACTTCGCATTCCGGGACCAGCGGGTCGCCCGAGCGCTGTTTGCGCGCAGGCCGGAGAAACACCTCCCTGATGTGCTCAGCCACTGGAGTGCCACCGGGTTCGCGCGTTTCAACCACCTCGAAGCCTTGGTCTCGGAGATATTGGGCGAGGGCTTGGGCCTGGGTGGATTTGCCACTCCCTTCGATCCCCTCGAACGTGATGAAAAGGCCTTTTCGACGGGGACGGTTCGGTGCGGACGGGGTTCCTTGCGATCGCCTGGTTGCCACGGCGCATCGTAATCTAACCCGTTGATATTCGCAAGAAAAGGGGTTGCAGGAAGGCCCCCGGCTTTGTAACATGCCAGTCACTATGTCCAGTACGGTCTTCAAGCGATATTTTCTGACGGGCCTGTTGGTGGTCACGCCGATTTGGGGGACGGTCCTCGTCCTCAAGACCCTGTTCGTCACCGTGGACAGCATTCTGGGGAACATGCTGGCCGAGGTGGTGACTGAGGACTACTACGTGCCCGGGCTGGGGATCCTGATGCTGCTGTTTCTGATCCTCTTTGCGGGGTTCATGGGGACGAATTACATCGGAGGCCGGTTGGTCAAACGGTGGGAAGAGTCTCTGGAACGGGTGCCCGTGGTGCGGGGGATTTACGCGACCTTGAAATCAATGATGGATATCCTGTCGTTCAAACAGCGGAAAAAGTACAACAAGGTGGTGATGATTCAATTCCCCAAGGACGGGAACTACTGTTTGGCCTTCGTGACCGGGGAGACCAGGGAAGAGGTGCAAAGCCTGGCGCCGGAACCGCTGGTCCACGTGTACGTCCCGACGTCGCCGAATCCGACGTCGGGGTACTTCCTGTTGGTCCCCGAGCGGGAGGTGGTGTCCGTGGACATGAGCGTGGAAGAAGCCATGAAATTAATCGTCTCGGGCGGGCTCTATTCTTCCGGGAAACCCATGAACGTGCCGACCTTCGATACGGCACGCGAGTCCTCCGCCTTCCCTGAGCAAAAGGTCGAAGTCAGGACGGGATAGCCTCTACGTTCTTCGCCACGCCTCACCATGAGGCATCATCCATGAAAAAGTTTTCCGCGATTGTCATCGCAGCGGGCCGGGGAAAACGCATGCGGTCCGGGACGACCAAGGCGTTGCATCCCGTGGCCGGACGCCCCCTGCTCTGGTACATGGTTGCGTTGGCCAGGCGGGTCGCGGACGCGCGCGTGGTGGTCGTCATCGGACATCAGGCCGACCGGGTTCGGCAGTTTTTGGACCAATCCAAATCGGATTTCGAGCCGTTCGATGTGGCCCTGCAACCTGAACAGTTGGGCACCGGTCATGCGGTGCGACAGGCTCAAGCCGCCCTGATGCCCAACGGGAAAGCCGCGAGCAAGCATTGTCTCATCGTGAACGCGGATACGCCGTTGTTGCGTCGCGCGACCGTGCAGCGGTTGTTGACTCGTCATGAAAAAGAAAAAGCCGTTTTGACCCTTTTGAGCGCGGAGTTGCCCGAGCCCCGGGGCTATGGCCGCGTGGTACGGGGCGACAAAGGGCAGGTGGTCAAGGTGGTGGAGGAAGCGGATGCGACCAGGGCCGAACGCGCCATTCATGAAGTGAACGCCGGCACCTACGTCGTCGACACGTCGTTCCTGTTCAAGGCTTTGGCCCGGGTGCGTGCGAAGAATGTGCAAGGCGAATATTATCTGACCGACATCGTAGGCCTGGCCGCGGCCGAGGGTCGCAAGGTGGCGGGGTTGAAGACTTCCGACTCCCGGGAATGTCTCGGGGTCAATACCCGTGAGCATCTCGCCGGTGTCGAAGAAGCGATGCGGGAACGCATTCGGGCGCGATGGCTGAACGTGGGTGTGACCATGCTCGACCCCCGGACCACGTTCATCGATGATACGGTCACGATCGGCAGGGACACCGTGCTCCATCCGGGCGTGACTTTGGAAGGGCACACGAATATCGGGCCCGGCTGCGTCATTCGCTCCGCTTCCCGGGTGACGAACAGCGTGGTCGGGAAGGCCGTCACCATTCAGGACAGTTCCGTTGTGGACCAGGCGGTCATCGAAGACCATGCCACCGTCGGGCCGTTCGCGCATATTCGTCCCGGCGCGGTGCTGAGAAAGCAAGCTAAGGTCGGCAATTTCGTCGAAGTGAAAAACACGGAACTGGGCGCCGGATCGAAGGCGAATCATCTGACCTATCTGGGTGACACGACCGTGGGGAAACGGGTCAATATCGGTGCGGGCACCATCACGTGCAATTACGACGGTTACAAAAAGGACCGAACGACAATCGAGGATGAGGCGTTCATCGGCAGCGACACGCAACTGATTGCACCCGTGAAAGTAGGCAAGGGCGCGGTGGTCGGGTCGGGTTCCACGATTACGGAAGACGTTCCCGCCGATGCGCTGGCGCTATCGCGGAGCCCGCAAGTCACCAAAGAAGAATGGGCCACCCGGCGCCGAGTCGATACTTCGAAAAAGTCCTCGTCTGCTCAGAAATCTTCCCGTGGAAAGAAAAAAGGAGCTAAGGGGTAGCGCTCCTTTCCCTTGGGAGAGGGCAGGGTGAGGGGAAATGGTTCCGGCGACAAAAAAGTGAAAAAATGGTGCAAAACAGAGCAGAAATGAGTCAAAAATGCTCGATTAAGGTGCAAAACTGCGCATGTGCGGAATCATAGGATATATCGGAGACGACAATGCTGCCGGGGTACTCATGCAGGGCCTCAGGCGGCTGGAGTATCGAGGCTATGATTCGGCCGGGATCGCCGTGTTGCAGCACGGCAGGATCGAGATCCGTCGAAGCGTCGGCAAACTGCTGCACCTGGAAAACGCGCTGAAACAAGAACATCTCGCCGGGACAATCGGGATCGGGCACACGCGATGGGCCACGCACGGCAAACCGTCCGAACAGAACGCCCATCCGCACCGGTCCGGCAACGTCGTCATCGTACACAACGGCATCATCGAGAATTACCTGGTCCATAAACGGCGTTTGGAATCCGCGGGGTACCGGTTCGAATCCGAGACGGATACCGAAGTAATCGCCCATTTGGTAGCGTTTCATATGGAAGGAGGGCACTCCCTGGAGCAGGCGTTTCGCGCGACGGTGCGGGAACTGCACGGGAGCTATGCCATAGCCGGCATGTGCGTGAGCGAACCCGGGACGCTGGTCGTGACCAAGTCGGGTTGCCCCTTGGTGCTGGGGCACAGTGAGAAAGCCGCGTTTCTGGCTTCCGACGTGACGCCGTTGCTCGCGCATACCCGAAACGTGACGTATCTGGAAGACGGCGACGTCGGGACGTTGACCCCGCTGGGCGTGACGGTGACGGGCGCGGACGGCCGACTCGTCCAGAGGGACGAGGTCCGCATTGACTGGAACGCGGAGGCCGCGGAAAAAGGCGGGTACCCGCACTTCATGCTCAAGGAAATTCACGAGCAACCACAGACCATTCTGGATACCCTGCGGGGGCGCTACAGTTACGACTCGGGCGAAGCCGACCTGCCGGATCTGGCCATCACGCCCGACCAGTTACGCGACGCCCGGTCGATCTGGATCGTCGCGTGCGGAACATCCTGGCACGCCGGCCTGGTGGGAAAATATCTGTTGGAGGAACTCGTGCACAAACCGGTCCAGGTGGATATCGGCTCGGAGTTCCGGTACCGCAACCCGATGGTGCAGGAAGACGACGTGTTTATCGCCCTGTCGCAATCCGGAGAAACCGCGGATACGCTGGCTGCCGCCAGGGAGGCCAAGCGCCTGGGCGCGCACGTCCTGTCCATCGTCAACGTGGTGGGTAGCACACTGGCAAGGGAATCCGACGGCGTGATCTACACCCGGTGCGGCCCGGAAATCAGCGTGGCCTCGACCAAAGCCTTCACCGGTCAGATCATGGCCTTGTATCTCCTCGCCCTGCACGTCGGGAGAGTGCGCGAGGTCCTGAGCGTGGAAGACGGGCAATGGTGGCTGGATCAGTTCATGGCCCTGCCCGGGCACGTGGAAGGCGTCATCAGGCGGGAAGCCGAATTCGCGGCCATGGCGAAACGGTTCCACGAGAAGAACAACTTTCTCTATCTCGGACGCGGGATCAATTATCCGATCGCGTTGGAAGGCGCGCTCAAGCTCAAGGAAATTTCCTACATCCACGCGGAAGGGTACGCCGCCGGAGAAATGAAGCACGGCCCCATTGCCCTGATCGACGAAGACATGCCGGTGGTGGTGCTGGCCCCGCGGGACAGGTTATACGACAAGACCGTGAGCAACCTCATGGAAGTCAAGGCGCGGAGCGCGCCGGTCATCGCATTCGTGAGCGAGGGCGAAGAAGAACTGGAAGCCCTGGCCGATTGCGTCTTCCGCATTCCCAACACCCATGCCTTGCTCTCACCGATTCCCTTCACGGCCGCGCTGCAACTCTTGGCGTATCATATCGCGACCCTCCGCAACATCGACGTGGATCGCCCGCGGAACTTGGCGAAAAGCGTGACCGTGGAGTAGGGCATCGAACCCCGTCCGTGACTATGTTTCATCTGTGGATTGTGCCGACGGGTGAGGTATACGACCGGCTCGCCGGCGTGATCGCCGACTTGAGTGCCCGGCATCATGGCCCGGCGTTCGACCCCCATCTCACACTGCTGGGGAGACTTGAAGGCGAAGAAGAGGTTCTGGTTGACCGCACGCGCCGATTCGCGCGCGCGCTTCATCCTTTCGAGGTTCGGCTCAAGGAGCCAGGCTATGAGGCGCAATACTTTCGCTGCCTTTTTCTGCCGGCGGAGCCGTCTCCGCCGCTTCTGCAGGTTCATCAACGGGCCACGCAGATCTTCAACGCCCAACCGACGAGTCCGTTCGACCCGCACGTCAGTCTTCTGTACGGGCTGTTTCCCGAAAGCGTGAAGCAGGAGATCATCAAGGCCTTGCCCCTTGACCTGCCCGGCAGCTTTTCCGTCTCACGCCTCCAACTCATTCGAGCCGAATCAAAGAACCCACAGGACTGGCAGGTCGCGGAGACTCTGGATCTGTGACTCCCTGTGTGTCCTCCTCTTGTCATTCTCGATCAGAGCTTGTCCTTGACGTTTGTAATCGAGGATCGGGGATGACAAGAAAGGCAAAGGGCAGTTCCCGGCGCCTGCGGGCGTGGCTGCGACCCAGGCCCGAAACCTCTACATTGGGGGCGAGGACTGTCTGAGCGAAGCGAGTTCCGCAGCCCAAGCAACCGGGACTGGGGCAAAGGCACCCCTTGGGGCCACGCCCGGGCGCCAATGGTTTTGGGTCCTTTTGCCGAAACAAAAGGACCTCGTCGTGCGGGGGCGAAACCCCGCATGAAACAGCAAAGACCCTGGTACCCCGATCGGGTGGGGAATGGCAGCAGAGTCAGCGGGGATGATCGCAGAGAAAGTAAGCGCGGGATTATTGCCGGGTAAAGGCAAACGTGTGGGTCACTTGTTCCCGGCCGTGTTCGAAGACCGTCCATTCATGGTTGATGTGGCGGTCGTCGATAAAGGAAAGGGTCAATTCGTGCATGTGCTTGTCCTGCAGGGAATGCATGCCCGTGCCGTCGATATAGGACATGGTAATGGAATTGCCCGTCACGGGGCTGCTGGTACGCATGCGTGGCTGGTTGCCCAACGCGCAGTAATGCGTCATGACCATCTCGTGCCCGTCCTGCGCATAAACCGAGACCATTTCCTTGGGCGTGCCTGGGAACATCCGTTCGATCACTGCCGTGCCTCTTGATGTTAAGGCATATTCCACGGTGATGATTTCCTGCCCGTCGAGTACTTGTCTGCTGCCCTGCCAAGTCCCTACCAGTTCTTTGACGAGTTCGAACGGCATGGGAAGTTGGGAAGGATGTTCGGCCAGGGCCTGTCCGGACCAGAGCCCACAGAGGCTTCCTCCCAGCACGAGCAGGAGGATGTGTGGCCGTAGGCCTCTCGTTTTGGTGGTTTGGATTTCGGATCGGGGTGGGCTATCCTGTCGCGCCATAGTTTACTATAAAACGTCGACATTGAAGAGTCAAAACCCATTCCGCCTAAATCGGAGGCAGGATCGTGTCGAAGCACACGCGGGCGGCAGGAGGCCGGCTGGAAGCCATTTGGATCAAGCGCATGAAGCGGGGGCCCATGGATTTCGTGGAGCAGGCTGTTATGCAAGCGGGTGAGGGGCTGGTCGGCAATGCGAACCAAGGCGGCAGGCGACAGGTCACCATTCTCGAACGGGAAAACTGGGCGGAGTTGATGACGGAAGTCAACGGCACGTTGCCGCCGTCCGCGCGCCGGGCGAACCTGTTGATCAGCGGTCTCAGCCTGTACCGGTCTGCGAAACGTATCCTGCGCATCGGATCGTGTCGCATCCGTATCCTGGGTGAAACCAGGCCGTGCGAACGCATGGAAGAAGCCTGGCCCGGGCTGCAGGCAGCCATGTCCCGTGCCTGGACCGGTGGGGCGTTTGGCGAGGTCCTGGACGATGGCGAGATTCTGGTCGGGGATCCCGTGTGCTGGGAGGAAGAGTGAATGAGCCGATATCATGACCGGTGAGGCGCCGGGCCTCTGGGCCTTGTTCGTGAGCGCGTTCCTTGCCGCTACGCTGCTTCCCGGCGGGTCCGAGGCCGTGTTGGCAATATTGGCCGTCCGGGATGAGCATGATCCGTGGCTCCTGTTGGCCGTGGCTTCGGCGGGGAATACGTTGGGCGGGATGAGCACGTGGGCTGTCGGCCGTTTTTTCGGGTGGCGGTTTCCGGCTTCGCGATTCACTCAACCCAAATATGACCGGCCGATTCGGTGGCTGCGGCAATGGGGGAGCCCGGCTCTGTTGCTATCCTGGATGCCCGTCGTGGGCGATGCGTTGTGTCTGGTCGGCGGGTGGCTCCGCGTGCCGTGGTTTGCCGCGTTGGTGTGGATCGCCGTCGGCAAAGCCGCGCGATACGGTGTCATCGTGTATGTGCTGTAGCGCCGGCCCGGAGCCTGCCCTGAGCGCCCTTCGACTTTGCTAACGCTACGC
Source organism: Nitrospira sp. SB0662_bin_26 (assembly GCA_009840285.1). Classification (GTDB taxonomy): domain Bacteria; phylum Nitrospirota; class Nitrospiria; order Nitrospirales; family UBA8639; genus Bin75. Next base: position 32,492 of record VXOF01000046.1, read on the forward strand.
TCAGGACGAACGGCGGAGAAGCCGTTGATCCCTACGGTCGCGGAGGACCCGGGATGGTGCCCACGTGAACCGGTGCGTGCGTCCCGTCTTTGCAATAGCGCTCCAGGATTTCGTGAATCACCCGGAACGCCAGCTTCGACCACGGTATGTCTTCCCGTTTGAACAGATCGACTTCCAGGCTTTCCGCTCCCGCGCCGAACGCGGCCCGCTTCATGTTCCCGCGAAACACGACGTACACCTGGCTCACGTGCGGAATGCTGAACACGGCGTAGAGTTGAGAGATTTCCACCTCGGTCTCGGCTTCTTCCAGGGTTTCACGGGCGGCGGCTTGTTCCAAAGTTTCGTCCTTTTCCATGAATCCCGCGGGAAACGTCCAGAGCCCGGCACGCGGCTCGATGGCGCGTTTGCATAGCAGGATCCGATCCTCCCATTCGGGAAGGCAGCCCACCACGATTTTGGGATTTTCGTAATGCACGGCGTGGCAGCGCTCACAGACGAACCGGAGCAGCGTGTCTCCATCGGGAATCTTCATGACGAGGGATGCGCCGCACGCGCTGCAATAGTTCATGGTGTCGCTGGTTTGGAGACAACGGGCTGGCAAAGGGCGTGACGTCGCCGACTTGCTCGTTCCCATCAGGTATGTTTGAATACGCGGTCCGCAATTGACCCATGATAACAGGAGTGATGCCGTTCGTGAAGGTTCCTTTGTTGGATTTACAGGCCCAATTCCGGCAGATCCGTGGCGACGTCCTGTCGGCGATCGAAGAGGTCTGCGAGGCGCAGAGCTTCATTCTTGGTCGTCGCGTCGAAGTCTTCGAATCGGCGATTGCCGGGTATCTCGAGTGCCGTCACGCCGTGGGTGTGGCCTCGGGAAGTGACGCCTTGCTGTTGTCCCTGATGGCGGCGGGAGTGAAACCCGGTGATGAAGTCATTACCGTGCCGTTTACCTTCTTTTCCACGGCAGGCAGCATCTCGCGCCTGCACGCGGTGCCGGTCTTCGTGGACGTCCTTCCCGATACCTTTACCATGGATCCCGAACAGCTTGAGCGGAAGATCACGCCTCGCACGAAAGCCATTATCCCGGTGCATCTCTTCGGGCAATGCGCCGACATGGAGCGCATCATGGAACTGGCCGATCGACGCGGCCTCAAGGTCATTGAAGACGCCTGCCAGTCCATCGGCGCCAGCCGGCAGGGTCGCAAAGCCGGAACCTTCGGGTATTCGGGGTGCTTCAGCTTTTTCCCGTCCAAGAACCTCGGAGGCGTGGGTGACGGCGGGTTGATCGTGACGAATGACGGGGACCTCTGCGACCTGCTTTTGGCGTTGCGGGTGCATGGAAGCCGTTCGGATTACCATCACGACCACATCGGACTCAACAGCCGGCTCGATGCCTTGGAGGCGGCGGTGTTGCGTGTCAAGCTGCAACACCTGGACGAATGGAATGCCAAACGCGCCCGGAACGCGGCGAACTATAATGACCTGTTCACACGGGCCGGGTTGCTGGAGCGCCTGACGTTGCCGCCCACGGATCCACGCAACGTACACGTCTTCAACCAATACACCCTGCGCGCGCAAAACCGCGATGAATTGATGGCCTATTTAAAGGATCACGAGATCGGCCATAAAGTCTATTACCCCGTCCCTCTGCACCTGCAGGAATGTTACCAACCGCTGGGTTACGCCAAGGGTGATCTTCCGGTGTCCGAGCAACTGGCGCAAGAAGTGGTGTCCCTGCCGGTGTATCCCGAACTCACCGACGCGCAGATGGAAACGGTCGTGACGCGGATCAGCGAGTTCTACAACAGCCGTTAAACCCGTCTTACCATCATCCGCGTTTTTCTTGCGGGTATGACGCGCGAATGGTGCTGCTGAGCCCGCCGCGTGCGGTAAAGGTGCCGGTGACGACGGCCCATTCCGGTTTGCAGGCTTTCACGAAATCCTGAAGGATCCGATTGACGGCGTTTTCATAGAAGATGCCGACGTTGCGATAAGCGTGGATGTAGAGTTTCAGCGACTTGAGTTCGACACAGGCCTTGTGCGGCATGTAGTGAATCGCGATTGTGCCGAAGTCCGGGAGTCCGGTTTTGGGACAGATGGCGGTGTATTCCGGGATTTCGATCGTGATCTCATAGCCGGGATATTGGTTGGGCCAGGTTTCCAAAGGGGGGAGTGGCGCGGCAATCCCGCTTTCGGCATGCCGTTTCGTATATCGCTTTTCCTGCCCCCGTTTCATGGGCTCCACGCTCCTCGCGACGGGCTGTTCATAGAAGGGAACCGCGCCTCAGAGTCTACCTCGCTACATCAGAACTCCGCAATCGTGGGAGGCCTTTTCAAAAACCGTCGACGTGTTGAGAAGCGGGGGAGGCGTCTGGTATTTTCTCAGGATTGTCCGTTAGGTGCCGGGTGAGTTGTGCCTTTGTTCTGTCATCCCCGACTCGATCGGGGATCCAGGGCTTTTCTTTTCTCCCTTCGTTTGTGAAGAGAAAGACACGGGCTCTCCACATTCGTGAGATGACAAGAGAGAAAATGGGAACGACGTTATGGCCGTGATCGACAGCGATGATTTTGTGAAAGCGCTCCAGGATATGGGGTTTGATTTTTTTACCGGCGTGCCGGACACCATCCTTGGCGGGATCATTGAAGTGTTGAGCGACCGCCGGCTCTATACGCCGTCGGTGCGTGAAGACGAGGCGGTGGCCATGGCCGCGGGGGCGTTTTTAGGCGGGAAAATTCCCGTGGTGCTGATGCAGAATTCGGGGTTGGGGAACGCCATGAACGTACTCATGTCACTCCACCTGATATACAGGATTCCGTGCCTGCTCATCGTTTCCTGGAGAGGCTTCGAAGGGAAAGACGCGCCCGAACACCTGGTGATGGGGCAAACCATGCCGCAATTGATGGACACGATCCGGATTCCGCATCGAACGTTGGCCGCGGAAACCCTGGTCGAGGATCTGCGATGGACCGCGCAGACTTTCATGGATCAACGCGTCCCCGTGGCGTTGTTTTTGAAAAAAGGCGTGGTCAAAGCGATTCAACCCTGACACCTAATCGCAGGCGGACGAAAAGACCCTCTTCCCTGAAGGACCCGTAACGAGGAAAACCTGAAATTATGCGACCTGAAGAAGGAGTGATGCAGAGCAGAGCCCAGGCGATGCAAGCGCTGTTTGACATCGTCGGCGATCAGCCGGTCATCATTTGCAACGGCTTTCCTTCGCGGGAAGCCCAGAAGATCAAGGACCGGGACGGCAACTTTTACATGATCGGGTCGATGGGCGTGGCCGCGTCCATCGGGTTGGGACTGGCCTTGGCTCAACCGGACCGGCAGGTCGTGGTGTTTGACGGCGACGGGAACGTGCTCATGGGTATGGGCACGTTGGCTACGGTCGGTGCCTTACGTCCCAAGAACCTGACGCACGTCGTGTTCGATAATGAGGTCTACGGGACGACCGGCAACCAGCCGTCCTATTCGCGCATCGTACGGCTGGACCAGGTCGCCAAGGCGGCCGGGTACGCTACTGTCGAACGGGTCTGGGAACGGGAAGACATCATATATGAATTCAAACACATGCTCGCCAACGACGGCCCGCATTTCCTGCTGATCAAAGTCAACGAGCAGATTGAAGACGCGGACCGGGTCGCGCTGGATCCGGCTGATCTGACCAAACGATTTCGTGCGGCCGTTGGGCCAGGCTAAACCACCGCTCCCTTTGGGCGAGTGCACGGTGAGGGAAAAAGGAGAATTTCACGCTCATGATACTGCTCAACCCGGGTCCGGTAAACGTCTCGGACCGCGTCAGAAACGCCTTGATGGGGCCGGATATTTGTCATCGGGAATCCGAATGCGCGGAATTGATCAGCGACATTCGTCGAAAGCTGTTGGAAGCCTTTGTCCCGGGCGCGGAATCGGATTACACCGCGATTCTGCTGACCGGCTCCGGTACCGCCGCGGTGGAAGCGTCCATCATGTCGTGTCTGCCGCCGGGGAAACGGCTGATTCACGTCAACAACGGAGTGTACGGCGCACGGATTTCGTCCATCATTGCGACTCAACGCCTGGGGATCGCAGAAATCAAGTGTAAGTGGGATACCCCGCCCGACCCGGAAATGATTCTGAAATCCCTGAAGCAAGAGCCGGCGGCGCATGGGGTGGTCATGGTGCATCATGAAACCACGCTGGGGCTTCTCAACCCGGTTCACGAAATTGCCGACCACGTCGATAGCCGCGGGGGCGTCTTCATCGTGGATGCCATCAGCGGGTTGGGCGGGGAGTCTCTGGATATTGCCGGTCGGCACATGTACATGGTGGCCGGGACCGCGGGCAAATGCATTCAGGGATTTCCGGGGGTTTCGTTTGTCCTGGTTCGCAAGGGCTTCATGGAAAACGTGCTGAAGTACCCCAAACGCACGTGGTATTTGAACCTGGCCAATTACTACACGGCGCAGGAAAACGGCACGGTCCCCTTTACGCCGGCCGTCCAGGTGTATGCCGCGTTCAACGAAGCCTTGTCGGAACTCCTGGAAGAAGGCGTGGCCAATCGCATTCAACGATACGCGAAGATGGCCGCTCTGATCCGGGACCGCATGGCCGCTCTTGGGGTGCGAGCCGTGCTGCCCCCCGAGCGCCAGTCGAATTCGTTGACGGCCTTTCATTTGCCGGAGGGCTTGGCCTATGACGTGTTGCACGACCGTCTGAAGGAGCGCGACTTCGTGATTTATGCCGGGCAGGGACACTTGGAATCACAGATCTTCCGCGTGGCCAATATGGGGGCCTTGCAGGAATCCGACGTCGAAGGGTTTCTGGGTGCGTTTGAAGAGGTATTGACGCACGCGAACCGGGCGACATGAAAGCGGTTATCCTGGCGGCCGGCCGCGGGCGGCGGCTGGAGGTGTTGACCAGGCATCGTCCCAAGTGTTTGATCGACGTCGGGGGCAAGCCCCTCCTGTATCGCTATTTTGATGTCTTGGCGCATCTGGGCGTGACCCGCATCTGTATGGTGGTTGGGTACAAGCAGGAACACATTCGTGAGGCGGTGGCGTCCTATCCCACCGCGACGGACGTGACGTTCCTGGTCAATCCCGACTTCGAACGCGGCAGCATCGGCTCGTTGTGGACGGCCCGGGAGGCCATGGATGACGACGTGGTGATCATGGATGCCGATGTGCTGTTTCATCCCGCCGTGCTCGATCGATTGCTGAACTCATCGCATGCCAATGCCCTGTTGATGGATGAAACCGTGACGCAACACACGGAAGAATGTATGGTGGTGATGCGGCAGGGACGGGTGACGGCCTTGTCCAAACAGGTGCCGGACGAGTGTGACCTGGTGGGTGAAGGCGTCGGGTTTTTGCGCGTGGAGCGGGCCGCCGTGCCGCAATTGCTGCGCTCTGTGGAATCGCGCGTGAAACAAGGCCTGCTGGACATGGAATACGAAGATGCGTTGATGGATTTTTTTCGTGAGGTCCCGGTCGGCGTCGAGAAAATCGGCGGCCTGCCGTGGATTGAGATCGACTTCCCCGAGGACCTGGAACGCGCGAAACAAGAGATTCTGCCCCGGCTGGGAAACCCTGGCGGAAGCGGACCTGGGTGAGGGACGCTTCTTTTTCTGTCATCCCGGACTTGATCCGGGATCCAGCGTCTTTGTCTTTTTGTCGTTTCTCCCTCTCCCCTCGCGGGAGAGGGCAGGGTGAGGGGGACGAAAGACACTGGATTCCTGCTTTCGCAGGAATGACAGCACGGGGAATCGGGGATGAAAAGTTTCCTCATGGACGGAACACTCAATAAATCCATAACCGGCACTATCGACACGGCCATCGTCCTGGCCTCGTCAGGCGTGTTTGATTTGGGGGGGAGTGACGATAACCCCGTTGCCGGCGCGTTGGTCCGCGTCGGCGGGATGACGCTCTTTCAACGGACTCTTTTCACCCTTCAGCACGCCGGGATTTCACAGATTCTGACTTTGGTGGGTCAGGAAGAACAATCGCTTCGTGCACTGATTGACGGCGATGCTCGTCTGCATGCCATGATTCGCTGGCTCCCGATTCGGGAGTTTCCGCCGTTGGATCCGCAGACGTGGGAAACCCTGGCAAACGAGGTGAAGGGGTCATGTCTCATCCTCGGTTGCCACATGGTGTTTGCGCCATCATTAATCCAATCACTGAGGGAAGTAGGGAGAGAGGGGCAGGCTGTGGTGGCGGTCGGCCGGCCGGGTGAAGCCGGGTGGAGCGGGAATCCGGGCGTGGTGATGCGGGCCGATCCTCATACGGGGGGACATATTCCTCGAGTCGTTTTTTTTGACCGGCAAAGCGACCGGCCCGCGGAGTTTGACGAAGATCAGGGGCTTGCCCGAGCCGCGGACTTGGTCGTCTTGCCGTCCCGGCTGTTGGGGATATCCGGCTCCTGGAGTACCCCGGAAACGAGTCCCATCCGGTTGGCACTGGAACAGGCGGCCGCAGAGGGCGTCGTCCAGACCCTGTCCGCGTCGTCCCATGCCTATCAGGACGCGCGGGGCGTCGAAGGACTCCAAAAGGCGGAACACACCCTGTTTCGTTCGTTGCAAAGCGTGGATGGCACCCTGGATGGCGTCGTTGATCGCTACGTGAACCGGAAAGTATCCAGGCCGTTGAGCCGGCTGTTCATGCAACTGCGATGCCCTCCCAATGTCATTACCCTGTTGTCGATGATCATCGGCCTCGGTGGGGCCGCGTGTTTTGCGAAAGGCTCGTATGCGGGAGGGATTGCAGGGGCTCTCCTGTTTCAACTCGCTGTCATTATCGACTGTTGCGACGGAGAAGTGGCGCGGCTCACCTTCGCGGAATCCCCGTTGGGACAGGCGTTGGACCTTGTCTCCGACAATATCGTTCACGTGGCCGTGTTTGCGGGGATTGCCTGGGGGGCGTACCAGGAGAATCTCACGTCTTCCGGCTACCTGCCGTTGCTCTTGGGAGGTATTGCCGTTTTCTCCACCGGAGTGTCTCTGTGGTGCGTGGACCGGGTCAAGTCCCTGAAAGGCAACACGGTGCGTTGGCGACTTATGCGTCAAGCCGACCGAACCCGTTTCGATTTTATCCTGAGACACGTGGCGAATCGGGATTTTTCCATCGTCGTGCTGGTATGCGCCTGTTTGGGCGTGCTGCCCTGGTTCTTATGGCTCGTTGCCGCCGGGACCAGTGTGTTTGCGGCCATGATGGTGTGGAGCCTGTATCGGGTGTCTTGCGTTCATCAATCCTGACCGCTTCTTGAGGCGTTGTCCAAGTCGCATCGTCACGTTCTTTTCTTCCCCTCACCCCAGCCCTCCGACTAAAAATGTCGGGGGCTTCGCCTAACAGCAGACTAGGTGGGAGAGGGAGTTGGAATGGTCATCCCATGATTCGGCTATTGTTTCTTGCCGCGGGTTTCGTTGTCTTGGGCGGGTTGATCTGGCATATCGGCCTGCCTCAGATCTGGGAGACGGTGGAGCGCGTCGGCTTTGTTGCGTTCTGCATTATTCTCATTCCCCTTCTGGTGGTGTATCTGCTCGATGCGTATGGATGGTCCCTGACCCTCGGGCAGTGGTCGGGCCGGGTAGGGTATGTCCGGTTGTTCATGGTGCGGATGGCGGGTGAAGCCATTAACGTGACGACCCCGACGGCCATGCTCGGGGGTGAGCCCATGAAGGCGCACCTGCTGACGCGCTATGAAGTCCCCATGGTCGAAGGGTTGGCCTCCGTGGTGACGGCCAAGACGATCATGACCCTTGCTCAGATCCTCTACATGTTGTTGGGGTTGAGTGCGACACTCTGGCTCGTCGGTGGAACCGAATACAATGTCCTGGTGGCGTTTGTCAGCGTGGGCCTGCTGGGGTTCGGGGTTTTTCTGTTTCTCGTGGTTCAACGCTACGGGATCGGAAGAGGGGTGTTGACAGTGGCCGACACGTGCCGGATCCGGTCGCAAGGCCTGGAGGCGTATCGACCGCAGTTGTTGGAGCTGGACCGGACGATTCGCACCTTTTACGGACAGCGCCGCCGGACGTTCTTCTTGTCGATGGGGGTCCACTTTACCGCGTGGTTGACGGAGTTGTTTGAAGTGTATGCGATTCTCTATTTTCTGGGAGCGGAAGTCGGCTGGCTATCGTCTTTGTCGATCGCCGCAATGACGGCGCTGATCAAAGGAAGCGTGTCGTTTGTTCCCGGGGGACTCGGGGTACAGGAAGGCGGGTATCTTGTTTTTCTGATGGCCTTGGGATACGGCGAGGTGACGGGCATCACCTTTGCCGTGATCCGTCGGATTCGTGAAATCCTCTGGATTCTGATCGGCCTTCTCTTTCTGGCCGTGCTCCGGGATAAAGCTCGCCTTACTCCGACTTCGTAAGCGAAGTTCCGGTCTCCTCCAATACGTCGAATGCCTGGGATTCGACTTCTCTTGTCCAGGGTACGGAAATTTTCTCACAAGAAGTCTTGACATTATTCGATATTACCATTATTTTGGAAATATGGAAAATAAAGAGGTAATCAGCATACTGGCCGCGTTGGCCCAGGAGACTCGCCTCGACATTTTTCGACTGCTTGTTCGGGCAGGTCAAGAGGGAATGGCCGCAGGCGCCATCGGAGATGCGCTCAGCATTCCTGCCGCCACACTCTCTTTCCATCTGAAGGAACTCAAGAATGCGGGGACTGTTCGATGTCAACGCGAGGGTCGCTCCCTTATCTATAGTGCCGACTTCGGAACGATGACCGCGTTTCTTGGTTTCTTGACCGAAAACTGCTGCCAGGGAGTCAATGGCGAAAACTCCGGGACGAACAAGCGCGGCGCGTGCTGCTGATACCGGCCCGCTACGAAAGGAGTATGCCATGCGATTCCAACTCGCTTTGAACGTTCGCGATCTTGATAAAGCTATTGACTATTACTC
>VXOF01000086.1 GCA_009840285.1 Nitrospira sp. SB0662_bin_26
GGCGGCAGCCGTCGGCTCCAACCACTCCTCCCCCCCTTTCATCGCCTCCATGGCGGAACCTGCCTCCGCGGCTACTGAAAGTGACGAAGAAAATCCAAGGACCGACAACCCAAGAATCAGTGCGCCGATCACGGTGAGGACGCGTAATCCAACTGTTCTCGTTATTCCTGGAAGTAGCTCAGACATAACCCTTTCCTTTCTTGGCAACTCATACGGCCAATACGGGATTTTTCAACATAGACACAATCGCCACTCGGTCTCGACTCACGTCGAAGCTTCAGGAGTCATTTTCCGTCATGGAGAAAAAGATTTCAAAGAATTGAGCCAGCCGGGCCGAGGCTACGTTTTTTTGCCGGCGCAGTCGATTCAATCCCGACCATTTTCCTGGAGTTGTGGCAACGGCCCACGCCCCTTGCACGAACGTATCTGGCCGGCGGAACAGGTTGAGGTCAAGGGGCAAATCTTCCTCTGCGCGATCTGAAATCGATCGGACGACGAAGAACGGGATACCCCGCCGGGTAGCCATGGTCCCGATAGCCGCGCTTTCCATGTCCAGACTGCTGGCATCAAAGGCCTTGCCAATAGCCAGTTTGTCTCTAGCCAACCAGACGATATTTCCAACCGTGACCAAACGTCCGGAGAGAACCGCGTTCTCGGATGACTGCGCCGTTTTGTAAGCGTGTTGTCGATACCGGGCACTACAGACAATCGGGGAATCGGGAACGGAGCCCATGAGGCTCGAATCCGCACAGACGACCTGCTCGGGAATCACCACGTCGCCGATTCGTGAAGGAACCAAGGCGCCCGCAAACCCCGATGAAATAAACACGGTCCAGGGTCTTTTCGGGTACACCGCCTCACACGCGGCCCGCGCGTTTACCAACCCCATCCCGGTTTGAATGACGGCAACGAAACGGGACGCGTCCGCCCATCGACGCCATTTGACCCCGTTGATCCGTTCGACATGGCTCGCAGGCAATGCGCGCCCAATGGCGTTAAACTCCCAGGGAGTCGCGGCAAAGACGGCGATGTTTTCCAGGAAGGACTCCGGAAACCGTTGAAGTGAGAAAAGACGACGTCAATCAGGGTTGCCGTTGCCGGGCTGATTGCGCGATGTCTTGCAACCCTTGAGCTCTCGTCTGACCGTGCATCCGAACGTTACGATACATGGCCAGCGCCCACATGGGAAAGTACTTGCTGTAGCCATGATACCGGAGATAGAACACTCGGGGAAATCCTGTACCGGCATGGAACGGCTCGAACCACGTCCCATCTTCCAGTTGACGGCGAAGCAAGAAATTGATACCCCGCGCGACGCTCAAGGATTCGGACAGACCGGCGGTCAATAGGGTCAGAAGGGCCCACGCCGTTTGTGAGGGGGCACTTTCGCCCTTTCCGGCCCACGCGCGGTCGGCGTACGACAAGCAGGATTCTCCCCATCCGCCGTCCATATTTTGTTTGGATTCAACCCAAGAGACGGCGCGTCGAATCCAGGGAGCGGACATGTCCTCGCCGATAGCCTGAAGGCCGACGATGACGCACCAGGTCCCGTAGAGGTAATTGACGCCCCATCGCCCATACCAGCTGCCATCGGCTTCCTGCTCCCGTCGAAGAAATTCAAGCGCCGGGGCCACGGCAGGATGCGATCGATCATATCCCAGGGCACCCAGCATCTCCAGACACCGACCGGTGAGGTCGGCCGTGGGAGGATCGAGCAACGACTGATGATCCGCGAAGGGAATCTTGTTGAAAATCAGTCGATCATTATTCCGATCATAGGCCCCCCATCCGCCGTTCGTGCTTTGCATGGCCAACGCCCACTTCATCCCGCGCTGAATGGCCGCATCCCGGTCGGCCGGTTGAAGAGGCGAAACTTTCGCCAAGGCGGTCAGGACGGCGGCCGTATCATCGACGTCGGGATACAGTTCGTTTTCAAACTGGAAATACCAGCCGCCTGGCGTGGCCCCGGGAGAAGACACGATCCAATCCCCTACACTGTGCGTCTGGCGGGAACGCAGCCAGGACGAGGCGCGCGACAGCGCTTCATGGTCCGGGGGCAGGCCCCGTTCGACGAGCGCATTGATGGTTAATGCCGTATCCCAAATTGGAGAATGGCAGGGTTGCAGGTGAAGCGTGGATGGTCCGCCGGCCGACGCCGGCGTGTCGATTTCCAGGTCCTCGATTGATCGAAGGGCCTGTTGAATCAACGGATGCGTCGCGGGGTATCCCAAGGCCATCAGAGCGAAGATCGAATTGGCCATGGCCGGGTAGATCGCCCCCAACCCCCCGTCGCCCTGCATGTGATCCAGCAGCCAGGCCTCGGCTTGCTTCATCGCTTTTTTCCGCACGGATCGAAGCGGATGTTTCTCGTAGATCTTCAGAATGCGGTCGACCCAGACAAAAAAGTTCCGCCAACTGATAAATTTGGGATCCTTTTGAAACGGCGGGGCGTGGCGATAGTTGATTTGATCCCGGGGCGTGCAGAACAGTTCCTCGATTCCCTGTCCGGCGGAGACCCGGCATTCCCGGCGAACGGCCAACATAATCAGCAGAGGAATCACGACGGCCCTGGACCAATACGAGATGGCGTATACGTTAAACGCGAACTTCTTGGGCACCAGCACGATTTCGGGAGGCATGCTCGGCAGTCCTCTCCACTCGTATTGCCCGAACAAGGCCAACGCGATTTTCGTAAAGACGTTGGCCGACACGACGCCGCCTCTTGCCAAAATGGCTTCCCGGGCCCGGCGCATCCCCGGATCGTCCTGGGGAACCCCGGCCAATTTCAAGGCAAAGTAAGCTTTCACCGAGGCGCTGACGTCCATGGGGGCTCCGGTGTAAATCGGCCAGCCGCCGTCCTCGAGTTGCGCGCCCTGCAGGTAGCGCACCATCCGGTCTTCCCGCTCTTTTTCCACGGTCCCGAGATATCGGCGCAACATCATATACTCCGAGGTCAACGTCGTATCCGCCTCCAATTCCTGAACCCAATAGCCATGCGCAGAATCCTGTTGTTGGAGAAGCCATCCCGTGCTCCGCGCCAAGGCTTCTTCTACGGCTTCCGCGTGACCAACGGTTGATGGGGAGGTATGGCTCTGCACACATTCCACATCTCTCGCTACTCCACGGTTGTTGGAGACAAGCTTCAGAGAAGCGTTGTGCGGCTTTCGATGACGAAGTGGGGCGCTCTGGGGGGCAGAGGGGAAAAAACTCTGGGACAGCCGTCCCAGAAAATTTATGAGAAGATCCATTCGTAAACTAACTGATTAACGGATATCGACAGGGTACGTCGAGAGACGCGTGCAGGTCCAACGACTAGGAACGTCACCGGTGCTCTCCCAAGAACACGGATGACGGCTTATAACAGACCCCCCTGAAGAGAGTCAAGAATATTACCGGTATGAACCGAGCGGGAGGCAGACGATTATAGAACAGCCGTTCAGATACCGTTTTCTCACTCCTTGGCCTCGCCTAGGAAACCGTTCTTGACGGACGCGAGACTATAAGGCCACGTCATTCGTGACGTTCAGCAAGGTCTTGTTCTCGTCAATGGTCCACACGTCACAGGTCGGATCACCATCGATATTGCCGGTGGCCACGGCCGTAAACCCTGTCGCCGACACGTTGTCCAGGGTCGAAGCCGTACAACCCGTCGGCAGGATTCCGGAACTGCTGCTCCCCAATTCGTAATAATACAATTGAGAGGAGCCCGTCACGGCAAACCCTATCGCATTGAAATCATCGACGTAGGCATTCTTCTCGGCAAAATAGGCCATCTCGCTGGTATGAATCGCCACCAGGTTGGTTTTGGCTTCCGATTGTTTGGCCCGGGCTTGATATTTCAGAAAATTCGGAATGGCAATCACGGCCAAAATGCCGATGATAGCCACGACGATCATCAACTCCGTCAAACTGAACCCGGACCGGTTGCGTATCGCATGAACCGTACGCGCCCCCTTCTCCCCGTTCTGTGTCGATGCCGCCATCACGCCATGTCTCAGGGGTTGACTTGCCGTGTGGCGGGCTGACCCCGGTGTCCGCCCGTCCGGGGAACGGGCACTCCGGATATGACGGGATCCGCGTATTGGCTCACCTGAGCGTCTTCCTTCAACGGCTCCTCCGGCAAATGGGGCGGACTGCCAAAGCCCACTTCACGAAATCGCTTGATGAGCTTTTCATTGTGAGGATCCAATTCTAGCGCACGGATCCACGCAGCTTTGGCCGCGTCCCGGTGCTCTTGGATCAAGTATATTTCTCCCAAATGTTCAAAAATGACCGGATCGTCTTCGACGAGTTCGGCCGCTCGCTGAATTTCCCGCAGGGCTTCAGCCACTTTCCCGACTTTGAAGAGCGCCCACCCCAAGCTGTCGACGTACGCGCCATTGTCCGGCTTGAGCGCCACGGCGCGTCGCGTCAATTCCACGGCCTCTTCCCCATTGATACCTCGATCGGCATAGCTATAGCCGAGGTAATTGAGCGCGTCGGTATGATCGGGGTTGAGGGCCAGCACCGCTTCCATCTCCCGGACTACGTCGGGGAACCGGTCGAGTTTGTCATACGCGGCCCCAAGGTTAAATCGCAAAGCTTCGTCGTTGGGGTGATATTCCAGTCCCTTTTCAAATGCAGACGTCGCCTGTTCGAATTCATTGGCTTGCAGGTAACTCAATCCCAGCAAAAGATGGGTCTCCGAGTTGCTGGGTTTCAGCCCGACGGCCTGCGTCAAATGCCGCACCGCTTCATCATAGCGCGCGAGTCGATACAGTAAGATTCCGAGGTGAATACGACTGTCGTAAAACGTCGCATCCAGATCGATATTTGTCCGATAGGCATCCAACGCCTTTTCATCGTCGTCGATTTGTTCATACAGCCATCCCAGGTAGTCTCGAACACGCAGCTCGGAGGGATGGGCTTGAAGGATTTCTTCCAACTCCGTCACGGCGCGGTGAGGCTCTTTCATTTCGACGTAGACCAGCGCCCTTTGGATTTGCACCTGCACGTCCTGGGGCTCATCCACGATCAACTGCTCCAGGATATCCAAGGCTTGCTCGTAGTCTTTTTGTTTTACCAAGAAACGGACAAAGTCCTTACGGAACGCATTGTCGCGAGGCGTCACCGATACCTCGAACTCATGGTAGAGTTGAATCGCTGCCTGAAGGTCCTCGTCGTACTCATACAGCTTGAACAAGGCCTGATAAGCGGGTTCAAACCGTTTGGCCCGGTCGATCGCCTGACGGTAGGCTTCCTTGGCCTCCGTTCTTTTCTCTTGGGCTTCCAGGGCTTTCCCTCGATAGAAGTGTCCGAAATGAGACTCCGGGGCATGCACAAGTCCTTGGGTGAAGACCGTTTCGGCCTCCTCAAATCGCTTGAGATTAAGCAGCAAAACCCCTTTGCCAATATAGGTCTCCCCTCGTTCAGGATTCAAACGAACCGCTTCGTCATACAATCCCAATGCGCGGTCAAATCGGCCTCCGCCTGCGTAGATCTCGGCCATTTCAACCAATTATAAAATAAACAAATAAAGCTGACGACGATCTTACGAGTTTA
>VXOF01000050.1 GCA_009840285.1 Nitrospira sp. SB0662_bin_26
TTTATAAGAGACTGGCCCCACGGCGGGGCTCTATTTGTTTTGGTTGTTTTTTCATAAAAATATGTGGGGGGGGGGGGGGGGCCCACCCCCCCCACCCCCACTGGCTCAAAACTGCCGGACCCAGCGCATTTCCACGAGGTTGCGTTTGAAGTCCCACAGTTGGGCGTTGGATTCGCGGACCTGGTTGGAGAACGCGAGCTGCGGGCTGAACCCGAACACGGTGATGGCGCGGTTCAGGAGTGTGGCCTGCAAGATGCGGGTCTGGTCCTTACGTGGCGTCGTGTTATCGGGGATGAACGGAAACCACCCGGGTTCGAATTCCGTCCACCGGAACTCGGCGCTTAAGCCCACGGTAAAGCCCCCCGGCAAGGCCACGACCGTGCCCCCGCGCGTCCAGTAGCCCGCACTGCTCCAGGCTCGAGACACGGCATCCTGCTGCTGATAGCCGACCAGGGCGTGGACCTGCACGGTCGGGAAAAGCACGTACCTGGCGCCGAGGGAGAACACCATGAGCGGGCCTTCGAGTTGCTTCTGCTGCTGGAATTTGCGGTCGCTCCACTGGGCCCGGCCGCTCAGCCGCAGGCCCGCGAAGACCCGGTGCTCCACTTCCAGGCGCGCGCCGTAATCATAGTTCAAGGAGGAGCCGCCCCACCAGCGCTGGCTCGCGGTGGCCAGAAGGCTCATCTCCGTATCCCGGGTGATCAGCCAGCGCGGCCCCGCGTACCCGGAGAGAAACGTCTGGTCCCACCGGCTCCCCTTGTACTCCCGGTGGTTGACGTTCAGACCCGAACGCAACCGCCAGCGTTCGGCCAGCGGGTACTGGTATTCACCGCCCCCCCAGCCCACGAGGCCGATACCGGTACTGGCCCGGCCTGTGGCCCCCCGGCGAAATGGCAGCCCTTGAATATAGATGAACTCCGCGTCCGACGCCGCGTTGATGTTCGTATCCGGGGCAATGGAGAAGCCGAACCACGCGTCCCAACGGCGCCGCGCCCGAATGACCTTCAAGAGCCGGGTGACGTTCTCGACCAGGGTCTCCGGCGGCTTCCCGACCAAAGCCCGCTCGAAATGCTCGCGGGCCAGGTTGTCCTGCTGCTTGAAATAGAAGGCCAAGCCCAGTTCCAGGCGCACGCGCACCAAGTCGGGCCGGCGGATCAGGATGGACCGGAAGGACTCGATGGCCGCGTCCAGGAGCGCCTCCCGTTGCTCATCCGGGAGCCCGCGCGCCTGGGACCCGCGGCTGGCCGCCAGGCCCAGGAGAAACCGCACGTCCGTCTGGTCCGGGTGATCAGCGACCAGAGGCAACAGGATTTTCAGGGCCTCGGCAAACCGGTTGCGTTCGACCAGCGCGCGCGCGGTATTGACACGCGGATCCGACGACAGGTGAGACCGGCCGGGAGAAGCCGGGGCGCGGAGAGCAGGTGGGGCTTTCGATGGCTGATTCGACTCAGAAGGAGTAGGGGCACTTGAGGCAGAAGGGCGAAAATATTGCACACCTCCGCAGTCCCGGCAGGGTTCCGGCGGAGCCGCTGACGCGTCGCCGGACTCGGCCAAAGCCGACGGTGTATGGAACAGGAGCAGAACGATGAGCGTACAAAGCGCGTTCATCATGACAGGGCAAAAAAGAAGGGCAGCTTTTGGGCTGCCCTTCTTTGATCCATAGCCCGCTAGGCGCGGACTTTTGATAGGCCAGAGACGTTACTCCATCTGCTCACGCACACCGAAGGCGCCAGCCACCGAGCCGTTGGTGAACCCGGCGTTGAATTCGCCGACCGCGCTGCTCGGATACACGCTGTCATTATCCTCCAGAGTGGCCGTCCCGGTCGCAGCAGTGGCGGTGCCATGGAAAGTCCCGCTGAGGGAACCATCGCCCACGCCTCCCTTGGCCATGCCGGAGAAGGTGCCATCGGACACGTCGATGTCACCCGACAAAGCCACCGACCACGCATTCGCCTCGCCGCCGGACAGCATGAAGTTGTTGATGGCGCCGGTGATGGAGTTGAGCATGTTGGCCGGGATGGTCCCGTCGGTATCGGTAGCGGAAACCTGCACCTGCCCGAACGTCGCCGTCAGGCTGGCATCCGCCCTGAAGTGGCCGGAGGTCGCCGAGGCCTCGGTCCCGTCCGGGTTGCTCACGCTGTAGACGTAGACGCCGACCGCATTGCCTTCGTAGCTCGCGCTCCCCGCAACCCCGCTAGCAATGGCACCAGTGGGGGCAACCGACGAACCGGCGAAGGTTTCGACCTCGTTGTAGGTGAGCACGCCATCCTCGTCCGTCGTTCTCTTCAGCCAGAAGCCGTAATGCAGGTAGTCGGCATCCGGCACGTCGGAGGTGGCGCCCTTGTCGGGGACGAAGACCCAGTTGGCGCTGTTACCGATGACCTCGCCCTTGGCGTTGAACGTGACGGTGCAGGCGGCAGTGCCCACGCACCTGTATGTGCCCTCGGCCCCGTTATAGGTGCCGTCGTGCAGGCCCTCGTCCACGCCCACGGTGTTCGGCTCGCCGTCCACAGGGTTGTCCTGGGTGTAGTTGAGCGTGCCGTTCATGGTCGAGCGCGCGAACATCAGGTTCGCATTCGCATCCCCTGTAAGGGTGATGTCCGCCGCGATGGCCAAGGCGTTGTTGACCTCGTCGCCAGTCGCCTCCACGCCGGTGGAGGAATCCACATCCAGCGCCTGCCCGGTTACCATCGCGAACGGCGTGGCTTTCGGCCCCTGGATGTCCGTCGCAACCAGCACAACCTCGGTCATCACTTCGCCGTCGTCATTCGCCTCCATGGTGCGGGTGAGCATCTGACGACCGCCGCTCAACATCTCGGCGACTGCGAACTTGGGATCGTCGTCGCCCGCGTTGTCGGGGTCGGTGATCTCGATCTTGGCAGCCTCGCCGCGAGCACGGCTGATCATCATGGTCATGGCATCGTCAGACGTGTCGTCGGCGGTGGTCGAGCCGTCCGCGTCGGTCCTGGCACTACCGCCGAGCCCGGTCCCAACGTCATTCGTTCCCGACGCTGTTTCGGCCTCCGTTGCGATAGCTTTCCTCTTGGTATCCGCCCTTGCCGTTAACTCTTCAGTTGAGGGACCCGGAGGCGGTATCGGTACACAATCGCCATCAGCATTCCTTTGCTGGCCATCTGGGCACGGCATCGGCATCGGATCCGGCCCCGGATCCGGCGTCACCATTGTCGTCCCGCCGTTGCCGCCACACCCAGCCAATGCCAAGGCGGCTATCACGATGAAATACAAGAAGAATCGTTTCGTGTCCATGTTGTCTCGTCTCCTTTGATTGATAAGTTATAGAGAGTAGGTCAAGTATCCTATTCGCGTGTTTCGCACGATTCTACTTTCGGTGGGTGGGTAAGTCAAGCCTTCCTCTCTTTAAAATCTCTTTGATTGAACAGCTAAATTGAAGATTGGAAAGATGTGGACAGCATAAGAGCAAAAAGCTGTTTTGGATTGTACGAATGACGGATGGGTAAGTCAAGCCCTTTGTATTTCTTTTTTTATTGTTTTTTTGTTGGTGGTCTTGTCGATTGTGCGATAAGGGCAGGTGCGGTCACGCTGAACATTGTCAATCCGGTTCATTATCGGGAATGACCATTCCGGTATGTGAGGGGGTACGCCGGCGTAAGTAGGCAGGAGTAAGTGGGAATGCAAAGGGGGAAAGAAACTATGCGGGGTTTCGCCCCCGCACGACGAGATCCTTTTGTTTCGGCAAAAGGATCCAAAACCATTGGCGCCCGGGCGTGGCCCTCCGGGTGCCTTTGCCTTTCTTGTCATCCTCGACAGCTTTCGTCGGGGATCCAGGGTTTAGCTTTTTCCTAGTTCCCAAGAATAAAGACACTGGATTCCCGCTAAAAGCTTGCGGGAATGACAGAAGGAGGATTGGCGCCCGGGGAGGGACCAAAACCACTCTACCCCACCCGCATTTCCTCTTCGGAAAAAGTTCCCGTCCTTACAAAGGAGGGGGAAAAGACACTGGCTCCGCGCCCTCGATCGGGGTCAAGGGCAGGCTCTCGCAAGGATGACAGGAAGAGTTACACGGCGAGTTTGATGACGGCGTCGATGGCCTTGGCGGCCTTGGTGATTTCCAGGATGACGGCTTCGCGTTCTTCCGTTTCGCGGAGGGCGCGTTTGGCCAGCTTGACCGCCTGGTTGGTTCGCTCGACCGCGGCTGTGTATGTGCCGGTGGTCTTGTCGAGCTTCTGGCGCAGCACCTCGTCGAGCATGGCGGAGAGCAGGGCTCGCCGGCTCAGGTACTGCTCCCGCAGTTCGCCGGTCAGTTCCACGTTGCGCAGGAGTTCGTCCAGGGCATTGATGAGTTCGACGAGCCGGGATCGCAGGTTCATGCCTTACTCCTTGAGTTGTTTGCGGAGGCGGCTCGCGGCTCGCGCCGTGTCGGCTACGCGACCCACCGCCTCGACGAGGTGCTCGCGGTCCGCGGTTCCGGTCGTCGCCTCGTAGAGGGCCTGTTCCGCGATGGTGAGGTGTTCGACGGCTTCCTGCAGGCGCCCGTACAGCGTTTTGACGGTCGCCGCCCTGTCCCACGCTTCCCGGATACGGTTCAGCCGCTTGAGCCGCGTGTCGGGGTTTTTGGATAACCGCTCCTTCTGGCGGTCCGTGTTGTAGCGGCTCATCAGGGTTGCCTTCTCGCCTTCCGCCTGGTTGCGGTGCGCGATCCCGAAGATGCCCGCGGGGCCGACTTCGTCGCGGAGGATGGGCAGGATGTCCTGCATGACGCCATGCTGGATCACCACGGCCCGGCGGATGCCTTCGCGCCGTTGGGCTTGCGTGACCTCCCCGCCGATCACGGTGACGAGTTGTTTGACGGCCCCGCGCCGGACGGCCGGTTCTTTCTTCCCGGTGATGCTCTCATAGTGCTTTCCCAGGGCGTCGAGCGCGCCCGCCAGTTTGGTAAGGGCTTTGTCCATGGCTTTGGTGCGATCGGCGGACGCGAGTTCGTCCAACGCCGTGGCGTACCGCTCCAGCGCGTCCAGGAACTCGATGCGCGCGGCGTAGGCGTTGTCCGCGACCAGCGGCGTGAAGAGCGCGTCGTCCACCCCGCCCCCGAGTTCGGCGCGTTCGCGCAGTTTGCGCGTGACCACGGCGGCGTTGGACGCCGAGAGGGTGTCCCTGGCCACGGTGGCGACCATGATCGTGGCGGTGGCGAAAGTGCTGACCTGCCGGTCCGTGGGGATGGATTGACAGCCCGCGGACACGGCCGTGGCGCCGAGCAGGAGGGCGAGCAGCAGGCGGGAGGTTGTGCGCATAGGGTCCTGACCCGCGCCGGTCGGCGCGGGTAGCCCACTATGGCAATTTTATATCGGTGGGTCAAATAAAGGAAAAGGCACTGGATCCTCGCGTTCGCAAGGATGACAGAAAGAAAAAACGTAAAGAGAAAGGCACTGGATCCTCGCCCTCGATCGGGGTCAAGGGCAGGCTCTCGCAAGGATGACAGAAGCAGAAGACAAGGATGCCGCCTCTCCTGTCATCCCCGACTCGATCGGGGATCCAGGGTCGTTGCTTTTGCTTTTATCTGTCATCCTCGACAGCTTTCGTCGGGGATCCAGGGTTTTTACTTTTTTCATGCGTGAGGGAAAAGACACTGGATTCCCGCTAGATCCCCGATTACAAACGTCGGGGACAGGCCTGCGGGAATGACAGCAAGAGGATGCGAGTCTTCGGGACTGCGGCGCAGCCACGCCCGAAGGCAGGAAGCTCAGGATGTCAAGGCGTTGGCAACGACTTGCGGATTCTTTGCTGCGACCCGCAGTAAGGCACGGGCCGGTCCTTCCGGTTTTCGTCGCCCTTGCTCCCAGTTCTGGAGTGTCGCCACGCTGACGCCGATCATCAGCGCGAATTCTTGCTGAGACTTCTTCAACCGGGCACGAATCGTCTGCACGTCTTCAGGCCGGAAATCGGTCGCCCGTCCGGGCTTCAGGTGACCCCGGCGAATAGCCCCTGCCTGCTTCACACTGGCGACTAAACGTTCAAAGTCCTTTTGCTTCACTTGAATTCCTCCTTGATTAACCGTCGCAAGGTTGCCAATTGTTTGGACGTTAGATTTTCCTGGTCATTCTTGCGGTATACCATCAACATATAGCAGGTTTCGGACATCGCTTCCCAATAATAGATAGCTCGCAATCCACTCCTCTTCCCCATACCGGCCCGGTGCCACCGGAGTTTGCGCAGTCCTCCGGAACCTTGAATCAGATTGCCCTGTGTGGGCCGGAGCAGCAGAGTTAACTGAAGCTGCCTGTATTCCTCCAATGAGAGTTCACGTTCGACGTCCTCCGTGAAGATGGGAGTCTCTATAAACCTCATGTTGTCAGACTACGCCAATGGCGGAGCACCTGCAACTTTTGTCATTGGCAGTTGTTGTCATGCCCGGCTTGATCGGGCATCCAGGGGTTTTGTGGGTTCGTTTGTAAAGATAACTGCCCTGGATCCTCGATTAAAAATGTCGAGGATGACAGAAGGAGGAAGAAGGAAAGAAAGGCAACGACTCTGGATCCTCGCCCTCGATCGGGGTCAAGGGCAGGCTCTCGCAAGGATGACAGAAAGAGAAAACGTAAAGAGAAAGACACTGGATTCCCGCGTTCGCGGGAATGACAGAAAGAGGAAAGGCGAAAGGCAAAGGCCCCCTCACCCTGCCCTCTCCCGCATGGGGAGAGGGTTTTCAGGATGTGATGCCTTCGCCTAAAAGTAGAAGCGGCTGAGGATGCCGAAGGTGCGGGGTTGGCCCACGCGATACGCCATCCGGGCGGCGCCGTTGCGTTCCCGGTCGAACGAAAGCTGCGGGTTTTCGTCCGTGATGTTCTTGATGTAGAACATGACTTCCCACGTGTCGTACAGCAGGCCCGTGTTGAGATTGAGCAGATGGTACGCGTCCAGTTCCATCTGATCCCGGAAGTTGTCGGACGCCATGTCCGCTCCCGTCAGACCTGCAATAAGTCTGGACGGGTATGGCGTACTGTCCTGATCGCCGGGTTGGGTGAACTGACTCCCGACGTACTGCCAGGAGGCCGTCACGTAACTCTCTTCGGACTGGAAGAGGCCCGGGAACGTGTACGTGGCCACCGCGGAAAGCTGCCAGTTGGGCACGGACGGGATGCGGTTGCCGTCCTTGATGCCCGACACCACGGACCCGTCCACCGCGCTGGTTATCGTGGAATCGAATTCCGCCTCCACGTAGCTTCCGGCAAACGTGACCAGTAAGGCATCCGTGGGATGCACGGCGAACTCCAGTTCCCCGCCCATGCTGTGCGCCTCGGGCACGTTGACGGTCACCCGCGATGAACATTCACCGGCCACCACGTTTACGCCCAGGTTGCTGATGTCGGCATAGTACACGGACGCGTTCATCGTCACTTTGTCGTATGAGGACTTGAGGCCGATTTCGTAGTTCCACAGGGTCTCGTCCTTGAACCGCTGGAACCCCCGGTAGGTTTCATAGTCCGCTCCGCACAGCGGCACGTTCAATGGATCGTTCACGCCGCCCAGCCGGAACCCCCGCGACGCTTGCGCGTTCAGGGCCACGCGGTCGGTCACGTCGTAGTTGATCATGAACCGGGGCGTGAAGCCGTTGGAGGACACCGTGACGGCCTGGTTCTGCGCCGCCGAGTTTGAAAAGTTCCCGCCCGATCTGAAGGTCTTGTCTTCTTCCCAATCGTACCAGCGCAACCCGGCGGTCACCCCGAGACGGTCGAAGAGCGTATAGGTCGCCTCGCCGAACACGGCGATCTGGCTGAGGTCGTAGGTCAAGTCCGATACATAGGGCGAATCCGTGGTGACAAACCCATTCCTGACACCGTCTATGGGACCGATCGGACTGCCGGCCCCCACGTATGTCAAGTCCCACCCGGGCGTGGGCAGACGCTGGGAATAGTCGCGTTTGATATTGGAGTAAAAGACGCCTGCCTGCCATTGGAACGGGCTGTTATCGGTGGAAGCGACCCGCACTTCATGGGTCATCTGTTCCACTTCGGTGGTGTCCCGCAGGTTGGACGGCAGGAGCACGCCTTCCGGTGGAAATCCGATATCGACCGCCACACTCCCGGCCAGCGCGCTGGAGTCCCGGCTGACCAGCAGGTTGCGCTTGGTATAGCTGGCGACGTAGGTCGCCTCGACGCGGTCGTTCGGGTTCCATTTGATCGTGTTGTCGAGGAGCATGGTTTCGTCTTCGAAGGCTTCTTCCAGCAACAGGAACTGCTGCCGCTTGCCGAGCTGCACGCGGGGCCGCGTGGTGGAGTACGGGTTGGCGTACAGGTTGAAGAGCTCTTCGCGGTTGAACCCGTCCATGTCGATGTTCTGATAGACCAGCCGGGGGGTGATGGTTATGTTGTCGGTGGGTTGCCACAACACGGACGCGCGCCCGCCGAAGCGGCCGCCGTCGTTGACGTTGTCGTCCGTTTCGCCCGTGACCCGCAAGGCGTCGATGAACCCGCCGTACCTGGTGCCGTAGCCCACCACGCGTATGGCCGCGCTGTTGCCCAGGGGCGCGTTGAACGCCGCCTTGACGTTCCCGCCGGCCGAACCGCTGTCGATGGTGTTCAGGTCGAATTGCGTCCTCACGTCCTTCATGCCGAGTTGCGGCTTGTTGGTGACGTACCGCACGGTGCCGCCGATGGAGCCGGAGCCGAACAGCGTGCCTTGCGGGCCCCGCAGGGTTTCCACGCGCTGGACGTCATACAGGTCCAGGTCCGGGGTGAACAGCGAGATCGCGATCGGCGTATCGTCCAGATAGACGCCCACCTGTTCCTTGACGCCGGGCTGGTCGCGCACGATCTGGCCGGATGAGATGCCGCGGATATTGACCACGCTCTGGCCGGGTCCCAGGTTCTGGATGTTCAGGCCGGCGATGTTGCGGGAGAGGTTTTCCAGGTTGAAGTTGTTCAGCCGCAGGATGTCCGCTTCTTCCTGCACGTTGACCGAAAAGGGCACGTCCATGACCGTTTCGGTCCGCCTCGTGGCCGTGACCACGACTTCCTCCAGGCGTTGGATATCCGACGCGCTCGCGCTTTGGGACGTGCCCGCGTCACTTTGTGCGACGGCTTCCCCCGCACCCAGCACTATTGCCAGCGGTAGTAGTGCGAGATATTGTATTGTCATTTTCAAGCATGCTTGTTGTTTCTTCATGATTGGCCTCCCAGAGCGGTGAGTTTCTCAATCATTTTTATTGCCAACCTCCGGTTCCGGAATGCCAATACTACGTGTTTTTCTAATTTAGTTCCATCGGTCTGAAACAAGCTTCTTTGTTTTTTCATGCGGGGTTTCGCCCCCACACGACGAGGTTCCTTCGACAAGCTCAGGACAGGCTCTTTTGTTTCGGCAAAAGGACCCAAAACCATTGGCGCCCGGGCGTGACCCCAAGGGGGTGCCTTTGCCCCAGTCCCGATTGCTTGGGCTGCGGAACTCGCTTCGCTCAGACAGTCCTCGCCCCCAAATAGAATTTTCGGGACTGCGGCGCAGCCACGCCCGCAGGCGCCGGGAACTGGCCTTTGCCTTTCTTGTCATCCTCGACGCTTGTCCCCGATCTGATCGGGGATCCAAGGGGCTTTCTGTTTCTTTGGTCTTTGTAGCCGCGTCATCTTATGACGCCGAAAACGCAAACTTTTTCGCCTCTCTTGACTTGATGTGCTAAATTTAGCACAATACTTAAATGAAAAAGATCGCCTGGGATTTCTCCGCAAGAAAAACCGTGAGGTCTTTTCCGGTAGAGATCAAGAAAGAGTTGGGAGCCCTTCTTTTAGCCCTTCAACGAGGGTGCTTCTTGGGATGCCTCAGTCGAGAAAGATCCCGGTACTACACCAATCGGCCTTTGAGTTGAGAATTAAGGATGCGAACGGGATCTATAGAGTTTTTTATGCTCTTTTTGATGGTGATACCATTTTGGTACCCCATGCTTTTACCAAGAAGACTCAGAAAACTCCCCAAAAAGAAATCGACACAGCCAAACAACGTTTGAGGAGGATGATTCATGAACATCAGTCGACACGCCAGAAAATTGGCAAAAGATCTTGAACTGAGTGATGCGGACGCGGCCATCATGGAATTGAAATCGCTGCTTTACGAACGGGCTGCCCAGGCTATTCAACATTCGGGGGAATCCCACGAAGCCATCGCCGCTAAACTTGGAACGTCACGGGCACGGATTACCCGTATCAGCAATAGAGGAGAAAATAGTATTTCCATTGATCTTCTCTTGAAAATCATCGTCGTCCTGGAAAAGAAAATCCCCTTTCGGCTTGTTGCAGCTTGACTCGGCACATGGATGCCACAACTGCGGAGAGACCGTTTTGTCTTCGTCTCTTTTGTCTTGATGTGTCATCCCCGACCCCGATCGGGGGTCCAGAGTTTTTGTTTTTTCCTTTGTCCGTGAAGAGAAAAACCCTGGATCCTCGCTTTCGCAAGGATGACAGAAAGAACAAACGCAAAGAGTAAGACGCTGGATTCCCGGTCAAGCCGGGAATGACAGAAGGAGAAAGAGCTTGTCTTGACAAATCCGGAGGGCCGGTGCTTACTGTTTGCATGATGCCGTCTATTGAACACGCCGCCGGTGATTCCACGGGCAAGGCCGTGTCGCAATGGTCCGGCCCGCCGCGGGAACAGGCCGTACAGCGCATGTTTACGGCAATTGCCGCCCGGTACGATCTCAATAATTCCCTGCTCAGTTTCGGACTCCATCACCGCTGGAAGGCATTGGCCGCCGGCGCTATCCCTGCCCTGACGCACGGACGCGCCCTGGACCTGGGCGCCGGCACCGGTGACCTGGCCCTGTTGCTGGATCGCCGCATGGGCAAGCACGGCCGGGTGGTGGCGATGGATTTGAACTTCGCCATGCTGCGCGTGGGCGCGGCGAAGATCGCGCGGCGCGGGCTGAGTTCCCGTATCGCGTGTTTTCGCGGGAACGCGGAACAGATCGTCTTCCGCGACGACACGTTCGACGCGGTGACTACGGGGTTTTGCATTCGGAACGTGGGCGACCGGCCGCAGGCCTTTCGCGAGATTTACCGCGTGCTGAAACCGGGCGGGCACTTCGTGTGCCTGGAGTTTTCCCGGCCGGTGCCGGCGTGGCTCCGGCGCGTGTATGACTGGTATTCGTTCCGTCTCCTGCCCGCGATCGGCACCTGGGTGGCCGGGGATCACACGGACGTGTATCGCTATCTGCCTGAATCCATCCGCACGTTTCCGGATCAGAACGAGTTGGCCGCGATGCTGCGCGAAGCCGGCTTCTCCCACGTGGAGTATCGCAATCTGAGCGGCGGGATCGTGGCGATTCACGTGGCCGTGAAGCCTGTCCAGCCTGAACGGGGGGATGCGGCGTGATGGATTCGCTGCTTTACGTGTTCCTGCCGTGTAAGAAGGTCTATCCCACCGGCATTACGTACCTGGCCGATTTCATTCACCGGCGACGGCCGGACGTCCGCCAACAGATCCTGGACCTGTCGCTGTTTCCGCTCTCCGACCGTTCCCGCGCGTTGCGGGAGACGGTGCACTCGTTCCGGCCGGACCTCGTATGTTTTTCCTGGCGTGACATCCAGATTTTTTCGCCGCATGAAGGCGACGCGTCATTGGAGCAGGCGTTCAATTTTTACTACGCGAGCAATCCGCTGAAGCGCGTGGCGGCATCGTTTCAGGGTCTGCGCAACCTGTACCGCTATTATCAGGACATCCGCCGGAACCTGTCGTACCCGTGGCTCGTGCACCGGGAGTTTCCGGACGCGCGGTTGATGATCGGCGGCGGGGCGTTCACCGCGTTCGCGGATCAGTTGATCGAACGCCTACCCGACGGGACGCTCGGCATTCTGGGCGAGGGGGAGGACGCGATCCTCAAGGTGTTGAACAATGAGCCGCTGACGGATGAACGGTTCATTGTCCGGGAGCACGGGCGCGTGACCAAGGGCGAGAAGCACACGCCGGCTTTACTGGATTCATTGACGGTGGACCTGCCCTACCTGACGTCGATTTTTCCGCAGTACCCCGAATACGTGGGCGAGTGTATCGGGGTGCAGTCGAAACGGGGCTGCCCGTATGACTGCGCGTTTTGTTTGTATCCGTATATCGAGGGGAAGCGCGTGCGTTACCGGCCGCCTGAGAACGTGGTGCACGATATCGCGCAGTATTATCACCAGTGGGGCGCGCGGCGGTTCTGGTTTACGGATGCGCAGTTCATTACGGGCAAGGACGCGTACCCGCAATGCACGGAGATCCTGGAGCGGATCATCCGCGAGGGCCTGGACATAGAATGGTCGGGATACGTGCGCACGTCGCTCATTTCCGCGGACCTGGCCAAGCTGATGGTGCGGTCCGGCGTGGGCGACCTGGAAGTGGCGATTACCGCGGGCTCACAGCAGGTGCTGAACAGCCTGCACATGGGCTTCAAGCTGGAACACCTGTACGACGGATGCCGGTATTTGCAGGAGGCGGGGTTTGCGGGCCGCGTGATCCTGAATTATTCGCTCAACTCGCCGGAGGAAACCGAAGAGACGCTGTTGCAAAGTATCGAGTCGTATAAGGTGGTGGCGTCGATTCTTGGGGAGGATCGCGTGTTCCCGCTGATGTTCTTTCTGGGTGTCCAGCCGAATACGGACCTGGAACAACGGTTGTTGTCCGACGGCTACCTGTCCGCGGGCTACAACCCGCTCAGCCTCACGCCGTGGAACATCAAGAAGATGCTCTACAACCCCGCGCCGCTGAACAAACTGATTGCGAAGGCGTGTCTCGCGGCCTGGAACCGGAAACACGGAAGCCGCGACCCGCGACCCTGGTCCGGCAGCCTGAGTCAAAGCGCCACGCAGGACCACGGCCACACCTACGCGGACCAGAGCCTGTCCAAGGGCCTGGAAGCCAACTCGGGCCGGGACGCCCTGCTGACCCTCGAAGAGTTGTTGCGGTCCCGTCCCGCGGCGCGGCAGCGCGCGTCGTAAGCGGTTCCTTTATCCCCGTCTTTCCTCCTGCTGTCATCCTCGACATTCCCGTCTGTCATTCCCGACATGAGTAATCGGGAATCCAGGGTCTTTGTTTCTTTCATGCGGGGTTTCGCCCCCACACGACGAGGTCCTTTTGTTTCGGCAAAAGGACCCAAAACCATTCGCGCCCGGGCGTGGCCCCGAAGGGTGCCTTTGCCCCAATCCCGTTTGTTTGGGCTGCGGAACTCGCTGCGCTCAGACAGTCCTCGCCTCTAAATAGAGTCATCGGGACCGGGGCGCAGCCACGCCCGAAGGCGCCGGGACTAGGCATTTGCATTTGTTGTCATGCCCGGCTTGATCGGGCATCCAGCGTCTTTGTTGTTGCTTCTTTGTAAAAAATAAAGACCCTGGATTCCCGCGTGCGCGGGAATGACAGAAAGAGAGGGCAGAGATGTCAGAAGGGTAAAGCGAGCATGAAAGATAAGGCAGGTTAATGTGCGGGATGCCCGAGCCGATCAATCCGTGATCGTGAACGCCATGGTGCCGATCACGTTGGGTTCGTACAGATCCTGGCCGGGACTTTCGAAGTAGAGCTTGACGAGATACTTTCCTTTTTTCCAGCCGTCCTCAGGCCGGTAGATTTCCAGGTACCCCGCCTTTTCGTTCATTTCCATGAACAGGGCATCGGTTCCGGTCAGTTCCGTGGACGGGGTTTGTCCGTCCGGCATGTGAAACCACGCCGCTCGATACTGCGAAGGCGCGTCGAGGGCCGAAACCGCGAAGACGAGATAGAAGATATCCGTATCCGGCGAAAATTCGGACACGCCGGGGTCCACGGGTTCCACGTAGGCGTCATCCGTCATCCATCCCTGTCGCCCGAACGTGTCCCAGGGCATTTTGATGTCCCGGGCCATGGCGATCCATTTGAAGGCGGATTGCGGGCGCTGCCAATTTTTCTGGTCCAGCGCCATCAGTTCGGTCGTGGTGGTCACACTTCCTTCACTCTCTTTCGTGGCGGCTTTGGGTGCAAAGCCTTGGTCTTCTTGCCCGACGGCTCCCGAGGGTATGACGAGGGCGAGCATAAGTATGGCGAGGCCGATGCTCCTGAAGGATCGGTCAACGCGGCGCGCGCAATGTGCGTCTGATGGTTGCTTGGGCATGATACACCTGTCTCGGCAAAGGCTTGTCTCCAGCGGTACTTTACCGCTCTCGCGGCGTTTTCGCAATCGTTTGGGGGGTGGAGGATGCAGGATCTTAGTGTTTTCATTTTTTGTCATCCTTGCGAAAGCGAGGATCCAGGGTTTTCTTTTTCCCATGTCCGTGAAGAGAAAGACACTGGATCCCCGATCGGGGTCGGGGATGACAGACAAAAATAAAGACCCTGGATTCCCGCGTGCGCGGGTATGACAGAGGGAAACCAATGCTGCATACCAAACGCTCGTCAAGGCGGGGGCGCGGCGACGCGGGTGACGGCAATGGCGTGGCGGCGGCGTTCGACGATGCCGTCGGCGATTTCGGCGATGTGCTGTTCCAGAATCATGCGGAGTTGGCTCCCGCTACGGTAATCGGCCGGAGCCATGAAATGCACGCGGTCGGCATGGTGCGCGAGGTCGTAACATTTTTTGAACGACCGGCGCGTGGGATCGTCCGGGTTGTACACGGCCACGGCGAGGCCGCCGTGCTTTTTGATGACGGTGAAACAGGGCACGTCGGTCGGGCCGTCCCCTACGTAGATCATATGCGGGAACGGCACGCGCCTTGCTTCCTCGGGCATGTGGTCGTTCACGTCCTGAGCCGGGTCCAGGAGGTTCTTGTTGACCCGGAACAGGTATTGCGTTTTTTGCGTGTGACTGATGGTGCGCTTGGGGAAACTGATGTGCCCGTCGGCTTCATCAAACTGGCATCCCCAGATGGCTTTGGTCCACTTCGCGATCTCGCTGCCGGCCAGGATAGCTTCCAGCCCCGAACTGACGACGTAATGTTCCAGGTGAATGTCCCATTCCTGGTATTTGGGTTGTTGGATGATGGCGTTCAATTCGCCGAAACAGTCCGGGATGCCCGGGAAAAACGTGAGTTTCGCACCCATGCGTTGCAGGTCCTGGTTCGACAGGGACCTGAGCGCATCGTGTTCCAGCATCCGCTTCATGTAGGCGAGTTCCTGGTCGTAGCCTTTTTCCCGGATGAGCGCGGTGCAGCTTTCCCAGAAGGCCTGCGGATCGATCCCGGCGTGCGGCAGGATGGTCTGATCCTGCATGTACTGCGGGCTCAGGGTATGATCGAAGTCGTAGACGACGGCGATGATGTTTTGTGGTTCGGCCATGGCTCTCTCTTCTGTCATCCTCGACATCTTTAATCGAGGATCCAAGTGTTTTTTGTTCCAAGCGGTTCCGTACGAATGGAGGGGCAAAAGAGAAAGACTCTGGATTCCCGCGTTCGCGGGAATGACAGATTCAGGGTATTTTCACACCAATGAAACATGGCCAACCGGAACGGGTCGCCGGCGACCTTTCGGCTTCGCTCAGGGCGGGCTCATTAAAAGATCGCTTTTACCAGTTCTTGGATGCTGCGGTGCATGTCGGCGTCGTCCGTGATGGGCTGGACCACCGCCACCTCACACGCGCGCTCCGGGGCCACGCCCTGCCGCATGAGGGTACCGGCATAAATGAGCAGCCGCGTGCTGACGCCTTCCTCCAGCCCGTGGTTGCGCAGGGTCCGCACCTTGCCCCCGAGTTTGACGAGCCGTTGGGCCACGTCCTTGGCCACACCGGCTTCATGTTCGATGATTTTCGTTTCGACGTCCGCGGGCGGATACGTGAACTCGATGGCCATGAATCGCTGTTTCGTGCTTTGCTTCAATTCCTTGAGCACGCTCTGGTAGCCGGGGTTATAGGAAATGACGAGCATGAAGTCATCGACGGCTTCGATGACCTGCCCGCGTTTTTCAATCGGCAGAAACCGGCGGTCGTCGCCGAGCGGGTGCACGACCACCGTGGTGTCTTTCCGGGCTTCGACGATTTCATCCAGATAGACGATGGCCCCGTGTTTCACCCCGAGCGTCAGGGGGCCGTCCACCCACACGGTCTCTTCGCCCTTGAGCAGGTACCGGCCCACCAGGTCCGACGCGGTCAGGTCCTCATGGCAGGCCACCGTGATCAGCGGGCGCTTCAGCCGGTAGGCCAGGTGTTGCACGAACCGGGTCTTGCCGCAACCCGTCGGGCCTTTGAGCATCACGGGCAAATGCTGTTGCGCCGCGATGTCGGCCAGCCCGATCTCGCCGTTGATCTCCTCATAGAACGGCTCTTCGGTGATCCGGTATTGCTCGATGTCGATTTCGTGTCCTTTCACGCGTCGTCTGTTTCCTTCTCTCGATGAGCGCCCGGTGTCGTTGTACCAGGCACTCTCCATTGCTTCACGATTTGTCCGGCACATGCGAGGGCACGGCCGTTAAACCTCAGCGAGCAAGGTAGCCCACTTCCGTACCATCGTCAACTGCGGCAGCGTGACCTGCATTTCTGTCAATGTCTGTCCTGAGCGTTCTTCGACTTCGCTATCGCTACGCTCAGAACGAACGGAAGAAAAGTCGAAGGGCTCAGGACGAACGGGGGGAGAAGCCAGGATTTTTCTCTTCACAAAAACAGGAAAAAGCAAAGACTCTGGATTCCCGATTAAGAATGTCGGGAATGACAAATAAAAGCAAAGACAACGACGCTGGATCCCCGATCGAGTCGGGGACAAGCGTCGAGGATGACAAGAAAAGGCAAAGGCACCCGAAGGGCCACGCCCCCGCAGAAAGCAGATTCGAGGCCGCTTGCTTGTCTCCCCGCGAGGGGTCGTGGTAGTATGACTTTCTGTTGGGTGTTCTGTTGCGACCCTGCGAACTCCACCAACAGCCATTCTTCATCCCTTCACCATTACGATCCACTGAGGTATAAGGTTTTCATGGCTCACGGCCCGGCGGCAGGTCCCATGCTTCAGCAGTATTCGGATACGGCATCCCCTTCGGGCTTCTCTCCCGCGCCTCCGCTGAGCGAAGAGGGCCGGCGCTGCCTGGCCGTACAAGATGCCCTTCAGGCGGCGGGGTTGTTCGAGTCTTCGCCGGCCTGGCGTGTCTCACCCGTTCCGTTCCCGTTGACCGCAGATGAGGTGTCGTTCTTCGAGGACCTGGGCCCCCGGCTCTGGTCGTTTTCGAAGGCGCTCAACCGGCTGTATCTGGAGAGCGTCAAAGGCCGTCAACCGTTCTGGGTCCACCAGTACCTGGACCAGGGCAAGCCGCAAGCCCTGCTCGACTATGCGCGTATGAAACGGTTTCGGGAGGCGGTCCCCAGTGTGATCCGGCCCGACGTGATTCCGACCGAGGCCGGCATGACGATTACCGAGTTGGACTCCGTGCCCGGCGGGATCGGGATTACCGGCAGCCTGTCCGCCGCCTACGCCGCGCTGGGTGATACGCTGGTCGGCGGAGCCGGCGGGATGATCGACGGGTTTGCCGGGCTGTTCGGGTCCGGCGAAGATGCCGGCTGTGTCGCGATCGTAGTGTCCGATGAGGCCGAAGATTACCGGGCCGAAATGGACTGGGTGGCGTGCCGGCTCCGGCAAAAGGGGTTGGACGCCTGGTGCGTGCATCCCCGGGACCTGCGGTTCACGGAGGAGCAGCCATCGTTGACCCCGACGTTGGTCGCCTCCACTCCTTCGGGGGAACGACCCGTTTCGCACGTCTACCGGTTTTTCGAACTCTTCGACCTGGACAATATTCCGAAGTCCGAATTGTTGATGTACACGGCCAAAAAGGGCGGGGTGAGCGTGACGCCGCCGTACAAGCCCTGGATGGAAGAGAAGCTGGCCTTCGCGCTCCTGCATCACCCCATGCTGGAGAAGTTCTGGTCCGACGAGTTGGGACCGGACGTGTTCGCGCATCTCCGGCAGGTCATGCCTAAAACCTGGATTGTGGACCCGCGTCCCCTGCCGCCTTCCGCGATCATCCCGGACCTCACGCTCGACGGGAAGGCCGTGTCCGATTGGCGACAGTTAGCCCAAGCCACGCAGAAGCAACGACAGTGCGTCCTGAAGCCGTCGGGGTTTTCGGAACTGGCCTGGGGCAGCCGCGGGGTGGTGGTGGGGCATGATATCCCGCAGTCCGTCTGGGCGGCGAAACTGGACCACGCGCTGGATGCCTTTTCCTCGACGCCCTACGTGTTCCAGGCGTTCCACAAGGGCCGCCAGTTCGAGATGACGTATTGGGACGAGCGCGCGGGGCAACCGGCATCGATGGAGGGACGGGCCCGGCTGTCCCCGTATTATTTCGTGTCCGGCGACGAGGTGACGCTCGGAGGGATTCTGGCGACGGTGTGTCCCAAGGACAAAAAAGTGCTGCACGGCATGCGCGATGCCATCATGGCGCCGTGCGCCCTTCGGGCCGGGTAGAACGACACAAGGCATGTCCCGGCGCCTTCGGGCGTGGCTGCACCCCGGTCCCGAATACTCTATTGGGGGGCGAGGACTGTCTGAGCGAAGCGAGTTCCGCAGCCCAAGCAAACGGGACCGGGGTAAAGGCACCCCCTCGGGCCACGCCCGGGCGCCAATGGTTTTGGGTCCTTTTGCCAAAACAAAAGGACCTCGTCGTGCGGGGGCGAAACCCCGCATGCGAAAAGCAAAGACCCTGGATCCCCGATCGGGGTCGGGGATGACAGACAAAAACAGAAGGACCCATGCCCTCGATCACGTTGTATCATACTGAGTGGTGTCCGGAGTGCGCCGTGGTGCGCAGCCGGCTGGATGAGTTGGAGATCGCGTATAAAAGTGTTATTGTTCCATCAGTCCGCCCGTTCCGCAAACAGGTGTTTGAGGTCTCGGGACAGTATTACGTGCCCGTCCTGGTCGATGGAGACACCGTCCTGACGGAAACACCGGACATTCTGGAACACCTTGACGACCTGGCGTCCACGTAAGGAGCAATCATGGTTGCTCCTCATCAAATCGCACCCGCGTTTACACCCCTAGTCACGAGGCATGCCGATGGATGATTGGAAACGTGTCCTGGCCGAGAGCATCACCAAACCCGACGATTTGGCGAAACATCTCGGCGTGGATCCCAAAGAGGTGGAGCAGGTCGTCGGCCCGTATCCCATGCGGATCACGCCCACGGTGCTCGCCACGATCAAGGAGCAAGGCGACGCGATCTGGAAACAGGTGGTGCCGGACGCCGTCGAGATGGACGACTTCGACGCGCCCGACGATCCCCTGGAAGAAGACACCGACAGCCCCGTGCCGCACCTGGTCCATCGCTATCCGGACCGCGTGCTCTTGATGGTCACGAATCAATGCCCGATCTATTGCCGGTTCTGTACGCGCAAGCGGCTGGTGGGCAAACCCGGGTTCCTGAAGAAGGGCGAGCTGGATCAGGCCATCGCGTATCTCCGCGAGCATACGGAAGTCCGGGACGTGATCCTCTCGGGCGGCGACCCCCTGTTGTTGCCCGATCACCTGATCGAACGCATTCTGAAGGCGCTCCGCACCATTCCGCATCTCGAACTCATCCGGTTCGGCACCCGCGTGCCCGGGACTCTGCCCCAGCGCATCACCCCGGAACTGTGCGAGATCGTCAAACAGTATCATCCGATCTATATGAACCTGCATTTCAATCATCCCGACGAACTCACCCCGGACGTGAAAGCCGCCTGCGGCCGCCTAGCCGACGCCGGCGTGCCCTTGGGCGCGCAAACGGTGTTGCTGAAGGGGGTGAACGATGATCCGGTCGTCATGAAGCGGCTGATGCACGAACTCCTGCTGGCCCGCGTGAAGCCGTATTATCTGTACCAGGCCGACCTGACCAAGGGCACCAACCATTTCCGCACGACCGTGGAAACAGGCTTGTCCATCATCCAGTCGTTGCAAGGACACACCAGCGGCATGGCCGTTCCGCATTTCGTGATCGATGCCCCGGGCGGCGGCGGGAAAATTCCGTTGTTGCCGTCCGACTATCTGCTCAACCTGGATGAGAACGGCGCGGTGCTGAAAAATTACGAAAACAAGACCTACCATTATCCGCAGCCCGACGCGGGTCGCCTCCGGGAACTGCCTATGGTCGGCACCTCCGCTTCCGAGGGTCTCTGCAGCCTGGGCGCCATGGACGAATAACAATGGGCGCGCCGCGCAAGCACGGGATTCTGTCCGATACTCACCTGAAAACCTTGATTCGGGACCGCGCGATCGACGCTGATCCAGCGGTCACCGACGGCCAGGTCCAACCGGCCAGCGTGGATCTCCGGCTCGGCACGAAAGCGTACCGGTTGATCAGCAGCTTTCTTCCTGAGCGCTCGGAGATCAGCGAGCGCTTGAACGTGCTGGACCTCTACCAATCCGAGTTGGTCATGTATGAGATTGACCTGACCCAAGGCGCCATCCTGGAAAAGGGACACGTGTACCTGGTGCCCTTGTTGGAACGCGTGGCCTTGCCCCCGGACGTTCGTGGGAAAGCGAATCCCAAAAGCTCCACGGGACGCCTGGATATTTTCACGCGGCTCATCACGGACCTGAACGCGGGGTTCGATGAAATCCCCGCAGGGTACCAGGGGCCCCTCTACCTGGAGATCGTGCCCCGGTCGTTTACCATTCGCGTGCAAACCGGCTTGGCGCTCAACCAACTCCGGCTCCTGACCGGCCGGCCCACGGTCTCGGATTCGCGCCTCCGTGCGTTGCACCGGTCGGCCAAGCTGCTGTACCACAATGACGACGACCCGGCGGACTCCCGCCCGCTGGCCGCGCCGGACGTCCGGGTGGATCACGGCCTGTTCTTGCGCATCGACCTGCGAGGTTCCGGCACGGACCGCGAAATCGTGGGGTACCGGGCGAAGAAGAACAGTCACGTGGTGGACCTGTCCAAGACAGGGCATTATTCGGCGCTCGATTTCTGGGAACCCATCTACCGGCAATCCAATAATACGCTGTTGCTCGAACCCGAGGAGTTTTATATCCTGACGTCCCATGAGCGCATTAAAGTGCCCGCGGGGTACGCCGCCGAGATGGTGGCTTACGAAGCGGCGTTCGGTGAGTTGCGGACCCACTACGCCGGGTTCTTCGACCCGGGCTTCGGCGCCGGGGACGGGCCGCGCAAAGGCACGCAGGTCGTGCTGGAAGTCAGGCCGCATGACGTGCCGTTCTTGATTCACGACGGCCAGACGTTTTTCAAGGTGGTGTACGAACACATGCTGGACTTGCCGGAACGCCTGTACGGGGCCTCCATCGGGTCCAGTTATCATCAGCAGGGACTCACGCTCAGTAAACATTTCAAGTGGTAGCGCATGACACCCGAGACGGAACAGCCTGACCCTTCCCGCGTTGCCGCGCCGTCCGAGCCACCTGAGCCGCCCAAGCGGCAGGTGCCCGGGATCCCCGTGGGTCCGCCGCGCCAGGATGCGGACGTGGACCAGGAAGCGCACGAAGCCCTGCAAATGAAAGTGGCCATGAAGATGGTGGGCTCCGCCATGGTCTTCATCGGGTTCATTCAGGTCTTCATGTCCGCCAGCACCGGCGCGGAGATTTCCATCTTTCCCATGATCCTGTACTTTTCGGGCCTGGCCCTGTGGGCGTATTCCTCCGTCAAGATCCCCGTTGTCCGGTACGCGGTCATCGCCTTTTCCCTCTTCTGCATCGTCGCCTTCATCAACATCGGCGAAGTCCTCTTCTGGCACAAATACGTCATCTACTGGGGCACCATCGCCATGGTGGTCTACTTCATGTTCCAGAACCCGATGAAACCCTCCAAACCGTCGTAGCGGCTTCTGGCTGCAACTCCCTCTCCTTCTGGGAGAGGGCTGGGGTGAGGGGGAGACGAATTCTCAACGAATAAGGAAAAACATCAGGAGAAGGAGAAATGGAAAAATTCATATGGTTGTCCTACGATCTGGGCATAAAGGGCGACTATCAAGGTATATATTCATGGCTTGATGATCATGGGGCGAAAGAATGCGGTGATAGCGTCGCCGCTCTGTCGTTTTCCTATGAAGGGGGAGATTTCTTCGAAGCACTCAAGGCTGATTTGGAAGCGGATGTCTCGCTGGACAGACATTCGCGAATATACGTCGTCCGGCAGGAAAACGGGAAATTGAAGGGGCGTTTCTTATTTGGCAAGCGCCAACGCGCCCCTTGGACAGGGTACGGCACATACCTGGAAC
The DNA here is from genome assembly GCA_009840285.1 of Nitrospira sp. SB0662_bin_26. Lineage (GTDB taxonomy): Bacteria > Nitrospirota > Nitrospiria > Nitrospirales > UBA8639 > Bin75. The sequence goes on from VXOF01000050.1 coordinate 22,082, forward strand.
AAGACGAAGACGAGGACTAAGTCAATGTTCAAAGGTCCTGAACGTATTCTGGTGGATTCCTCATTTTTCTTCGCACTCTTCGACCCAGAGGATGACTGTCATAACAAGGCCCTCAAAGAGCAGGACAAGCTCGATAAGTTTCCCATTATAGTACCTTGGCCCATTCTGTACGAGACCATCAACAGTAAATTCGTCAAGTCTCCAGCGACGATTAAGGGCTTCGAGAACATCATTCGCCAGCCTAACACAAAGTTGCTCGACGATTCCGAATATCGCAATGAGGCGTATCAGGAGACCCTTGCATTGGCTAAACGAGGGTACAAACGAGGATACGGTGCCATAAGTCTCGTGGATTCGGTGCTTCATGCCATTCTCAAAGATGTGAACGTGCCGATCAGCGCGATGCTGACGTTCGATTACCGCGATTTTGTTCCTATCTGTGCTTCGCGAAACATAGAAGTTCTCTCATTGGATTCATCGTTTTAGATGTGTCTCGGCCTCTCCGGAGTTGCAGCCGCGCGATCTGCTTGGAGAGGCCGTCAAGAATACCCTCACCCCGGCCCTCTCCCATGGGGAGAGGGAGACCGGCGCCATAAGATGGCGCAGCTACAAAAAAAGGAGAGGTAAGCGAAACCGTATCGCGCCATGTCTCTCTCGATTGCCGTTGTGATTCCCACGTTGAACGAGGAACGCGTGCTGTCGCGGACGCTGCTCGCGTTGCGACAGTTGCGTTTCGATGAAGTCGTGCTCGTGGACGGCGGGAGCCGCGACCAGACGGTGGCCATTGCGCAGGGCCAGTTGCCGGGACTCAGTCTGCAACCCGCGAAGATGCTGGAGGCTGAGCAGGGCCGCGCCCCGCAAATGAACGCCGGCGCCCGGACCACGCGTTCCGACGTGCTGTTGTTCCTGCATGCCGATACGCTCCTGCCGCCGGAGACGCGCACCGAGATCGAGCGGGTCCTGGAGAATCCCAAGTACGTGGGTGGCCGGTTCGACGTCCGGTTCGAGGACGATCGCGGGTGGGCGTGGCTGATCAGTCGTCTGATCAATTGGCGCTCTCGATGGTCGGGCATCGCCACGGGGGATCAGGCGTTGTTCGTCCGTCGTTCCGCATTCGACGACCTGGGCGGGTTCGCCGACGTCCCCCTGATGGAAGATATCGAGTTGACGCGGAGACTCAAACGTATGGGATCTTTTGCAGCCTTGCGCGCCACGGTGACCACGTCGTTCCGGCGATGGCAGCAACAGGGGACTCTCCGCACCATTTTGCAGATGTGGCTCCTCCGCTTTTTGTACTGGATGGGCGTCCCGCCCAGAATCTTGCAGCATTGGTATGGCACGATCAGGTAACGCCGGCTCATCGCGCCGGGACCGCCGCAAACGGAGAGGCGACCCGTCTTCGGGACCCGCCGCAGGACGACGTCCTGTGCCTGCGGAGGGCGCGATCATTATTTTCGCCAAGGCGCCGGTGCCCGGCACCGTAAAGACACGCATGTGCCCGCCCCTGATTCCCGATGAAGCGGCGAGCCTGCATGGAAGTCTGGTCATGGACGCCGTGGAGCGCACCAGGTCGTTGCGAGGGTTCGACGTGTTCCTGGCCTGCACGCCCGGGATGGACCATCCGTTTTTCCAAACGCTGGCGGCCCGTTATCGCATCCGTTTGTGCGACCAGGTGGGTGAGGATCTCGGACAGCGCATGGATCACGCGCTCACCGCCGCGTTCAACCGCGGGTACGCGCATGCCGTGCTTGTCGGCACGGACATTCCCAACCTGGCCGCCCGGCACTATGAGCGCGCGACAGCGCTGTTGCAGACCACGGACGTGGTGTTGGGTCCCACGGAAGACGGCGGCTATTATCTGGTGGGGGCCAAACACCCCGTGCCCGCACTCTTCGCGAATATTCCCTGGTCGACCGGCGAGGTGCTCGCTCAAAGCCGGGCCCGCGCCGACCGGGCGGGGCTGGTTGTCGGGTTGCTGGATCCCGAACGTGATCTCGATACGTTCGACGACATCCGGGCTTTTCTGCACGACGACGCGGGATCAGGCAGGCAGGCGTTATCGACGCGAACGGGCAACGTGCTGCACACGTTGATCCAACGGCACGGAAACACTCCGCCCGCTTGACCGGCGATGAGTCGTTTCCCTGCCTTAGGGCTCCGCCAGAGTCTCCAAAAATTTACTTGTAGCGGCGCCATCTCATGGCGCCTGAAAGGCCAACAACAGGCGCGATAAGATCGCGCGGCTACAACTACAAAGATAAAGACACTGGATCAGTCCCCGACATTCTTAATCGGGGATCCAGTTCATATGGTCGAGGATGACAAGCCTGGTGTTTTGTACAGGATTACCACGCCGGAACTTGGCGGCAAACGATGCCGCCGCTACAATGGCCTTGAACTTGCGACCTGAAGATCCAGGCGCTGGACTGAGAGGCAGGAGCAATTGTTAATTTGAAGGAGGCACGGCCATGGACCCGAAAGTCGCTCTGATCACCGGTGGCGCGCGTGGTATCGGAAAAGGCATTGCCCTCGACCTGGCAACACGGGGCTGGTCCGTTGCCATTTGCTATCGGACCAGCGAACAGGATGCCGCTACGACCACTCAGGCTATCGTCGAGCGAGGCGGCCACGGGTTCGCCGTTCGTTGCGACGTGTCCGATTCCGCGGCCTGCCGGGACCTGGTCCGGCAAGTTGAAGAGCGCTGGGGGAAGATCGACGTCCTGGTGAACGGGGCGGGACCGTATCACCGGGTCAATTTGTTCGACGAAACACCGGAAGGCTGGTCGGACATGTTTACCAATAACCTGCACCCGATTTTTTATCTGGCCCAGGCGGTGGCGCCCGGCATGAAGACGCGACAGTACGGTCGCATCATCTCGTTCGGCATGGCCAACGCGGACAAGATGGAAGCCCAGCCTATGGTCACGGCGCATTATATCGCCAAGGCGGGCATCCTGATCCTGACGCGGACCCTGGCGAAACTGTTGGCCCCGCACGGGATTACGGTCAATGCGATTTCACCGGGCTTTATTGATTCGGGAAGCGCCCCGCCCGGAGAACTCGATGGGATGGCGAAGAAAATTCCGGCCGGGGTCATCGGCGACGTGAACGACATTGTCTCGGTGGTGACGTACCTGTTATCTGATGAGGCCCGGTACGTGACGGGCACGAACATTCACGTCAGCGGCGGCTGGGGCCTGTAACGCGGCTCACGCCGCGCCCCGCCCCCTCGGGAACCTCTGATTTACTTGTGATAGCGGGATGCAGGGCAAGGCGTCCCGGAGCGAAACCCGAGGCTTATCAGAGAGATAGGTGAGGGTTGAGCGAGGACACAACGCAGCCCTGCGCCCGATAGTGCAATAAATCAGAGGTTCCCGCATGGCGTGAGTCTTGCCAGTCCAATCCGAACACGTCCCCGAAACATCGCGCGATCCGGTCACGGACTTCGTTCGGCTCGACCTTCTTGCCCAGCACTTCGGCCATTGAGGTGACACGGCAGCTTTCAATGCCGCACGGCACGATCCCGGCATACGGCGTGAGATCGACCGTGACGTTCAACGCAAAGCCGTGCAAGGTCACGCCACGAGTGATTTTCACCCCCATCGCCGCGATTTTGGCCAAGGGCCCGTCCCGGGAGACGGGATCCCGCACCCAAACCCCGACGAACTTGTCCACGCGCCGGCCTTCGATCCCCCAGTCCGACAACACACGAATGATCACCTCTTCCAACATGCGCATATACGACTTCGGACCCGGACAAAAGTGTTTGAGTTTCACGATCGGATATCCGACTACCTGCCCGGGTCCGTGGTAGGTCACGGACCCGCCGCGCTCACTTGCAATCACCCGGAGAGCACGCCCTTCGGGCGCCGCATCAAGCCCGTTCCAATGCGCGTCCTTGGTGGTCCGGCCGAGCGTCAGCACGGGCTCGTGTTCCACCAACACCAACGTATCCGGTCGAACGTCCGAGACCCGTTCTTCGTGTAGACGCCATTGGAGTCGGCGAGCTGCTTCGTAGTCCGTCAGTGGAAGCGAGAGGACCTCACCGGGAAGCTTGTGACGGGAACCCGGCCGATTCGGCAGCGAGAGTAAGGAGGGAGGATTCATCGATTGCCGATCTTACGCCCGCTCCACTGCGGGACGCAAAAGCGCGTACCCATCATGCGAGGTTTCGCCCCCGCGGGAGAAAGAAAAGACGCTGGATCTTTATAGATTGTCTGGATCCCTGATCAAGTCAGGGACAAGCGTCGAGGATGACAGACAAGTGCAATAAAGAAACTCGATGCTATCGCGCCATGGCCCGGCGCCTTCGGGCGTGGCTGCGCCCCGGTTCCGCAAACTCTATTGGGGGGCGAGGACTGTCTGAGCGAAGCGAGTTCCGCAGCCCACGCAAGCGGGACGGGGGCAAAGGCACCCGGAGGGCCACGCCCGGGCGCCAATGGTTTTGGGTCCTTTTGCCGAAACAAAAGGACCTCGTCGTGCGGGGGCGACACCCCGCAAAAAAACGGCGGAAGAAGGAACCCTTCTTCCGCCGCGTGTGCAACATGGAAGAAAATCTATTTCTTTTTCTTAGCCGGGGCTTTCTTCTTCGCGGCCTTCTTAGCCGGGGCCTTCTTCTTGGCAGCCTTCTTCGCTGGCGCTTTTTTCTTGGCAGCCTTTTTGGCCGGGGCTTTCTTCTTAGCTGTTGCCAATAGTCTCACCTCCTTTCAGGTCTTCTTCGAGACTACGTCTTACTCTTTCATCACAGCAAAGCATAAAACCCTATGCGCTTCTTACGCCTGTACACAATTTTTTTCAATCCCCTTTTTTCGTGACACACGGTTGTCAATCGTCGCACGGAAGAACGACGTTCATTGATAGACGTCATCCGAATCGCTCTTCATGTCACACGGCAGACGTTGTCCGGCAACGTCGCATCATTTCGTTATTGTGAACAACGATGCAGAGGTCGTGGCGTGATCGCCATCGCGTTTTGACTCTTGAAAAGATGTGCAGAAAGGCTGACTGGGAGTAGACGAATCTACTCCCAGCAGTGTCGTTAAGCGGAGAGAAGGATTACTTCTTCTTTTTGGCGGGAGCTTTCTTCTTCGCAGCCTTCTTGGCCGGTGCCTTCTTCTTGGCAGCTTTCTTGGCGGGAGCTTTCTTCTTGGCAGCCTTCTTAGCCGGTGCCTTCTTCTTTGCAGCTTTCTTCTTGGCAGCCTTCTTAGCCGGTGCCTTCTTCTTTGCTGTTGCCAAAAGTCTCACCTCCTTCCAGCGTTGCGGCAATGATGATGAACGACACTCTTGTTCATCGAGTCACGCGCGTCCGGACTTGTCATCCGGACGCGTTCACGGACTTTTCGGTTGACTCCACGTTAGCAAAAGTATTCGGTCCAACTTTTTTGAAACGGGGGTCTCGTTTGAGCGAGGTCGCAATCGACGTCACGGGTGTTTTTCCTCTGATCTGCATCCCACCCTCAAGGAGACGCTGACACAATTCTTTGGCATGCATGGGTCCTCGCGTTTCCCGGAAAATGATGAACGCGGCGTCCGGAACGCTCATCCCGACGTATTTGCTGCGCCCCAGAAGAATTTCCTTGGATTGATCCGTGACATCCGTGACCGGTAATGGTGGGGCGCCCGTTTCATCCGAAATGATTTGGCTGGAGAGACTGGCCAATTTCGCTTTGTCCGCTTCAACTCGATATAACGTCTTTGCCAACTCCAAGTATTTCTCAATGGTCGCAATTTCTTCATTGAGTCTCTCCCTCTTCTTCTTGAAGTCCTTGAGCTTGGTTTCATACGCAGTTATGCGCTGTTCCAAGCCGACGATAATATCCTTGATTTCATCTTTGATTTCTTCCATGTCAAAAGCAAGCTTGATTTTTGCTTGCTTTTATCATTTCTTTAAAAGCAAGTCAATATGAAATGTTTGCATTTTTATTAACATATAAATGAGTCAATTTTCCTGACAATATAGTTTTTTTAGTTTACGTCATACACCCACTATATGAACTTGCTGTCATGTAATATTTCTAAGCCTATATTTGGTGTTATTAGTCATAGCTCTACAAAATCCAGTGTCGTTATTTTTTCAAAGCAGAAACCACAAAGACACTGGATGCCCGATCGTGGTCGGGCATAACCATAAATGCGAATGCCTAATCCCGGCGCCTGCGGGCGGGGCTGCGCCCCGGTCCCAAGAACTCTATGTGGGGGCGAGGACTGTCCGAGCGCCCTTCGACTCCAGGCGCGTGGCGCCTTACGCTCAGGGTGACCGGAGAAGCACCCGTTCGTCCTGAGCCCTTCGACTGCGCTCAGGACAGGCGTAGCGTTAGCGAAGTCGAAGGAAGCAGAGCGAAGGAACCTCGTCGTGCGGGGGCGAAACCCCGCATGAACCTCTCTGGTTGGGTGTGTTGTCGTACATTTCCAGCCTGTGATAGGGTTTTTTTAGTCCTCAACCCGTCCTTGCCATGACCCCGCCAACCCCGACCAATCTCGTTGCGCTCGATTTTGCGAATATGGCTTCCCTGGTGGCCCGGTTGGGATGGCCATCCTATCGGACCAGGCAAATCCTCCGGTGGATCTACCAACACCGGATTCAAGACATCGCCGGGATGAGCAATCTTTCACTTCTGGATCGGGAGATGCTGGGACGAGAAGCCGTTCTTGAACGGTTGGCGTCGCCCACGCTTTTCCAAAGCGCGGATGGGACCAAGAAATTCCTGTTTTCCCTGAAAGACGGGTTGACCGTGGAGAGCGTACTGATCCCGGATGGAGAGCGGTTGACTCAATGCGTGTCAACCCAGGTCGGGTGCACCCTGGATTGCGGGTTCTGCGTAACCGGGCAAATGGGGCTCAAGCGGAACCTCAAGGCACATGAAATTGTCGATCAGATTTTGACGGCCCAGGATCAACTCCGACCCGGCGACCGGATCTCGTCCCTGGTGTTCATGGGCATGGGCGAACCGTTGGCGAATTTCGATGAACTGTCGGAGGCCCTCATCCGGCTGACCGATACCGAATGGGGTGTGGGCTTTCCCAAACGACGCATCACGATTTCAACGGCGGGGTTTTCGCCACGATTTCACGACGTCGCCCAGCTCGGCGTGAACCTGGCCGTATCGCTGAACGCCACGACGTCCGAGCAGCGAGACCGGCTCATGCCGATGATGAATCGCTTACACCCCCTGCCCGACCTTCTCGAGGCATGCCGCGCGTATCCCGTCCCGGCGAACCGTTACCTGACGTTCGAATACGTGTTGTTACAAGGAGAGAACGATTCCGCTGCCGACGCCGCCCGCTTGAGCCGGCTGCTTCACGGCATTCGGTGCAAAATCAATCTGATCCCCTTCAACGAATTTCCGAACAGCCCGTTCCGCCGGCCGGCGGACCCCGTCATTGCGGCGTTCCAAACGATCCTCCGGCAGAAAGGCTATGACGTGTTCGTCAGACAGAATCGTGGGCGTGACGTCTTGGGCGCCTGCGGCCAACTCGGAACCCTGCCCGTGCGAACGGCGCCCGCGTCTCTTTCCATAGGAACCTGATGCAAGACCTGCACCTGCTCCCCGTTTCCCGGGACCTCCAAGCCAAAACAGCCACGCTGCTAGACTGCTTTGAGGGGTTGAATGGCGTTCTGGTCGCGTTTTCCGGAGGCGTGGACAGTACCCTTGTGCTCAAGATCGCCGCGGAGGTGTTGGGCGCCCGTGCTACCGCCGTCACCGCGGCGTCTCCCACCCTGCCACAGGAAGAGTTGAAGGCCGTCCGTCAATTGTGTGAGGAAATCGGGACGCCGCTGATCGTGGCCTCCACGAATCAACTGGACGTCGAGGAGTTCGTCCGCAACGACTCGCTGCGATGCTATCATTGCAAGACCGATTTGTACCGGCTGTTGGCTCCCATCCAACAGGAAACGGGCATTGCCACGATCGTCGACGGCGCCCACGTGGACGACCTGGGCGATGACCGGCCGGGGATGCAAGCAGCCCGGGAATTCGGGGTCCGCAGTCCGCTGGTGGAAGCCGGGTTCCGCAAGGCCGACGTCCGCGCCCTGGCCAAAGCCCTGGGCCTCTCCAACTGGGACAAGCCCGCGGCCGCGTGTCTGTCCTCTCGTATTCCGCGAGGGATAAAAATTACCGAAGAGAAATTACGGCGGATCGAGCAGGCCGAACGGTTGTTGAAGGAAGACGGGTTCCGGCAGGTGCGGGTCCGCGATCATGACGGCATGGCCCGCGTCGAGGTGGACCCGACAGAGCTTTCCGCGTTGCTCGAGCCCGTACGGCGCGACCGTATCACCCGGGGCCTGAAAGCCCTCGGGTTTCAATTCGTCACGTTGGACCTGGAAGGCTACCGCCCGGGCGGAAGCGTGAGATAAGGTGTTACTTCTGGGATTCGCCGGCGGCTACGGCTTGGACGGCTTCCCGGGCGAGGCGCTTGTGATCGTCGTCCGACAGACTTCTCGCCAGGACTTTTTCCGCCACCGTCAACGCCAGGTCCGCGGCTTCGTTCCGAATATCCTGCAGGGCTTTTCGCCGTTCCCGCTCGATTTCCTGCGTCGTCTCAGCCTGGATCCGTTCCGACTCGGTGCGTAGCCGTTGCTCGTTCTCTTCCAGCAGCCGTTGAGCCTTGGCTTTCGCGTCCGCCACGATCGCCTCGGCTTCCTGCGCCGCACCGTTCAGCTTCGCTTCGTAGTCGGCCAAGCGTTGTTCGGCCGTCAGCCGGTTCTGTTCCGCTTGCTCGATACTGTCACGAATCTTGCGTTCACGCGTTTCCAAGGCCTCCAGGATCGGCGGGAACGCAAATTTGTACAGGACCCAGAGCAGGATGCCGAATGAGACGACTTCCCAAAAAATCAGGGACGAAAAGAAATGGACGTCAAATTGAGGCATGGCATTCGCGTCCTATTTCCGCAGACCCATAATGATGAACGCGATCACCAGCCCGTAGAGGGCGATCGCCTCGACCAAGGCGAAGCCGATCCACATGTACTTGCCGACCCGGCCTTCGGCCTCAGGTTGGCGGGCCACGGCCTCGATCATTTTTCCGAAAATATACCCGATGCCCACACCGGCGCCGGCAAACCCCGCCGCCGCGAGCCCCATGCCCAATAATGCTGCTGCTGCAGAATCCATGATCTTATGTTCTCCCTGGTGAAATCGTTAATAAGAATGTATCGAACAGGCGTTTCAAGCTAATGCAGATGAAAAGCGTCTCCCATATAGACACACGTCAGGATCGTAAAGATGTAGGCCTGAATGAAGGCGATGCCGACTTCCAACCCGTAGAGCGCTACGGTAAAAGAAAAGGGCAGCCACCCGATCAGCAGCCCGCCGCTGATCGCCAATCCGAAGAGGACTCCGAGAATGACGTGGCCCGCGGTCATGTTGGCGAACAACCGGACGGACAGGGACACCGGACGCGCCAGTTGACTGATGATTTCAATCGGAACCATGAGCGGCAACAGCCACCCCGGCGTGCCCGACGGCACGAGGATAGTCAGAAACTTCATCCCGTGGATCTTGAGCCCGACCAGGAGACTGAGCGTATAGACCCCCAGGGCAAATACGCCGGTGACCACGAGTTGACTCGTGACCGTATAGGCGCCGGGCATAAGCCCCAGCAGATTACAAAACAGAATAAACAAGAACAGGGTGGCGATCAGGGGGAAAAACCGCATTCCTTCCGGGCCCATGGTGTCGTGAATCATCCCGCGAATGAACTCCACCAGCAGTTCGGCCACGCTCTGTAATTTCGTCGGGATGAGGGAGCCGGACGAACGCGCTTTCGTCAGCAACAGGATGACCAGCCCCACCACGACAAACATCATGATCACGGCCTTGTTGATGGACACGTCCAAGCCGAACAGGGACAACGGGACAATCGTATGAAGCTCAAAAGGATGCAGTGGATCTTCCAACGGAACCTCGTCTTCGTGTTCGAGAAAACGTTCAGGGGAAACGCTACGATTGATCCCAGCGTTGGGCAGTACGGTAGGCGTTTCGAATACCGGCAATCAGCCCGAGGATCAGACCTCCCACCAAACCCCACGGTTCAGTGGGCAACAGGTAGGAATCGATGCTCCACCCCAACCCTCCGCCCACCATCAAGGTCGCAAGCAGATTCGTGCCGATACGCACGGCCTGCCCCAACCCTGCAAACAATGGATCTTGTGACGAAGGCATAGGCCCAGCCTCTCGAATCCGGGCACGGTATTCAAACAAAATCCGGTTTCGACTGTCAACCCGAACCTGTTTTCCTCCTTGGAATCGACCTCTCTCCCTCCACGTTTCTTTCTGAAGGGCTTTCTCTCCCTTGTCCACTCCGCTATGATGCATAGACAACCGTCTGAACCCTTTCCCAAACCATGAGCCAGCCCGTTCTCACTTCAGGTTCTGCCACGCGTCCCGGCACCGGACGGTTTCCGCTGGTCCGGACCAGGCCTTTGCTGGAAGAAAATCCCTGGGACGTCTACCGGCGGATCGCTACGCCGCACCGGCCTTCCGTTCTTCTGGAAAGCGGGAAACCGCCGTCCGGTCAGGCCCGCTGGTCCTTCGTGGCCGCCGATCCGTACATGGTCTTCTCCGGAGGACCGGGTCGCTATACTTTCGAAACCGAACACGGCACCACGCATCATCGCGGGGATCCGCTTGTCGCCTTATTCGGCGTGCTGGGTCCGTGCCTCGTGCCCCGTTCCGACTCCCTGCCGCCGTTCGTCGGGGGGGCCGTGGGGTACGCCAGTTATGATACCGTCCGGCACTACGAAACGCTGCCGTCGATGGCCCGCCGTGACCTGCCTCTGCCGGATCTGGAGTTTTTGTTTTTCGATCTGGTGATCGTGATCGATCACCATACCCGGTTGCTGCATATGATTTTCACGCCGGCCCCCGAGCGGTTGCTGGCCGAATCCCATGAAGCGTTGTATCGAGAAGGTACCGCGAGGATGGATGAACTGGACAGCCGCTGGGATGCCCCCGTGCCGACCTCCCCCCGGGAATCACCGATCAAGGCCTCCAGCATGGAAGGCACTCATTCTGAACGGGAGTACGTCGAGCGCGTGCAACAGTGCCAGACCTATATCGGCGCCGGCGACATCTATCAGGCCAATCTCGCCCAACGCTTTTCCGTCGCGTTCAATCCGGCGGAGGGCCGGTCGCTGCACGCGGTCGGCCAAAACCTGTATCACCGCCTGCGCATGGTGAACCCGTCGCCGTTTGCCGGGCTGTTCGTGACCGGGAACCTCGCGTTGGTCTCGTCCTCGCCCGAACGACTCGTGCAAGTCATCGGCAACCGGGTGACTGCCCGGCCCATTGCCGGCACTCGACCTCGCGGCCGCAGCGCCATGGAAGATCACGCCTTGATGGACAACCTGCGGCTGGACGCGAAAGAACGGGCGGAACACCTCATGTTGGTGGACCTGGCTCGCAATGACCTGGGCCGGGCCTGCGAATACGGGTCGGTCCAGGTCGAGGAATTCATGACGATCGAACAGTATTCGCACGTGGCGCACTTGGTCTCCGAGGTCACGGGGACACTGAAGCCCGCCTGTTCGACGCCGGATCTCATCCGCTCCGTGTTCCCGGGCGGCACGATCACCGGCGCGCCCAAGATCCGCTGCATGGAGATCATCGAAGAACTGGAACCCGTTCGTCGCGGGCCTTATACCGGATCCCTGGGGTACATCAGTTGGACCGGCGACGTGGACTTCAACATTCTGATCCGCACCATGGTCCTGACGGGGCAACGGGCCTATCTGCAAGTGGGCGCCGGGATCGTCGCGGATTCCGATCCCCGGCGCGAGTATCAGGAAACCCTGTATAAGGCCCAGGCCCTGTTCGAGGCGTTGCAATAGGACGCCGCGTTGCCTGCCATGTGGGTGTATCTGAACGACCGGATCGTGCAGGCGGAACGGGCGCGGGTCTCCGTTTTCGATCGCGGGTTCCTGTACGGGGACGGTGTCTTCGAAACCGTCAGGATCCATGACGGGCAACCGGTGTGGTTGGACCGTCATCTCGCACGGCTCGCCGACTCCTGTAAGCAGATCGGCCTGTCGTTACCCGACAAACCGTGGCCGGCGATTTTTCAGAAGGTTATCGACAAGAATCGCGTGGACCATGCGGCGATCCGGTTGACGCTCTCGCGTGGGGCCGCAGACACCGGCGACGATCCAACGGTCGTGCTGTTTCACCGGCCCCTTCCGCACGTCACACCCTCCCAACGGCGCAGGGGCATCAGGCTCACCCTCACGACGATTCGTAGGCTTTCGCCACGTTCACACCCGACCCAAGCCAAAACCCTGAACTATCTGAACAGCCTGCTGGCCAAACGGGAAGCTGCGGAACGGGGGGCCTTCGACGGGTTGATGGCCACGACGGACGGGTACGTGGCCGAATGCTCGATGAGCAACATTTTCTTTATCAGGGACAGGACATTGTACACGCCGTCATTGGCCTGTGGCGTCCTGCCCGGGATTACCCGGGGAGTTGTGCTGGACGTGGCCCCATCGCTCGGCCTGCAAATCCGGGAGGGGCGCTACCGCCCGGCATTCCTGTATGGAGCGGATGAATGTTTCCTGACCGGTAGCGGGATCGGCATTCTCCCGGTTGCAACGATCGACGGGCATTTCTTTCCCAGGCAAACAGCCGGTTCCCGGGTGGCTGTGCTTCAAACCCGGTACAACCGGTTGCTACGAGCACAAAGTCCATGAACGGGAAAGCCACCTTCCCTTTCATCCTGCCCTGATCGGGAATCCGGGTCTCTTCTTTTGTTTTGTCTGTCATCCTCGACATTTTTAATCGAGGATCCAGCGTCTTTGCATTTTCACTCGTGTGTGAAGAGAACGACACCGGATTCCCGATCGGGGTCGGGAATGACAGAAAGAGGGCTGCGGAACTCGCTTCACTCAGACAGTCCTCGCCCCCAAAGCGGTTTCGGGGCTGGGCTGCAGCCACGCCCGCAGGCGGCGGGGACAGGGTTATTGCCCTATCGGGCGTATTGCGTTGGCTACCCGGCGCGCCGCCGGGTTTTGGGAGACGAATCGAGCGGTTCGTCCAGACGGACTTGACTGTGCGTTCTCCACGCCTCACCCCGGCAGCTTGGGAAATCTTCACGGTAATGCGTGCCCAGGCTGTTTTCCCTCCACAGGGCGGCTTCGGTCACACATCGCGCCACCTGGATCATGTTCTTGACTTCGAGGTCGGACCGCGTGTGCAACGAAGCCTGGATTTGCGGGTCCCACCGGGAGAGTTGCGCCAACGCCTGGATCAGGGAATCGCCGGTCCTGACCAACCCGACCTTGGTCCACATCAGCCGGCGCAAGGAGTTCCTGAGTTTTTCGCTGTCTTCCAACGCGCCGGCCGGTTCCGCGGCGAATTTCGCGGCCAGACTCTTGAAATGCGCCCGCTTGGGGCCCGCCGGGAGAGACGCCGCCGACGTGGCGGCGCGGTAGCCGAAGACCAGCCCTTCCAACAACGAATTGCTGGCCAACCGGTTCGCGCCGTGGACCCCGTTGCAGGCCGTTTCCCCGGCGGCCAGCAGGCCGGGCAAGGTGGTTTCGCCATCGATCCCGGCTTTCAGGCCGCCCATGAAATAGTGGGCGCTGGGAGCAACCGGAATCCATTCTTCCGTGATATCGATGTCGAACCGCAGGCAGGTCCTGTAGATCGTCGGGAACCGTTTCTTGATGAAATCCTTCCCCAAATGCGTGACGTCCAAATACACGTGGCGCGACCGGGACGCGGCCATTTCCGACCAGATCGCCCGGGCAACGATGTCCCGGGAAGCCAGTTCAGCCGCCGGATGATACCGCGACAGAAACGACTCGCCTTTCCGATTGCGAAGTAACCCGCCTTCACCTCGCATGGCTTCGGACAACAGAAACGGGGGACTCGAAGGCAGGTGCAGTGCCGTGGGATGAAATTGGACGAATTCCATGTCTTCCAACACCACGCCCGCCCGATAAGCCATCGCCATGCCGTCACCCGTGGCATTGCCCGTATTGGTGGTTCTCCCGTAAATCTGGCCTGCGCCCCCGGTGGTCAGAATGACCGCCGTGGCCGGGAGTAGTTTGACGTCTCCCGTGGCTTCACTCACCGCCACCGCGCCGCAGCACCGGCCGTCCACGACCAACAGGTCCATCGTGAAATGCCGATCAAACCATTGAATGTTCTCGTGCTGCCGGGCCCGTTCCAGCAGGACGCGAATCATTTCATTGCCCGTGGCGTCGCCCCGGGCCCGCAGCACGCGGTTCCGGCTGTGAGCCCCTTCCTTGGTAAAGGCGAATTTCCCGCCCACCTTATCGAACTGCGTGCCCCAGGTGATAAGTTCCTGAATCCGCGTCGGCCCTTCCTCGACCAGGACCCGTGCCGCGTCTTCCCGGCCGAGCTGATGCCCGGCCCGGATCGTATCGGAGAAATGCAGGTTCACGTCGTCTTCGGCGTTCATGGCCACGGCGACGCCGCCCTGGGCATAGATCGAATTGCTTTCCAGGCGACTGCCCTTTGTCACGATCAGCACTTTGCCGTGTTGAGCCAATTCGATCGCGGCGCGCAATCCCGCGATCCCGCTCCCGATGACCAGGAAGTCAGCCTCCGGCCCCCACCGATGCCGTGTCGTGTTTTTTTTCATGGCAATGATTTGTGGTTGATGCTGGAACGGCCGGCGACACCGGCCCGCTCAAACATGGGACATGACGCGCAAGTTCATCAGGAACAGGGAACGGGGGTTAGCGGTCTGCCTTTCCGAACGGCATCGCTCCTTCCACGCCCGCCAACAGAATATCCTTTGTGCCTTGCCAGACCCACACCCCGTGGCCACTTTCCACCACCGGCGTTTCTGCGGGAGAACGTCGCCAAGCCCCGTCCCATCGCACGTTGACTTTGATCTGCTCTCTCTTGATGTAAATCCGCTCAATCGCGACGCGTAAGGAAATGGTGGCATACGTGTCGAAGTCCCGTTGGATCCGACCTTCGAGTTGCTGAAAGCCTTGTAACGGCAACATCAATTTTTGAATCGCGTCGAACTTTTGCTGTTCATACGTCGAGCGCAGGGTTTCCACCGCCTGGACGATTCGCTCAAAGCGTGCATGGTCTGCGGAAACTTTCTTGTCGCTGGAGAAGAACTGGCACCCCGCCGCGGTCATAACGAGAATCAGCAGCAGGCTGATCAAGGAGAGACGGTATCGAACCATGGGGCCATTATAGCGGGAGCCTGTCAAAACCTCAAAAGCCGTCAACCGCGCCGTTTCTTGACACTTCTTGGAACGCTGTGTTACCTCTGCACCGCTACGTACCTATTCTGATCGCGTGTCTCCAGGCCGTTCGTGAGACGCGGATCGGCGAAGAGCGATGAGCTTCCGCCTGAGGAAGAATTGAAGGAGTCTGAATGGCGAGTGTAGTTAAAAAACGACGAAAAAAAATGCGGAAGCATAAGCATAAAAAACTTCGCCGACGCATGAAATTCGCCCGTCGGCGGAACTGAGGTTCACGATTCCAGCACCAGGTGGGCCGGGGAAATACTCTCTACCTCCCGACTTTTCCCTCTTCGGAAAAAGTCCCCGTCCTGACCCTTCGACTTCGCTCAGGGCAGGCAAAGGAGGGGAACAGACGGCAGAGTCATCCTGTCGTTGCCCGGCCCCACGACGGTCCATGGTTACCCGTTTCCCCGCACTCCTTTCCCGCCGGTCCTGACGGTTCGCTCTTGCCATGAGTCACTTCTCCCGCCTGCTCCCGTTTGTCCGGCCGCATCTTTCTCAACTGGCCTTGGCCGGCGTCCTGATTATGGGTGTGGCGGCCCTCAACCTGACGTTGCTGAGACTCGGCGGCACGCTGTGGGACCTCATCACGGTCCAACGGGACGTCGAACGCATGACGCAGACCATCCTGCTGTTTCTGGTAATCGCCGTCGTCCAAAGCGTCCTGAGCATGGGCCAGAGCTACTTGAGCACCCGCCTGTCCCAACTGATCATCGCGGATTTCCGCATCCACCTGTTTCGCCATTTGCAAACCCTGTCACTCAACTTCTTTGCCAAACGGCGAACCGGGGAAATTCTTTCAAGGCTCATGAACGACGTGGGCGTCATCCAGAACCTGGTGACCGAAACGCCCATCGATTCCGCCAAACAACTGGTGACGCTGGTGGGCGGCATCGCGTTCCTCCTGTTCATGAATTGGAAACTCTGCCTCCTGATCGTCCTATTGCTGCCGCTCCTGGTCCTGGTGGCGCGGTTGTTCGGCAAGCGGTTGAAGTCCCTCTCCACGCAAATACAGGATCACACCGCCGCGCTGTCCACGCTCATCGAAGAAGTGATTTCGGGGATTCGGGTCGTGAAATCCTTCGTCCGGACGAACCGGGAGGAAAGCCGATTCGGCGCCGCGGTCGACAGGTTGGTGTCCGGCACGCTCCGCCGCGCCAAAATTCTCTCCGTGTTCGTCCCCGTCATTACCCTCCTGACGTTCATCATGGCCGGGGTCGTTCTCTGGTACGGCGGCAAGCAAGTGATCGACGGGGCCATGACTCCCGGGGATCTCCTGGCCTTCGTGTTGTTCGCGGGGATTCTCATCGGTCCGTTCGGCGCCGCGGCACGCATCTTTTCTCAGTTGAAGGAAGGACAGGGTGCCCTGGAACGCGTGTTCGAATTGCTCGATACCGCACCGGAAGTCACGGATGCCCCGCACGCCCGCGCGTTGCGTGACGTGCAAGGCCACGTCAGCTTTTCACACGTGAGTTTTGCGTATGACCCGCGTCACCCGGTACTCACTGATCTTTCCTTCGAGGTTCAGCCGGGCGAAATCGTGGCGTTGGTGGGCCCGACCGGTTCGGGGAAGAGTACGATCGCCAACCTCTTGCACCGGTTTTATGATCCGACTGAAGGGGCCGTCACGATCGACCGGCAGGACCTGCGGGACGTACAGTTGTCCAGCCTGTATCGACAACTGGCCATCGTCCCTCAGGAAACTGTGCTGTTCGGGGACACGATCATGGAAAACATTCGATACGGACGGGAAGACGCCTCGGAAGAGGATCTTCTGGCAGCGAGCCGGGCGGCGCACGCCCATGAATTCATTTCGGCGCTCCCGGACGGGTATGCCACGCTGGTCGGGGAAAAAGGCGTCAACCTGTCGGGGGGGCAGCGGCAACGCATTGCCATCGCCCGGGCCATCCTCAAGAATCCCCGGCTCCTGATTCTGGATGAAGCGACGTCGGCGCTGGATTCCGAATCCGAGTTGCTGGTCCAACGTGCGTTACAGAAACTCATGGCGGGACGCACGACCGTGGTGATCGCGCACCGCCTCACGACCATTCAGGAAGCCGACCGGATCGTCGTGCTCAACAAGGGGAGGATCGTCGAGGAGGGCACGCATGCGGCGCTCATGCAGCAGGACGGCCTCTACCGCCACCTGTATACGCTACGCATGGTGGAATCGGAAACGCCGGCTTCCGCGTCTTGAGTTGATTCCCGGCCCGACGAGCGCCGGGCCTTACTTGATCTTCGAAAAATCCGCCTCGATCGTGACCAATTTGCCGTCGGGGAAAAACACGACGATATTCGTCACGGCCTGCGGGTCAAAATCCTGATAGGCGAACCGCGCGGAAAACCGCGACACATAGTCCATCTCCGATCCGGGAATTTTCCGGCCGCGGCTGGGCTTGCCTTTGTCCACGGCCATGACGTTCGTGGACCCTTGTTGCAGGGCCACGTCGGCCCCTTCGGCAAAAAACTCTTCCTGCCCGCACAGCCCGATCTCCATTTCCAGGTTGGGCATATTCAGGATTTCCTGGATTTTGGATTCCGGCATCCGGACTTCCTGTTTCGCGACCTTGGACCGGCGGCCTTCTTCGCGTCCGAAATATTCGAACCAATAGGTTTTCGTTCGGAGAATCGCGCTGCTGCCACAGGGTTTGACGGCCGGGTCGTCCCCGATGCGGGAGTTCTTGTCCGCGGCCTTGATGATGGCGAACATTTCGTCATTGGAAGCCGCCTGCTCCATGGGCCCTCGTGCCGAGGCCATGATCTGTTTGGCTTGCTCCAGTGTCAACTCGACGTCGATCGCCAACGCCGGCGATCCCATCACTCCCAACGCCAACAACAGCATGAGCCCGAATGCCTTTTTCCGGTGGTGGTATCGTTCACGTGAGCTCATGCGGTCTCTCCTTTTTGCTTCAGATTGGCATGGATAGCCTAGGGGTTTTTTGAACCTGACGGCAACGTTGAATTGTAAGAAACATCCCTATCTCTTTTCAATGCCTATCAGCCGCCCGGCCGGCCTCTCGACCGGATGAAAACGGGATACCAAACGGTTGACTCATAGTCGGCGTAGTGTTAAATTTCTGCCCCTATCGTGCCCGCTTCAGATGGGCCTTCCAAGGGTGCCGGGGCAGAACGGGAGCACTCCCGTCTCACGCTCTCCCGAAGTAACGTTCCTGTAGCCGCAAGTGATCCAATCGCACAACTAGCAAGGGGTATGGCATGGGAAATGGAATAAACCAACAGGAACAGGCCATGAACCTCGAAAGCCTGGAGCGCGTCTATACGAATTACTCCTCAGTCTATGACCAAACCTTCGGGAAGGCTTTTGACGAGTCACGCGAATCGGCCGTGAAAGGGCTGAACATCGCTCCTGATCAGCACGTGCTGGAAGTCGGCGTGGGAACGGGCATGGCCCTGCCCCTGTATCCGGCCCACTGCCGGATCACGGGCATCGACCTCTCGGAAGGCATGCTGAAAAAGGCCGAGGAGCGCATTACCAAGCATAGCCTCGAGCACGTCACGCTCCAACGCATGGACGCGGGAGACATGTCGTTCCCGGACGATACCTTCGACCTGGTGATGGCCGCCTACGTCGTGACCGCGGTCCCGGATTACCGGAAAGTCGTCTCGGAGATGATTCGCGTCTGCCGTCCCGGCGGCCGCATCGTCATGTTGAACCACTTCAGCAACGGGAATAAGTTCATTGCCGCCGTGGAGAAAATGATTTCCCCCATCTGCCAGCGGATCGGGTTCCGCACGGATTTGTCCTTGGATCACGTGCTCGACGGCACGCCCCTCAAGGTCGCGAAAAAGGAGAAGATGGATCCCTTCCAATATTGGTACCTGGTGGAATGCGTGAACGCAAAAAACGGGTATTCCCACTCGTAACCACCGCGACTGAT
>VXOF01000079.1 GCA_009840285.1 Nitrospira sp. SB0662_bin_26
CGAGGACACAACGCAGCCCTGCGCCCGATAGTGCATTAAATCAGAGGTTCCTCAAGATTGCCGCTCCGTTTGTTCAACAAGACAGGACAGCCGCCCCTCGGCCAATCGGGCGTGAATCCGGTCGCCGACCCGGACGGATTCCGCATCCTTCACAATCGTGCCGCCGGGACTGGTCTCGAGAATGCTGTACCCGCGAGACAGAATCGCGAGAGGACTCAGGGTGTCCAGCGTACTGGCCACGGTTCGCAATTGCTGCCTTTTCCCGGTGAGCGTCCATGGCATGGCCCTGGAGAGTCGTTGACGAAGCTGGGGCAGCATCAGGCTCCCCCGTTGCCACGATTGACCCGGGCCGATTCTTTGCAGACCGGCGTTTAACGCATCCAGTCTCGGACGCACTGCAGCCAGCATTGACCGGATACCGCTTCCAAGACGGAAGCTGAGCTCATCTATCCGTTGCACCTGACGTTGGAGGATTTGTGAAGGAACGGGCAGCACGTGCAAGGCCGACTTCACCTGATCCCTGTGAAACCTGAATATGCCGTGCATGACCCGGGTGAGCCTTGAGTGCTTGTCCCGTATGTCTTCGATCACATCGACGAGAACGGGAGACACCGCTTCCGCCGCGGCCGAAGGCGTCGGAGCCCGATAATCGGCGGCAAAATCCGACAAAGTGAAATCAATTTCATGGCCCACCGCTGAAATCACCGGAATGCGGGAGCCCGCAACGGCCCGAACCACGGCCTCTTCGTTAAAGCTCCAGAGATCTTCCCAGGACCCGCCCCCTCTCCCCACGATGAGCACGTCGAGATCCGTGTGTTGATTGGCCAGTTGCACGGCATCCGCGATTTGCTGCGCGGCCCCGGGTCCCTGCACGGACACGGGAAACACTCGCAGGCGGGTCACCGGGCATCGGCGATGGACAACCGTGACAATATCGTGCAGCGCGGCTCCCGTCCCTGAGGTGATCACTCCCACGCGGCGAGGGAAAAGCGGAAGCGGGCGCTTGCGCGCGGGATCAAACAGGCCTTCCCGATCGAACTGTTTCTTGAGTTGTTCAAAGGCCACCTGCAGCGCGCCGATGCCCTTGGGTTCGAGATACTCCAACAGGAGCTGATAATCGCCTCTCGGTTCGTACACGCTGACGCGGCCCTTGGCCAGCACGGTGAGACCGTTTTCCACGTGAAACGGGAGCGCCGCGGCGAAGCGACGAAAGAGGACCGCGCGGATTTGGCTGTCCTGGTCGTTCAGGGAAAAATAGACGTGGCCGGAAGAGGGGATGCGCAGGTTCGAAACCTCCCCTTCGACCCACACTTCCGAAAAAGCGTGTTCCAGGGTCGCGCGAATGCCCGCCGTCAATTCGGTAACCGTCAAAACAGTCGGGGGGGCGGCAGACACGGGTCGGAAGCGTGACGTTACGCGATTTCTCGCACGCGTTGGATGCCGGTGGCTTTTCCGGTTCCGGGATCCAGTTCGATCACGGCGGCGCCAAGCACCGCCGGGCCGGAGGCGACTTCAAACCGCCGGGGCATCTGCGTGAGAAATTTGTCGATCACCAGTTCTTTTTTCATGCCGATGACGGAATTGACGGGACCGGTCATCCCGATATCCGTCAAATAGGCCGTCCCTTTGGGCAGGATCTGCTCATCCGCGGTTTGCACGTGCGTATGCGTCCCCACGACGGCCGTCACCTGGCCGTCCAAAAAATACCCCATGGCCATCTTCTCGGCCGTGGTTTCCGCGTGCATATCCACGATAATGCTGGACGTGTGGGCTTGCAGCTTTTTGACTTCGCGTTTGACCACCTGAAAGGGACAATCGAGCGCCGGCATGAACGCCCGGCCCATGACCTGGATCAGCCCGATCTTCTGGCCGTTCGGCCGTTCAATGACGAACGACCCTTGCCCCGGGGTGCCGTCGGGATAATTGGCCGGTCGCAGGATCCTGGGTTCCTTGCGAATATACTCCACCATTTCCTTTTTGTCCCAGACATGATTCCCCGTGGTGAGCGCCGAAAATCCCAGGTCGAATAAATCATTGGCCAGATCGGCCGTGATGCCGAACCCGCCGGCCACGTTCTCGGCGTTTCCGATCACAATATCGACGTGATACTGTTCGCTCACCCTGTGGATGTGATTGGTGATGCTCCGCCGTCCGGGTTCACCGACAATGTCACCGATAAACAACACAACCACAAATATGACCGCTTTCTGTTCCTCGTCCGAGTTAGGAACTTCTGATTTAATGCACTATCGGGCGCATAGCTGCGTTATGTCCTCGCTCAACCCTCACCTATCTCTCTGATAAGCCTCGGGTTTCGCTCCGGGACGCCTTGCCCTGCATCCCGCTATCACCATAAATCAGAGGTTCCGTTATTTGGCAAATTCGACGAATCGACTCTCCCGAATCACCGTCACCTTAATCTGCCCGGGGTACGTCATTTCCTGTTCGATTTTCTTGGACAGGTCGCGGGACAGGACAAGCGCTTCATTGTCGGACAGTTTTTCCTGTCGAACGATCACGCGCACTTCCCGTCCGGCCTGAATGGCATAGGCTTTATCCACCCCGTCATAGCCCACGGCCAAGCCTTCCAATTTTTCCAACCGTTTCACGTAGGCTTCCAGGGTCTCCCGCCGCGCGCCGGGCCGGGCCGCGGATAACGCTTCCGCCGCAGCCACCAGCACGGATTCCGGACAAATCGGATCCACCTGTTCATGGTGTGCGGCAATGGCATTCACGATTTTTTCGGACTCGCCGTATTTCTTCGCGATTTCAGCGCCCAACATCGCATGCGTGCCCTCTTCTTCGTGGCTGACCACTTTCCCGATGTCGTGCAACAGTGCCCCCCGTTTGGCCAACTTGATGTCCAAGCCCAATTCCGCGGCCATGATGCCGCAGATATACGACGCTTCGCGGGCATGATACAAATTGTTCTGTCCGTAGCTCGTCCGGTAGCGTAAACGGCCCAGGAGTTTCACGATCTCGGGATGAAAATCCGACAGGCCGACCTCGAAGATCACCTTTTCGGCTTCTTCCCGCATCACCTTTTCCAGGTCGCCTTTGACTTTTTCCACGACTTCTTCAATCCGCGTGGGATGAATACGTCCATCCTGCATCAGCCGTTCCAGCGAGATTTTGGCAATCTCGCGTCGCAAGGGATCGAACCCGGAAACAATCACTGCTTCCGGTGTTTCATCGACGATCAAATCCACGCCGGTTGCCGCTTCCAAGGCTCGAATGTTCCGGCCTTCCCGTCCGATAATGCGACCCTTCATGCCGTCACTGGCCAGCGACACCACGGAGATGGTGGCTTCATTGACGTAATCACGAGTGATCCGTTGAATGGCGTTGGTCACGATTTGCTGGGCTTCCCGTTCCGCGTTTTCCCGGGCTTCGTCAAGAATCCGTTTGGTCAGGCCCGTGGCTTCCAACCGAACCTCGCTTTCAATCCCGGCCAACAATTGTCGCTTGCCTTCTTCCGTGGTCAATCCGGCCACCCGCTCCAAGGCCTCGCGATGTTCCCGGATCGTCTGCTCACAGACTCGTTCCTGTTTCGACAGGGAGCCTTCCCGGTCCGAGACCGCGCGTTCTCTCTTGCGAAATTCCTCCTCGCGGCGATCGAAATTGGCGATTTTCTTTTCCAACCCTTCTTCACGTTGCCCCACGCGCTTTTCCAGCGACTGCAATTCGCTGCGTTTTTCTTTTTCCGTCTTTTCCAATTGCGCCTTGGCTTGAAACACCAGATCCTTGGCTTCAATTTTCGCTTCCTTGACAATATGCTCGGCTTCACGTTCCGCGGATTGCGTCAAGTGAAGCAGTTCGTCTTCGGCTTTACGGCGTTGCGAGGCGAAGCGCGTGCGTTGAATCACTCCATTCAACAGAAACCCCGCACCAAGACCGATGCCTCCGACGACAGCCATGATGATGATATCCGTCAAAATGGTCGTCACCCCCTTCTCTTACCAGTCACACAAAGGCGCTTAGGTCAGCCTTTGGAATGATTGACAATGTTCGTGTTGCCACGGGCGTAGAGATCAACTCACCGTTGATCCTTGGCTCACATGGATTCGTGCGACAGGAAGCGTGCGGAACGAAGAAGAACAGGCAGGGAATGACGAGAAACGGATACTACGCGATTATTGAGTGTGTGAAAAACATCGCAAAAGGTGGATATTGGCTAACGCCCAGGTTTCTCCATCGGTTTAACATTCTATCCGCCATTTGCTTGGATCCATTAAGCTCAGACCTCTTTTATGAACGATCTGCCCGGATGACTCTTTCTGCCTTATGGCTACCTTCTCAGCCCGACAGGGGGAGCCATCCTTCAACCCTCACCGTATGACCCGTCGGTTATTCACACCCTCGGTTTTATACTACTCGATTCATTCCATGTCAGATGCCACTCGTTCTTCCTGGTCGACGAATGTATCCTTCTCTCAAAGGTTAAACATTTGAATCACGTTTCTCACACGTTATCAAAGCGCCACGTTTCATGCAACAACGTCGGAACCTCTGATTTAATGCACTATCGGGCGCATGGCGGCGTTGTGTCCTCGCTCAACCCTCACCTATCTCTCTGATAAGCCTCGGGTTTCGCTCCGGGACGCCTTGCCCTGCATCCCGCTATCACAATAACTCAGCGGTTCCCGTCGAGGGTTCAGGAACGGTCCAGCTCCAAATGCGAGTCGATACACTCCAGGAGCCCCTCGGCTCGACGCTCGACTTCAGCTTCGCCGGCCTGCCGGCGACGTTCTTGCCGAAACAATTGATCCGCAATGTTCATCGCGGCCAGAATGGCAATTTTGAGGGGCGTGGTTGCGGTCGCCCCCTCTGCGATGGTCTGCATTTGCCCTTCCACGTATCGGGCGAGTTCGTGTGCATAGCTCTCATCTTCAATCGGCCGTAAAGCCAACTTCTGCCCGTATACGTCGACCTCGATGCTATTAGTCATGGACCGCCTCTTGCAGGCCGGCCTCCGACGTGTCCATGTTATCCAGTTGCTCCAGGACCTTTTCGATGCGCGACCTGATATTCCCGCGCTCTTCTTCCAACTCGCGTCCATAGTCCTCCCGCTGCAACAACTCCTCTTGAGCCAAGGTCAACTGCGCTTCAAGAGATGCATTGGCCTCCTTTAACTCCCGGACTAGCTCAACCAACCCCCGCACGCGAACTTCCAATGTTTCCATTTTTTCAAGGCTCATGCTGATATACTCCTTGGCTGCGATCCAGAAAAATAAAATATGGCTAAGGAACCTCTGCTTTATTGCACTATCGGGCGCATGGCTGCGTTGTGTCCTCGCT